>DJMK01000017.1 GCA_002436485.1 Proteobacteria bacterium UBA6492
TTTTCTTCTTCGGGTTTAAAGGATGAAAATGCTTTACGCTTGCCCTTTAACTGGTACTTGATCACCGCTTCATTGTGTTCTTCGAGTGTCGCTGAAAAATGATGGCTACCATCACCCTTGGAGACGAAATACAGTTCGTTACCCTCGGCCGGGTGTAACACAGCATCAATCGCATCCCGGCCGGGCATGGCAATCGGCGTTGGTGGCAAACCAAATATTTTGTAAGTGTTATACGGAGTATCTGCTAACAGGTCACGTTTACGAATATTGCCTTTATAACTATCACCCATACCGTAAATAACGGTCGGATCAGTTTGCAGGCGCATGCGTTTTTGCAAGCGCCGGCTGAAAACACCCGCGATGGCCTTGCGTTCACTGGCGAGCCCGGTTTCTTTTTCGACAATCGATGCAAGTATCAACGCTTCATACGGCGACTTGACCGGAACACCAACATCGCGTTGCGGCCAGGTTTGTGCAAGGTAATTTTCCATCGCCTGGTAGGCGCGGTTCAAAAACGCAATATCAGACATACCGCGTGGAAACGCATAGGTGTCGGGTAAAAAACGACCTTCAGGATGCTGCCCCTTATATCCGAGCTTTGTCATAATTTCTTCATCGCTCAGGCCCGCCAGTTCATGACTCAGGCTGGGATTTTCACTTATCGCCTGCATCATTTGTTTGAATGTCCAGCCTTCAACAATCGTGATCGAATATTGCAGCACCTTGCCGGCGATTAACATGGCGAGAAATTCTTTCGGGCTGGTGCCCGGTTCTATTTTGTATTCACCCGTATGGATTTTATCCGCACCTTGTTGCCATCTCGCATACCAGCGCAAATAACTCGGCTTATTAATAATGTTTTGTTGCGACAGGTCACTAACGATGCGTGTTAAATTGCTACCAGGTTGTACCTCGATGACCACACCTTCTTCAGGTAACGCCATCGGGGATGACAGAAAACGCTGCATATCCATGAAGAGCCAGCCGCTAATCAACACACCCAGCAGCGCAATAAGAATGACAAATTTTGACAGCAGTTTTTTCATTTACTTGTAAGGTAGAATTTTGGCTATTTTATCTCTTAACCTGGCGGTCCATTCGCCAACCGGGTAAGTGTTGTCTTCAATGCGCGTAACAGGCCATACGCCGTGCACGCTATTTGTTAAAAAGACTTCATCCAGTAACTTTAGTTCGCTTTTAGTCATTTTGGTTATTCTGGCTGGAATATTTTCTCTTTGTGCGAGTTCCAGCACATAGTCACGCATCACTCCTTCGACACCACAACTCGTCAACTCGGGGGTTAATAATTCACCAGCCATAACCGCAAAAACATTATGTGATGTCGCTTCTATAATATTATCACTGTAATCACACATCAGCCCCTCCTGGTAGCGGTTTTCTTCGATTTCATTGCTTGCCAAAATCTGCTCAAGGCGATTCAGATGCTTTATGCCGGCCAGCAGTGGTTGTGTGGCCAGACGCGTATGACAAACACAGGTGGCAACACCTGACTCCCAATAGCTGTCAGGCAGTTGTGGCCGATCAAAGCGCATGAATATTCGAGTCATACCCGTTTTAGCTGATGGCCGATAGCCACGCTGGCCCTGACCGCGCGTCAAAATCAGTTTCAGGATTGCATCAGCATCGCCAGTCAGCAGTTGCTTGATTTCCTGCTTTAACTGTATCTCGTTGGGTTCAGGTAACAACAGGCGCTCACAGGATCGTTTTACACGTTGCATGTGATATGACCAGAATGGAATTTCGCCCTTAATAACGGTCATGGTTTCAAACAGGCCGTCACCATACTGCAAGCCGCGATCCATCACTGGAAGATCACTGGCTGACTTTCCATTAACCAGTATCCTGCTATTCGGCAATAGCCTGCCCTCCATTTAAAGCCAGCAACATTCCCTTGGCTTTGGCGCGTGTTTCATGTAATTCTTTTTGCGGAACAGAATCCGCCACAAGCCCCGCGCCGGCACGAAACGAAATCGTGTCGCCTTCAATAACGATACTACGTATCAGAATATTCAAATCCATTCTGCCATCGTGACCGATATAACCCATTGAGCCTGTATACGCACCCCGCGGGGCCTTTTCCAGCTCGCCAATTATCTCCATGCAACGGACTTTAGGACAACCGGTGATGGTCCCACCCGGGAAAACAGCGCGAATGACATCAATCGGCGTAATGCCTTCACGCAGTTGACCGGTAATGTTGGAAACAATGTGATGCACATGCGCATACGATTCTATAGTCATGTTTTCGTTTACCTGTACGCTGCCCGGTTTACAGATGCGACCGAGATCATTGCGTTCCAGGTCAATCAACATGACATGTTCTGCCCGTTCCTTTGGATGCGCAATTAATTCTCGTTGCAGCGATTCATCGCTTGTTGTATCAGCCCCGCGTGGGCGTGTACCGGCGATCGGTCGTGTCTCAACCTGGTTATGCCGGACAGATACCAGGCGTTCCGGTGATGAACTCAATACGGCACAATCATTTAACTGCATATAACCGGCAAAGGGTGCCGGATTATTTTGTCGTAGATTTTCATACAGGCCGCTCGCTGGACTGCCTGCTGTTGTACCCGTCCAGAGCCTTGAGAGATTAACCTGAAAAACATCACCATCACGAATATAGTTATGCACGTTCTGCATACTGCGCAGGTAAATGTTTTTATCTTCTTCGTCTACCTGAAAATTTACGTTATGGGCACTTTCATCACTCGCGTTTTTCGAAGCTTGCAGATC
>DJMK01000042.1 GCA_002436485.1 Proteobacteria bacterium UBA6492
ATAGAGATAGATAAACGTATGTCCTGGTGGGGAAAACTGGCCGGTGGTGCATTTGGTTTCGCAGTTGGCGGACCTATCGGAGCTGTTCTTGGCGCTGCATTTGGTCATCAATTTGATAAGGGGCTGGATAAAGCAGCCGCTTACGATGCATTAGGCCATGATGGACCAAATAACCAGGAGAGAATGCAAACGGTGTTTTTCACCACGGTATTCTCCGTGATGGGTCACCTGGCCAAGGCGGATGGCCGTGTTAGTGAAACCGAGATCCAGATGGCGCGCAATCTTATGCAGCAGATGAACCTGGATGAACAACAGAAAAAATTCGCGATTGATCTATTTACCCAGGGGAAGGCAGAGGATTTTCCACTGGATGATGTCATCGAGCAGTTTCGTGCTGAGTGTGGACGCAATCGTAACCTGAAGCAAATGTTCATCGAGATCCTTTTGTTCGCAGCATATGCCGATGGACATGTGCATGTGGCAGAAAGACATATTCTCACCCACGTTTGTCAGCACCTGGGGTTCTCCAAAACACAGTTCGCAGTCATTGAGGGGATGGTCAAGGCACAACATGCCTTTCATGGACGTTCCGGTCATGAACCGGTTAAACCACGTGCCGATCTTATACAGGAAGCTTATGTTGCACTTGGCATTTCCGAGAGTGCCAGCGATGCGGAAGTGAAAAAAGCTTATCGCCGATTGATGAGCCAGCACCACCCGGATAAGCTGGTTGCCAAGGGATTACCCGAGGAAATGATCAAGCTGGCTAACGAAAAGACTGCCGAGATAAAAGCGGCCTATGAAACAATCAGAAAAGTGCGTGGTATAAAATAATCCTGTATTACATGCTGTAGAAGCGACCACCGCTTGCAACTATCACAGTGATCAGACCCAGTGTCAGATTTATTTTTATCAGGTTGCGTATCTGGTTTAACTGTTTACCGCCTGCTGGCCAGTCCTGTGCAGCCACAGCCAGTTTCAACCGTTTGTAAGGCGCAAAGAATACGTGCATATATATAAGTATCATCAGAATGCCAGTGCCGTTCATGATGTGCACATACAGTGGTGTTACTGCAAAACTTCCCCAGACGGCAAACAGCATCAGGTAACCGGTTAATGGCAGCAGTATCACTGACAGCCAGACAAACGGAAAGAAACGGTTGAATACGCCGGCCCATAACTGCAAACGGGCCGGCGGTTCCAGTTGTTGTGCTGCCGTGGGGCGTAGGCACACATAGGCAAAGAACATACCGCCTACCCAAATCACGGCGGAAACTACGTGCAATAAACTATAGATACTATTTAATGTCATTCTTTGCCACTTCCCTTTTGATGTCGTTTACTTAATATTTTTAGCCAGCCAGTCATCAATGACCTGGATGAGTTCTTGCTGTTTACCGGCATAAAAATGATTTGCACCCGGTACCTTGACCAGCGTGTAATTATTTTTATTCATCTGTTTTGCTGCTTCAGCGCGTGCATCTGCCGCATTGGTAACCCGCTTGGAATCTTCGGTACCATAGATATCAAAATAAGGTAGTTTTATCTTTTTAAAGTTGGCCAGGCTGTCCATGTTTTTGTGTTTCGGATAACCGGGCCCACTGGCGGCGGAGACAATAGCGTTGACGGCACTATCTGGTTTTGTGGCCAGGTAATAATTGGCCATGGTTACGCCCATGCTGTGTCCGATGATGATGATCCTGTTTACGCCTTTGCCCTTCAGGTAATCAACGCCGGCCTGGATACGTCCGGGGACCTCGTCAAACAGGGGCGCATATTCGTCGCCTTCAGCTTCGTTTTTCAAAATGGGCATTTGCAACGACAGCGTGTGCCATCCCTTGTCAGGAAAGGCCATACGAATAGGATCAATGACATCCGGCCAGGCGGGATGTACCCCGATACCATGCAGAATTAACAAGCCACCTTTGACTTCGTCGGTGGTTGGCTCGGCATACAGCGCAAGAAATTCCACCTCGCCGGCCTTGAGTTTGACATCCTCACCGACCAGTATGCTGGGCACGATTTGCTCTTCCCAACGTTTCTCCTTGGCGAGGTCAGACTTGGATGCAGCAATCGCCACACCGGCAAACAGGCAAAAAACGAGTGTAATCAATAACCTGGATAAGTTCATGATGAAGTCTCCTGATAGATAACTTATTGATTTTCTCGGACAGTATAGGTGGGGTTTTGTTCCGGTAACAAGCGATATTCAGCCCGGGTAGCTGCAAACAGGCGGTATTTCCGGTAGAGTTAGCGGCTCGATTTTTAGTGGCTGGCTGATTTTTAATCTGGCAGTCTGAGATAAATGAACAGATTCTGGGGTGAACTCATGGCAGATTTTGCAATTGCACCATCTATCCTGTCAGCGGACTTTGCGCGACTGGGTGAGGAAGTAGACAACGTATTGAAATCGGGTGCAGAGATTGTGCACTTTGATGTAATGGACAATCATTACGTGCCTAATTTAACTATCGGCCCGCTGGTGTGTGATGCACTACGCAAGCATGGCGTGACAGCAGCAATTGATGTCCACCTGATGGTCAAGCCAGTGGATCGCATTATTCCCGACTTTGCCAAGGCCGGCGCCACCTATATTACTTTCCACCCGGAAGCCTCTGAGCACATCGACCGTACCCTGCAGTTGATCCAGGGCGAAGGTTGTAAGGCAGGTCTCGTATTCAACCCGGCGACTCCGCTTGATGTTCTCAAGCACGTTATCGACAAGGTCGACATGGTGCTG
>DJMK01000170.1 GCA_002436485.1 Proteobacteria bacterium UBA6492
CCGATCGTGACTGGTACCGTCTATAACGGTGCTAATAAACCACCGTATCCCTCGAAAACGCAGAGCGGTATCAAGACCCATTCAACCAAGGGTGGCACAGCGGCCAATTACAACGAAATTCGTTTTGAAGACAAGAAAGATGCCGAGCAGGTCTATATCCATGCCGAGAAAAACATGGATACTATGGTGGAAAACGATGAGACGCTTACTGTCGATCATGATCGTACCAAGACTATCAATCATGATGAAAATTCAACAATAGAAAATGACCGAAATAAAACTGTAAATAACAACCAAACCGAGACAATCAAGAGCAATAAAACCATTAAGGTTGGTAAAAATCATAATGAAAACATTAACGCTAACATGACTATACATGTTGAGAAAGATCTCAAGGAAAGTGTTAGTGGTAATTACTATGAAAATGTTACTAAGGATTACAGTCTGCACGCCAAAACTATCACCATGGACGCAGATGATAAAATTGTAATAAAAACGGGTGCTGCTCAAATAGTGATGAAAAGCAATGGCGATATCACCATGAGCGGTAAAACAATTAATATCAAGGGATCTTCGAATGTCGTAATTAAGGGTAGCAAGGTCCTGACTAACTAAAAATGGTGCGGAGTGGAACAGGAAAATTATAATAATACTGAAGAGCAATACCAAGATACTCCAGAGCAACCGCGAGTAGCGCCTGGTGAAATCATGCTGGGCACATTGGTTGATATGGATGCGCAGGGGCAACCGCTGGTTGAGTTCCATGCTGGTAGTTCTTCAGAAAAGCATATTGCCCTTACAACCCAGAGTCTCACCAGGAAGCAAATAGGCAGACAAGTGGCAATACTGTTTGCGAATGGTGATTTGTCACGCCCAGTTATTATGGGATTGATACATAGTCCATTGCAGGAAATGCTTGAGACATTTGGCGATCAATCTTCAAGTAAAAACGAGCTGCAGTTGGATGCCAATCATAAAATTGATGATGTTCAGGTCGATGGAGAACGCATAACACTGAAAGGCAAAAAAGAAATTGTGCTCAAGTGCGGCGAGGCCAGTATTACCCTGACTCGATCTGGTAAAGTGCTGATACGTGGCAAATATCTATTAAATCGTTCCAGCGGTGTAAATCGGATCATGGGCGGTTCAGTTCAGGTCAACTAGGTTAAACAACGCGGTGCTGAGATGAAAAATGCAGTTCAACCAGGAAAAACACCATAGGCCACCCTGGTGATTATTTAAGATGCTACAACTTCAGAACAACACACCGTTTGCAACCAACATGGCACTATTCCCCAATGAAGATGCCATTGATACCCTCTATGTGTTAGCAAAAGCTACTTTCAAGATTGGTAAGAACTGGACGCTGGCAGAAGAGCAGGCACCTCTTATTGTGGGGGATGAATACTGGACAGAGCCAGATAAATCGAGCATCAAGTACGCATCAGATTTTCATACGGGTAAACCAAGCAGCGATATCATTATGCTGGGCCATGCCTGTGCGCCGGAAGGCAAATTAGTCAAAAGTCTCGATGTTGGCCTGTCAGTAGGGCAAGTTAGCAAGACAATCCGCGTATTTGGTGATCGTCATTGGCAAGATGGAAAG
Source organism: Proteobacteria bacterium UBA6492 (assembly GCA_002436485.1). GTDB lineage: Bacteria > Pseudomonadota > Gammaproteobacteria > UBA6429 > Thiohalophilaceae > UBA6492. The sequence continues at coordinate 1,607 of DJMK01000170.1, forward strand.
ATGACATCACCAAAACCATTTAAAACCATGCCGCTTGTGTATGAAAAAGCTTATGGCGGCGCGTATATCAAAGATGGGCAAATCGTAGATATCGAGCAACGAAACCCGGTTGGCAGGGGCTTTGCCGGGCAACGTAACGTTGGTGAGATGAATGGTGTTCCACTACCTAACCTGGAAGATCCCAATCACCTGATTGCTGACATCAACGATACACCACTCCCTGCCTGCTTTGGCGTATCTGCCCCTCACTGGATGCCGCGATCGCAATATGCGGGCACCTATGACGAAACCTGGCAGACTAGCAGGGCGCCGTATCTTCCTGAAGATTTTGATAAACGGTTTTTTAGTATGGCCCACCCCGATCTGGTTTATCCCGGTTATCTACAAGGCGGCGAAAGCGTGGTAATTACAAACATGCATCCACGCGGCAAAATTGCATTCACGGTACCAAAGGTCAATCTTGTCACGGATATCACCGTAGCGGCTGAAGTGCAAAAACCACGTTTTTCGTTAGAAACACTGATCCTGGAGCCTAATAAATTGTTGTTATCAATGGTCTGGCGCGCGGCGATGCAATGCGACAAACAGGCTTTGAAAGTTGAAAAAGTGCGAGTTAGTACTACCAGGTGATTACATAGGCTTAGACATGGGGCAAACGACACATTCAAATACGCGCGGTATTGCGCATAAGGGGAGCGGTGGTAAGAGCCTGGTTTTTCCCGATGTTTGCCTGACGCCTGTCGGTAAGGCAGTGGTTCCTATTCCTTACCCAAATCTGGGCCAGTCGCTCGATACCAGTAAAGGCCCCAAGTCGGTCAAGACGGATGGCAAGATGCCTATGGTCAAAGGCGCACTTTATTCAAAAAGTACCGGCGATGAACCTGGTGTTCGAAAGGGCGTAGTCAGCGGTACGATTAAAGATGTGTGCGAATTTATGATGTACTCCTTTGACGTGAAATTCGAAGGTAAAAATGTCTGCCGACTTGGTGATCCTCTCTGGCATAACAAAAAAAATATCCTGGGGTGAGTCAGGC
>DJMK01000082.1 GCA_002436485.1 Proteobacteria bacterium UBA6492
TCACAGTTAGTGTCTCGGCTGGATTATTTCTCTACAGGTCAATTCTCAAGGATACAAATAAAGCAGATTGGCATTTAATTCATGCAGGAGGTAGTTCACGGGGTATTATGCTCATTGCTCTTGCAGCGATAATTGATCTTCCTGCTCTCCCCTTATGGCTGCTTTCTATTATCGTTTGGTCAATCATTTTTTTTAGCTGGACATCCACGCTGGCAATGTTAATCCGTGCTTTTACTGGCGAAAAGGGATTCAATTACAAAGGCTCAAATGCTAACAAACTTGTCTATAGTCTGTACGCAATGGGTACCGTTGTTTTATTTCCAGCCCTTCTGGTACTTATTTACGGATTATTTAAAAACTTATCCATATAATCCTNNATGATCTATTTCAACTCCTAACGAACTAAGCCTGTAGCAATGCAATGTATAGAACCAAAAAAATACTGGAAACAATTTCTACCCTGGATGAAATGCAACAATCCGGGGTAACGCTTGCTGAAGCAGTAAAATTACTCCACCAGAAAGAAACTATTCCTTTTGACGATATCTGGCCCGCTATCATGAAGCTATGCCAAACCAGTGAAAAAGAAGCCATGCAACTCACCAAGGAATGGTGCGGGTATTATAAGAACGTCATGGACTGAATCATCCTGCCGGCTTTACACTTACACTACATGCTACTTTTGCTGTAACATTGTGCTATCAGTCATACTCCTACGGTATTCAAAAATGAGTACTGCACCTGATGACAACCGAGTATCGAGGTAGCTCACTATGCCCATGTTTCGGCAGCCCGGAAAAGAATACGATCATGTCTTCCTGGAAGACACCGACCAACCACTTCCAGAGAAACTGAACCCGAATACCCGTTACAAATTCCTCAGCACCATAGCGAAGGGTGGAAAGTCGCTGATCCATTCATATAAGGATATGCACCTCAATCGTGTAGTAGCCTACAAGACATTACGCCCTGAATTTCAAAACGATAAAATAGAAATTACACGCCTGTTACGTGAAGCGCGGGTCTCAGCGATGCTACAGCACCCGAACACCATACCGGTCTACGAGGTTGGACGTGACAACCGGGGCAATTACTATTTCACGATGAAACTGGTGCANNGACTACCGTGAAAGATACGACCTGACACAGTTGATTGAAGTTATTGAGCAAGTCGCGCGTGCCCTGGCCTATGCACACGCACACGGTGTTGCGCATCGCGATATCAAGCCTGAGAACATCCTGGTCGGCCCGTATGGCGAGGTGCTGATACTTGACTGGGGTTTGGCCAAGGTGTGGAAAAAAGACGGCACTGCACCGGTTGAAGACACCAGTGAGGTCAACTCCGTTGCTGATTCGGATAAATCCATCACCGGGCACGGTAAGTTACAGGGCACACTTTGCTATATGTCGCCGGAACAAATCCGCCGCGATCCGGATATTAGCTTTAGCACCGATATCTACAGCCTGGGTTCCGTGCTCTATGAATTGCTGACCGGCCAGCCTCCTTTCAATAGCGAGATGACACACGAGGTGCTGGACATGGTGCAAAACCAGCAACCGGCCAAGCCATCCGAGATCAGCAAGTATCCCATACCCAGGATACTCGAAACCCTCTGTATGAAATGCCTCAACAAGGATCCTGCTGATAGGCCGGCTTCCATGGATGAGGTTCTACAGATCTTACAACAGGACTGGTCAAAAGACCTGATACAACGCAAAGGTTGAATGCATAAAAAAACCGGGATGGTTACCCAACCCGGTTTTTATTTCGACCTGATATAACTTGTTAGGCCAGTGCTTCCTTGGTCACCTTGATGATGATCGCAGCGACCTTGTAAGGATCCGCGTTGGATGCCGGGCGGCGATCTTCCAGGCGGCCTTTCCAGCCATCTTCTACCGTACCAATCGGGATACGAATCGAGGCACCACGATCAGATACACCATAGCTGTACTGCTCGATGGACTGGGTCTCATGCCTACCGGTCAGGCGCTGCTCATTATGTGCTCCGTACACGGAAATACAGTCTGGAATGTACTTGGCAAAATGATCACAGATCTTGGTGAAAGTTACTTCCTTACCTGAATCGCGCATAGGACCGTTAGAGAAGTTCGCATGCATACCCGAACCGTTCCAGTCGGTATCACCGAGTGGTTTCGGATGCCAGTCAACTGCCAGGTCATATTTCTCAGCGGTACGTTCCAGCAGGTAACGTGCTAACCAGATTTCATCACCAGCACGTGCTGCGCTCTTGGCAAAGATCTGAAATTCCCACTGACCCGCTGCTACTTCGGCATTAATACCTTCAACGTTAAGCCCTGCTTCCAGGCACATATCCAGGTGCTCCTCAATCAGCTCACGACAGTAGGCATTACGCGCACCGACCGAGCAGTAGTACGGACCTTGAGGTGGTGGGTATCCGCCAGCAGGGAAACCCGGTGGCAAATTCGTTTCCGGATTCCAGAGGAAGTATTCCTGTTCAAAACCAAACCAGAAATCATCATCATCATCTTCGATGGTTGCGCGGCCGTTTGATACGTGTGGTGTGCCGTCCGCATTCAGAACCTCGGTCATGACCAGGTATGAATTCAGGCGACCTGGATCAGGAATAATCGCAACAGGCTTTAACAGGCAATCTGATGCGTTACCTTCGGCCTGTTCCGTAGAACTGCCGTCGAACGACCACATCGGGCAATCTTCCAGTTTGCCGCTGAACTTACTGCGAACCATGGTTTTGCTACGCAGACTCTGAGTCGGCTTGTAGCCGTCGAGCCAGATATACTCCAACTTACTTTTCATGTGATTTTAGTCTCCAAGCTTAAAGATAAATTTTTACACCGTTGCGTAAACCGTTGAGCATCACTTGACGAAATCCTGTGGGACGTTCGACACATGACACCAAACTCAACAGTGCCCTGTTGTGTACAATTTCGGGCATTCAAACCATGCATGCCCTCAATTACGCTGAGTGTTGTATTTATATAAGCATCATCAGTGCCACTTTCTATTTTTCTTTTTAAAACAGTTAGATAGCTTATTTTTGATTCTTTGTTCGTCATACCTATGCACCATTATGGACAAACAGGGCGCCTTGTGCGCACTATGTTAGTGCGTTGGTTGAATGCTGCCAGGCAGCAGTGCGATGCAACCTGCTGTGTTAAATTTAAGAGGAAGTTACCTATCCCAAATCGAAGCGTGAACCAGATATGGAAATACGAGAAGCGACCATTGATGATGCTGAAACTATCAGAGGTATTTATTTACAGGCTTTTGGCCGCGCAGAGGCTGAAAAGGTCGCTGAAGTCGCCATCAAGCTGCTGAAACAGACCCACCCTGTCAAAACGATTTCACTGGTCGCAAAACAAAACGAGGCAATAGTTGGGCACGTTGCTTTTAGCCCGGTCTTTTTAGCCAATACCGGTAACCAGCTTGGTTACATCCTGGCGCCACTGGCTGTCGCACCGAATAGCCAGAGCAACGGCATTGGCTCATCGCTGGTTAGGCATGGCCTGGAAATCCTTTCCAATACCGGTTCATTCATGATTTTTGTCTATGGTGACCCTGCGTATTATTCGCGGTTTGGTTTTAGTACAGAACTGGCAAGAGGCTTCATAGCTCCCTATCCTTTACAGTTTCCGGAAGGTTGGCATGCCTTGCGGTTAAATTCTGCTGATTTTGCTGGCGGCAAGATATCATGCATCGATGCGCTTAATGATCCAGCCCTGTGGTAATCGCTATCGAAATCAACAGGTAAGTTCTTTAATGCGGGTTCTTGCGTATCTGTAGCCGGTATAAAAGGCGCGACATCAGCAGATCAAAGGCAACAAATGCCGTCACCAGGACGGCAACTTGAGTCCACTGCAAGTGGAGTTGTGACTGAAGCACCAGTAGCGGCAACAGTGACTCGGGCACCTGGTCCAGCCCAATAAAACGTGTACCGGGTGGCTTGCGCAGGCGGCGCTTGATAAAACTGGATAGCAGGTCCCCCAGCATAGCGAATGCACCGATGGTCAAACCGATATGAAGGGACAGGCCAAGTAATAAACCTGCCGCCACGGTCGCCAACAACGCCGCGATAATGCCACGCGCAGTCTTGGAATCGCCAAACAACGGTTGGCCGTCAGGCAGGCACCGGCCGGCGTCCAGCGGACAGGCCGATAGACTCCCCAGCAGCTTGCGCGCCACGATGGGAGCGCCGTTGGCCACGACGAGTAGAATAAATAATTTTAATTCCAGCAAGCCTGTTACCCTTGTTGAAACCTGCTCTACAATAACCACATGTTTCGCACACTGCCAGCATCAGTATGAAAAAGCGACTTGATCAACAACGTCGTCGTGTCTTGCAGGGCCTGTCCCTGATTGGCCTTGGCAGCCTTGCCCCACTCGGGCTTTTCGCAGATACAAACAGTGCCATTACACGTCCGATTCCCAAAAGCGGCGAGCAACTGCCCGCCATTGGCATGGGCTCCTGGCTGACATTTGCCGTGGGTGATGACCCCAGGGCGATTGCTACCCGGGTCAAGGTCCTCGAGGCATTCTTTGAAATGGGCGGCAGGCTGATTGACTCCTCGCCCATGTACGGTAGCTCCGAAGAGGTTATCGGGGAATGCCTTGCGCGCATCAAGCCGGGTAAAAAACTGTTCAGCGCCACCAAGGTCTGGACCACTGGCTGGCAACAGGGCGTGCGCCAGATGAAACGCTCGCAGGAAAAATGGGGCATCGAGGGTTTTGACCTGATGCAGATACACAACCTGCTTGACTGGGAAACCCATATCGAAACCCTCAAGGCCTGGAAAGCCGAGGGCCGGATACGTTATATCGGCATTACTACCTCGCATGGCCGGCGCCACGATGAACTGGTGGAGATCATGCAAAATGAAGCTGCGCTCGATTTCGTGCAGTTCACCTATAACATCGAGGATCGCGAAGCCGAACAACGCCTGCTGCCAGTGGCACGCGAACGCAAGCTGGCGGTGATCATCAACCGGCCATTCCAGCGTGGTGGTTTGTTTGACACTACCCTGGGCAAACCCCTGCCGCCATGGGCCAAGGAGATTGATTGTCAAAACTGGGCGCAGTTCTTTCTCAAGTTTGTTATCTCGCACCCGGCGGTCACCTGTGCCATTCCCGCGACCTCGCGGGTGGATCATATGCGCGAGAACATGGCTGCCCTACAGGGTCGCCTGCCCGATGCAGCCATGCGCAAACAAATGATTGCCTGGTATCGCAAGGTCAGCTAGCCACTGTCCACCCCGGCTCGTCACTCGTACCGGCTTTTTATAAAGCCAGTTAATTGAATAAAGTCGCATGTCACGATTCAAAAAAGTCGTTTTACCTAAACCCGATCGTGGTCTAAATATGCGATCAACGGTACGAAGTTTTGTTATCGGACACCAAACATAATTGGATCGATCCAGGAGTACACTACAGATGAAAAAACTCATCTCTCTTTTCACTGCACTTTTGATTACCGCTGGTCTGTCAGGCTTTGCCATGGCAGAAGTTGAGCCAAGCCAGGCCGCAGAAGGTCTCATCTCTGAATGCAGCAAACAAGCTGATGCTCAGCAACCACAGGACCGTGATGCATTTATCAACCAGTGCATGGACGACAAACTGGGTTACGAAAAAGACGAGTAATCCGGGAAGCTACATAACGTAACAATCTGGTTACGTTAAAAAACGAGGCCGTGGTGTTTTACATCACGGCCTTTTCTTTGAGTGCTCTACTGACTTGTTGCCGACTCCATCTCGAAAATGGGCAGGTACATCGTGTATACCAGCAAGGGTAATAATAACGCCAGGAATATCAGCAATGATGCATTTATCACTGATAAATTTCTTACGATGTTTTCAGGCAGCTCATCTAACGTCAAATACCTGAAATAGATAAATGCTGGTACCAGCAAAGCAATAGCCCAATACTTGTAGCTTTTTACAACGATCGATGTGGCGATCGGCAATTCAACAGCAAAGCCTTCAAATAACCTGGCAAATTCCGGGACCATGAAGAAACCAAGAACAGAGAAAAAACAAATCAAGACCGCATTAATTAGTGTGAAAATTTTTAAGCCATTCATTTTTTTTAATGCAGAGCGCAGCGCACACTAGAAACGATAACCAAAGCTGTCCATGAAACGGTCGCTGATTTCCTCCAGCGAGGGGCTGTGGTTCTGCGTACCATGATGTTCGATCTTGATGGCGCCCATCACTGCAGCAACGCGGCCGGTGGTTTCCCAGTCCATGTCGTTCATCAGGCCATATAAAAGGCCAGCGCGATAGGCGTCACCACAACCGGTTGGGTCATTCAGTTCAGCCACTTTAGCGACAGGAATCTCGTGGCGTTTTTGCTTGTCGTAAATATAAGAGCCTTCGCCACCGCGTGTAATGATGAGTGCATCGACATGTTCAGCCAGTTCGTGTGGCGATTTACCGGTGCGTTCCTGGATCAACTGGGCCTCGTAGTCGTTTACCGACACCCAGCTTGCCTTGTCGATGAAATCCATTAATTCCTCACCGCCGAACATCGGCAGGCCCTGGCCCGGATCAAAGATAAAGGGAATACCACACTCGGCGAAATCCGTGGCGTGCTGCAGCATACCGTCGCGTCCGTCGGGCGATACCATGCCAATCGTTGCACCTTTGGCATCACGTACGCTGTTTTCATGTGAATGGTTCATGGCACCCGGGTGAAAGGCGGTGATCTGGTTATCGTCCTGGTCAGTGGTGATAAACGCCTGCGCGGTATAAGTACTTTTGATCTCTTTCAGACAGGCACGCGAAATACCATGTTTGTCCATCCAGTCGGCATAGGGTTTAAAATCGTTACCAACCGTACCCATGGGTAACGGATCGCCATCAAGTAACTTCAGGTTATAGGCGATGTTACCGGCGCAGCCACCGAACTCGCGGCGCATATCTGGCACCAGGAACGAGACATTCAGGATATGTACCTTGTCAGGCAGAATATGATTCTTGAACTTGTCATGGAACACCATGATGGTGTCATAGGCAAACGATCCACAAATAAGTGCTGACATGCGATTTCCCCGATATTTATTTAATTAGCCAAAGCGGTGCCAGGCAATCATGGCCCAGACAAAAAGTACATTCATTAACGCGATAAAAACGGCGGCTGACCCCATGTCCTTGGCGCGGCCCGCCAGTTCATGGTGTTCGTTGCCAACGCGATCAACCACAGCCTCGATTGCGGAATTGAGCAATTCCGTGATCAGGACCAGCAGCATGCTGCCGATGAGTAACAAGTAATGTAACCAGCCCTTTCCCAACCACAGGGCGACCGGCAGTAAAATGATGAACAGGGCAACTTCCTGCCTGAAAGCGGACTCATGCTTGAGGGCGGCCTTCAACCCCTTGATCGAGTAGCCACCTGCGTTAATGATCCTGGTAAGACCACTTGCGCCCGGTTTGCCCATAAACAGTTCCTTTACCCTTGTTTGAACCAACAAGGGCCATTGTACCGAATTAAGACAGGATTTGTCGGTTTAGCCTTGCCAAACCAGGTCCAGTTCCTTGGCAGCTTTTACATCATCCAGGCGTTTCACGGGCATGCTATACGGTGCACCGGTTACTGTCTCCGGTGAGCTCTTTGCTTCATCCAGAATCTTGCACATGGCCTCGATAAAACCATCCAGCTCCTGTTTGGACTCGGTTTCGGTTGGCTCAATCAGCAGGCACTCTGGAACCAGAAGTGGAAAATAAGTGGTCGGCGCATGAAAGCCGTAATCCAGCAAGCGCTTGGCAAAATCCATCGCGGTCACATGCAGCTCTTTGGCCTGCTTCTTCAGGGTAAGAATAAATTCGTGTGTAGCACGACGATCCTTGAAAGCCATGTCAAACCCGGCCTCGCTGAGGCGCTTCATCATGTAGTTGGCGTTGAGCGTGGCAAAATCGGCGACGCGGTGCATTCCTTCGCGGCCCAGAATACGTGCATAGATATAAGCACGCAGCAGCACACCGGCATTACCATTGAAGGCAGACAGGCGTCCCATGCTGTCAGGACAATCCGCTTCTGTTAACAGGCGATAATTCTCGCCTTCTTTGGCAACAATCGGGATAGGCATGAACGGCAACAGGCGTTCGCTCACTCCCACCGGACCAGCACCGGGACCACCACCACCGTGCGGGGTAGAAAAAGTTTTATGCAGGTTCATGTGAATC
>DJMK01000093.1:0-3270 GCA_002436485.1 Proteobacteria bacterium UBA6492
CCACGGGGTTTCATTGGATATACCGAAGTGACGAACCTTGCCAGTCTTGATCACGTCATTCATGACATCAATGGTTTCATCAATAGAAACAGTTTGTTCATAGGGATCGTATTCGAACCCCAGCTTGCCAAAATAATTCGTATTACGATCCGGCCAGTGCAACTGGTAGAGGTCAATATAGTCTGTTTGCAGACGTCTCAGGCTGGCATCCAATGCACTTTCGATATTGTTACGATCCAGGCAGATTTCACCATCCCTGGCATAAGACATCCAGTCGGCCCGGCTAGCTACCTTGCTGGCGATCACGAGTTTGTCCCGGTCGCTGCGTTTTGCCAGCCAGGTGCCGATGTATTGTTCGGTTAAGCCGTAAGTTTTTGCGAGGGGAGGCACCGGGTACATTTCTGCCGTGTCGATAAAGTTCACACCGTGTTCCAGCGCATAATCCAGTTGCTGGTGCGCTTCATCCTCGGTGTTTTGCTCGCCCCACGTCATTGTACCGAGGCAAATAACACTGACGTTGATGTCGGTTGTACCTAGTTGGCGGTATTGCAATGTCTTCCCCAGGTTTGGCAGTGGCGGTAAATTTTTTCTATGAATTTGTGCTGTGTTGGTGGCAAGGAGCAGACGGATTTACAGGACATACGACCAGGTTGTCGCTAGCGGCATTTAACCCGTACAAGCATCGGTTTATTGCTATCTACGATGCTTTGGCGTTTGAATGCAATTCGGTTGTTTCGCCCATGCTTTCACACACAACGAATAATTGTACCTACTTTACGGCAATGTTGCAGCGCCTTGGCGGATATCGCAGTGGGCGATAAAAACGCTACAGGTATTTGGCTATGTGGTATTTTGTAGGAAAAAGTAGATGATATCTAATTAGATGGTCGCTTATTGATCTACTGGGCGTGGTTTGCCATTTTCATCAACCGAAACGTAAGTCAGGGTGGCTTCAGTGACTTTAATGCATTCGGTTTTTGCCGGGGTACGTTCTGCGTAAACTTCTACGTGTACGGTGATCGAAGTATTTCCGACTTTTTCCACGTTCGCATAACAACTAACCAGATCGCCTACATAAACGGGCTTTTTAAAATGAAAGGAATTGACGGCAACGGTTACCGTGCGTCCGCCGGCTCGGCGGCACGCGGCGATGCTACCGGCCAGGTCCACCTGGGACATAATCCAACCACCGAATATATCACCTGCAGAGTTGGTGTCCAGTGGCCGCGCCATCAGGCGCATAGCGGGCTGTTTATCGGGGAGGGTGATTTTTTCTTGTTGTGTCATTTTGTCATTCGTAGTGGTATGGAATATGTTGCTTTAGATTTTCGAAAAAGGGTTTATTCATGCCCTTCGTATAATGCTTCAATGTCCTGCTGATGGTGCTCACAGATTTTATTGCGTTTGAGTTTCATGGTCGGGGTCATCATGTCATTATCGATCGTCCAGGGATCCAGGCAAACTGCTATGCGACGTACTTGCATGTATCCCGGAAATTCACCCATGCGATTGTTAATTTTTTCTACCAGCGCATTATGAACTTTGTCGTCGTTTAATGCTTTGGGATCGTTGGGATCAACTTCGAGAGATTCGGCGAAGGTTTGCCAGTTTTCCGGGTTCAGCACCAGTAGGGCGGTAAGGAACGGTCGATTGTCACCGATGACCATCACCTGGTCGATAAGATTATCCATGGCGATAGACATCTCAATATCGGCTGGGGGTGCTTTTTTGCCATTGGACAATACAATGATTTCTTTCAAGCGGCCAGTAATGTAAATCCGGTCTGCTTCGATGCGGGCCTTATCGCCGGTGTGAAGCCAGCCGTCTTCGTCAATGATTTCCCGTGTTGCTTCCTTATTGTTCCAGTAACCCAGCATAACGCAGGGACTGCGTGTCAGTAGTTCGTCTTCTTCGCCAATTTTAACTTCAATGCCTTCCAGTGGTTCGCCGACACTGGCCGGGTCATTGTAATCTTCGCGGTTTGCGCTGATGATAGGACTGGTTTCCGTCAAGCCATAGCCCTGAATCAGGTTTAAGCCGAGCCCAATAAACGTTTTGGCTACTTCATTGGAAAGAGGGGCACCACCGCAAATCGCGACTCTTAAGCGTCCACCGAGTTTAGCCATGATTTTACTGGCAACCAGTTTTTTTAACAGCGGCCACATTAAGTAGGAATTTTGTGGGTGATTAAACCGATGCCAGCCCAGTTCGACGGCTTTATTAAACAGGCCGCGAGCAAAATCGGACTTCTGTTCTAAGCCGGCGGAAATTTTCCCGTACACCCTTTCGTATATGCGCGGAACTGATATTAGAATAGTGGGTTTGATCGTCAGCAAATCTTCACCCAGTTCTTGTACTGAACGTGCAAACGCAACGGTTGACCCACACATCATGGGGATGTAGTAACCCACTGTACGTTCCAGTGTATGAGATAGCGGAAGGAAAGATAAAAACACGTCTTCTCGATAAACGGGCACTCGTTGAATGCCTGCTGAGGCATTGAACATGACGTTACTGTGGCTGAGCATGACGCCCTTGGGCCGCCCAGTAGTACCTGAAGTATATACGATTGTCGCCAGGTCGTGACGATCGGCGCGATAGGTTTGCAGTTGCGGTTGATGGTTTTCGTAGGTTTGTACAGAATTCTCCACCCAGTCATCAAACGCAGCAAGTCGAGTATACTGGCTGTCCTGGGTAATCGGGTTGACAGAAACTACCCTGACCAGTCCGCCAATTTGAGATGCAATACTCGACATTGGCGCCAGATCCTGCTGGCTTTCAATCAGTAATATTTTGACGCCGGCATCCTGCAAGACATAAGAGATGTTATCAACTCGATCATTTGTATAGAGTGGTACCACTACGAGACCCAGGCCCAGCGCGGCCTGTTCAAATTGAACCCATTGCGGACAGTTGCGTAACATTATGGCTACGCGGTCCCCGGGCTGTAATCCATCGCCGGCCAATGCAGCCTGTATTTGTGCCACACGATTAGCGGTCTGTTGCCAGGTCAGGTCTTCCCATTGTTGTTTATCCTGGTTAAAGTGGCGATACGCAACGTCGTCAGGGGTGCGACGTGCACGTTCGCGTAACAATCCGCCCAGTGTACCGATGTTATCGTATTGAATGACATCCAGTGTACTAGAACTCATTACTAGCATAATCTTTCACCACAGTCAGTTGGAGGTTAGTGGTCTGTTGCCAGTTCAAGTCTACCCAACAGTCCGCGCAGTGTACTAGAATTCATTACTAGCATAATCTCTCACCACA
>DJMK01000093.1:3424-7733 GCA_002436485.1 Proteobacteria bacterium UBA6492
CAAATGTCCAGTCCAACGGTATCTGCCAGGGCGATGGGGCCCATGGGCATGCCAAAATCCGTGGCGGCGTTGTCAATGACCGAAGCTGCGATACCTTCGGCTTCCAGTGTCACGGCTTCCACCAGGTAAGGCATCAGGACCCGGTTCACCAGGAAGCCCGGTGAACTTTTCACCGGTAACGGTAATCGATTAATGTGGCGGGTAAATGCAGCAGCTTTACTCAAAACATCCTTGTTGNNCTGCGCTGACGATTTCCACCAGCTGCATCATGGCTACCGGATTAAAAAAGTGAACGCCCACCAGGCGGCCGGGATCACCCAGCGCTTCACCCAGCACTTCTAATGGTATGCTGGATGTGTTGGTGGGCAGCAGCGCATCCGCCTTGATTTTTGGTTCGAGGTCACGGAACAAAGCGTGCTTGGCATCCTTATCTTCAAAAATGGCCTCAATAATGACATCAGCGTGGGGTAAGCCGAGGCCATTCATGTCGGGCACCAGGCGATCCAGTGCACCTTGCACAAGGAGAGGGTGTTTCAGTTTTTTGCTAAATAGTTTATGAGCGTTTTTAATAACACGGGCAATGTTTTTTTCCTGGCGGTCCTGGATAGTAACCTGTAAGCCCTGCAGTGCACACCAGGCGGCAATGTCCCCACCCATAACACCACCACCAATGACATGAACCCGTTGTGGTGCAAAATCTTTCTTGTTGCCGACAGACTTTAAAGTGTCCTGTAAAAAGAATACGCGTAACAGGCTTTGTGCAGAATCACCCATCAACAGGCTGGAAAGTGATGTTTCCTCTGCTTTTAAAATTTTGGCGCGATTAGTCGCATGTTTTTCCCAGATGTCGATTAATGCATAGGGGGCCGGATAATGTTCCTTGTTGGCTTTTTTTGCCACCTGGCTGCGTAAATATTTCGCCAATAATGGTCGAATGAACGCGTGGTTGGTCAGCGATTTCCAGGTGCTGAGTTTTTTCTTTTTCGGCTTGGTATTAATGATATCAACGGCAGATTTTTTCAGGTGCCGATCTGCGACGGCATAGTCGACCATACCCAGTTTTTTTGCGGCGCGTGCACTGACTGCGCGTCCAGATAACATTAAATCCATCGCAGCAGGTGCGCCGATGAGTGGCGGTAGCCGCATGACGCCGCCAAATCCCGGATGAATGCCAATCTTGATTTCAGGCAAGCCAATCTTGGTTTTGGGGTCTTCCAGGGCCACGCGATAGCGGCAGGCAAGCGCCAGTTCAAAACCACCGCCCATGCAAAAGCCTTCAATCAGGCATACGGTGGGAAAGCGGAAATTTTCTATGCGATTATAGACGGATTGCCCAAAGCGAATGAATTCAGCGGCTTCCTTTTCAGTTCGTGCCTGTGAGATTTCCTTGATATCAGCGCCTGCGATAAAGCCGCTTTTTTTACCCGTCAGAATGACCAGCCCGCGCGGGATATCCCTTTCCAGATCGTTGACGATAGTGCTCAGTTCATCAAGCATTTCCCTGGACAGGGAATTGGCGCTTTCATTGGCTTTGTCAGCATAGAGCCATACTATGGACTCTTCATCTTTTTCCAGTCGCCAGTGTTTATACGTTTCAGACATTAGCATTACTCCGCTGAAGTTCCAGCACCGCGTTCAACCAGCATGGCTCCCCCCTGTCCACCGCCAATACACAGGCTTGCCATTCCCCTTGCTGCATTATTTCTTTCCAGGACATGTAACAAATGCAGGACGATGCGTGCGCCACTGGCACCGACAGGATGTCCGATGCTAACTCCACCGCCATCGACGTTAAGTTTGTCCTGATCGAGAACACCCATGGCGCCACGAATATGTAGCTCATCCTTGCAGTAATCCTTGTCGTTCCAAGCCGCAATGTTTGCCAGGACTTGTGCGGCGAACGCTTCATTGATTTCCCAGTAATCGATGTCTTCCAGTTTCAGCTTGTGACGTTTAAGTATGGGCGTCATGGCGTGTACGGGCCCAAGACCCATCTGGGATGGATCAAGACCGGCCCACTCGCTGTCAATAATTTTACCCAGCACGGGAAGGTTATGTTTTTCTATCATGGCTTCGTTGGTCAGAATTAACCAGGCGGCACCATCCGTGACCTGGGCACTGTTGCCCGCAGTGACATTACCAAAGGGTTTATCGAAAACAGGTTTGAGTTTTGCCAGTTTTTCCACATTGCTGTCACGGCGCAGGCCGTCATCTTCATTGTAGAAGTTGCCGTTGGTGTCATAGATTGTTTCAATTTCATCTAACCAACCCTGGTCGATGGCATTGGCCAGTCTCAGGTGACTTTTTACCGCGTATTCATCCATCTGTTCCCGGGTGATGCCAAAACGATGCGCAATGATCTCTGCTGTCTGCCCCATGGACAATCCCACTACAGGGTCCGTCAAGCCGCGCAACAGGCCGATAACTGGTTTCAGGTAAGCCAGTTTTAGTTGCGCCAAGGTTTTTACACGTGAACCGAATGACCTGGCTCTTGCCCAGGCACCCAACCACTCCACCATGGAGTTGGCCAGCAGGATAGGCGCATGGCTCATGGATTCAACACCACCGGTCAACACCAGGTTTGAGCGACCGGTAGCAATATTCTGTGCCGCACTATCGAGAGCCTGCAGTCCAGATGCGCAATTTCGTTGCACGGTCCACGCCGGTACGTGCTGTTCACAGCCAAGTCGAAGGGCGACGACTCGTGCAATATTGGCTTCATCAGGACCCGGCATGACGCATCCCAGTATGACTTCATCAATCTCGGATGGGCTGAAAGGCATACGTGCCAGCAAGGGTCTTGCGGTGGATACGGCAAGATTGGCGGCGCTGAATGGGCCGGGTTTACCCTTGGCTTTTAAAAACGGGGAACGGCTGCCATCCACGATATAGACGTCGTGCATGATTTTTCGCTTTTGAGCCATTTATGCACTCTCCTTATTTGCCAGATAAGCTGTGTCACCTTGTGCAGCAAATTCTGAGGGATCAAAGTCATCCACTTTTAACGCGTTTTCCTGCGCTTGATCTGCTTTTCGTAAACGGTCTGCTTCGGACTGGCTGATATGGTTCTCCTTAATCGCGTCGGCAATCTGTTGTTCGCGATCTATCGCATTGATTTTGCCTGCACGAATTGCAGAGCGCAGTTTCTTTTCCGCCTGTTCTGCGTTAATCATGCATTCTAGTGCGTACTCCAGTCTGCCAAGGGGTTCGTCGGTCTTACTCGTTTCTCCCTTAGGTATAAAGACACCCTTGGTAAGCCTGTCTCTCGCGACAGAAGGGCTTAATAATATTTGTGCGGCTTCATGTCCCATGCTGTCTGTCGGACCTTTAAAGGTTTTGCCCAGCGGGAATACCATACGCCTGATAATCCAGGCGACCGGCCGGTTGGGAAAGTTGTTCAAAAATTTATCAAGACTTTGCTGCATGGTACGCAATGAATGTTCACACCACCATTTCAACAGTGGTACATCTTCTGCTGGTTGATCCTGGTCAACAAAACGTTTTAACACCGCCGAAGTCAGGTACATCTGGCTTAATACGTCTGCGAGTCTGCCAGATAGCTTTTCTTTTCGTTTCAGGTTGCCGCCCAGCATAGCCATGGCCATGTCGCTGACAAATGCGAAAGCAGAAGAGAACCGTGTTAGTTGGCGAAAGTAATATGCGGCAGGTCCTTCAACAGGGGAGCTGACAAACCTTGCGCGTGTCAATCCCAGGAACAAGGAGCGAAATGCATTGCTGATAGTAAAACCTATGTGGCTGAACAGCAGCTCATCAAATTCCTGGGATGCGGTTTCCAGGTCGCTGGATTTTGCTGTTTCCATTTCCTTGAATACAAACGGGTGGCAACGAATAGCGCCCTGACCGAAGATAATCAGGCTGCGTGTCAGTATATTTGCGCCTTCAACGGTGATGCTGATGGGGATCGCCTGGTAGGGGCGAGACAGTATATTACGTGGCCCCATGCAGATACCACTGCCACCATGGATATCCATGCCGTCATTGACCACCGTGCGCATCGATTCAGTGAGGTTGTATTTTACGATGGCGGATATAACAGAAGGGCTTTCACCCTGGTCAATCGCTGAAGCCGTCAACGTTCTTGCTGCATCCATCATGTACGTGGTGCCCGCTATCCTCGCCAACGCTTCCTCGACGCCTTCGAATTTGCCAATAGATGTTTTGAACTGTTGGCGTACCCGCGCATACGCACCGGTTGCCCGTGATACCAGTTTACCGGCGCCGGTACTCAATGCAGGTAATGAAATTGATCGTCCTGCTGCGAGGCATTCCATTAACATGCGCCAGCCCT
>DJMK01000045.1 GCA_002436485.1 Proteobacteria bacterium UBA6492
GATCAGGCCACGCTGGCCCTTGCCAATAGGCGAGCACAGGTCAATTACCCTTGCTGTCATATCTTCGGTACTGCCATTACCCATTTCCAGCGGTAACCGCTCGTTGGGATGCAATGGCGTCAGGTTTTCAAACAATACCTTGCTCTTGGCATTTTCAGGCGGCTCAAANNTTGCCCGATACCGTATCGCCGGTTCGAAGGTTAAAACGCCTGATTTGCGAAGGAGACACATAGATGTCATCCGGGCCTGCCAGGTAGGAGCTGGTAGCAGAGCGCAAAAACCCAAAGCCGTCCTGCAGTATTTCGAGCACACCGTCACCGTAGATATCTTCACCACTACGTGCATGTGCTTTCAAGATTGAGAAAATGATGTCCTGTTTGCGGGCACGAGACATGCCCTCAATACCCATGGACGTGGCGATATCAATCAGTTTGGCCACGGGTGTGACTTTGAGTTCAGAGAGGTTCATAGGCGTATCTTTAGTTCTTTATTGGTTTGTTTGAATTTACTGGGAAGTTGTTGAGCACCACGCAGTGGTACGCAGTGAATAAAATCAGTTAATTGTTTTAGGTTTATGGACCTACCGGAAGGTTCTTGCCTGGTTCGGACAGGGGTATTCGTTAAAGCTTATAACGGGAAAATCGGTATGACGTAAACCTTATGAAAGTTAAAATTACCACCAAATTGTTGATTCGTCCAGTCCCGTATTTGGGACCCCGCACACACTCTACAAATTACTGTCAATAAATGCCGTCAGTTGTGACTTGGATACAGCCCCCACCTTGGTTGCCTCGACATTACCTGCCTTAAAAATCATGAGGGTTGGTATACCACGAATACCAAACTTGGGAGGTGTCACAGGATTCTCATCAATATTCAGCTTGGCAACCTTGAGTTTTCCATCATACTCAGCGGCAATCTCATCAAGAATAGGCGCAATCATCTTGCACGGTCCACACCAGTCAGCCCAGTAATCAACCAGAACCGGTCCCTCAGACTGGAGAACTTCACTATCAAAGGTGTCATCTGTGACATAGACGATTTTATCGCTCAAGGTGTATCTCCTGTATTAACAAACCTGAATACGAACATTCTTAAAGAATTGCAATTGGTCGACAGGTTCAAACCAAACATTGGACATGTGCATTTGAGCCCAACTGGATTTGTATTTCAAGTCCCAGAAGCATGGAATATACATGGCGGATCGGCAATAGCTCAACAATTACCCATAGTTACTTCATTTTTAACAGAAATTTACCTTGCAACTGGTGTATGTTCGTGTCTTGAGAATCGCTACACGGGGCAGCTTATTCTGTTATGCTTTGCGCCCATGCAAAAAGACCATTTATCTAATACTGAATTTAAAAGCCTGAATTTACCGGCACGATTGCTTGAAGGTATTGAGGCTTCCGGCTTTTCCATGTGTACCCCGATCCAGGCCGAGACCCTTCCTTTATCACTTGACGGACAGGATGTTGCCGGACAGGCGCAGACTGGCACCGGCAAAACCGCCGCCTTTTTGATTGCCTGTTTTGCCTACCTGCTGAACAACCCTGCATCAGAGAAACGCAAGCCAACACAACCACGTGCCGTCATCCTGGCCCCAACCCGTGAGCTGGCCGTACAAATTCATAGTGACGCGGAAAAACTGAACCAGCACCTGAATTTCAGGCTTGGGCTGGTTTACGGTGGCGCCGGCTACGAACAACAGCGCAACCAGCTGGAGCAGGGAGTAGACATACTCATGGGCACGCCAGGTCGCCTGATCGACTATTTCAAACAGGGCGTATTTGATTTACGCGCTGTACAGGTACTGGTACTGGATGAAGCCGATCGCATGTTTGATCTTGGCTTTATTAAAGATATCCGCTACCTGCTACGCCGCATGCCCAAACCCGAGAATCGGCTGAGTATGCTATTTTCCGCTACGCTGTCCTTACGCGTACAGGAACTCGCCTATGAACACATGAATAACCCCCGGCATGTTTCGGTTGAGCCCGAGCAGATTACGGCTGAAAAAATCGAAGAAGTTGTTTATTACCCGTCCAAGGAAGAAAAGATCCCCTTGCTGCTTGGTGTGCTCAAACATACTGATCCTCATCGTGTACTGATATTTGCCAACACCAAGCGCACGACTGAAAACATCGTTGCTTATTTGAAAGGTAACGGCTACAAGTCTGCGATTTTATCTGGCGATGTGCCACAAAAGAAACGCTTGCGCCTGTTACAGGAATTTACCTCCGGTGAACTTGATATTATGGTTGCGACTGACGTGGCAGCAAGGGGCTTGCACATTCCTGAAGTAAGCCATGTCATCAATTATGATCTGCCACAAGATGCGGAAGACTATGTGCACCGAATTGGTCGTACTGCACGCGCCGGTGCCGAGGGCGATGCCATCAGTTTTGCCTGTGATGAATACGTCTTTTCCCTGCCCGAGATCGAAGATTACATTGGCCATAAAATTCCGGTAAAAAATATGGATTCAGATTTTCTGATCGACCCCCAGCCGCCAGTTCGCGAAGCAAGGAAAAAACACTTTCACAAGAAACACTCCGGTAAAACAACCCGCCGCCGTCGGCCTAACTCTGGCAAACGTCAGTCACCCGCCTGATTGTTCAGAGCCGGTTCAGCTATCTTCTGGACAATTCAAATATTTAGTCTTGAATTAGCAACGCACAAAGATATTTTTAACTTCTTATAGCCAAGAATTAACTGTATGCAGATTACGAGGTTACTTATGTTACTGAACAGCAAAATTAAAATTTTCACATTATCAATCGCGCTTGTAATGACCCTGGGTGCTTGCGCAACTGATGAGTATGGTAACAAACGTCAGATGACCGACGCCGAAAAGGGCGCAATTATTGGTGCAACCATTGGTGTACTTGCCGGGCTGACAACAAAGGAAAAGAAGAAGAAGGCAGTGCTCTACGGAGTTGTAGGAGGCCTGTCCGGAGCTGCAGTCGGTCACTATATGGATCAGCAAAAGAAAGACTTTGAAAAGCAGTTACAAAGTGAAATAAACGCAGGTTTAATAACAATCGAAAAATTACCCCAGGATGCGCTGCTGATCACCATGACCACACAGACAGCATTTGACATTGATTCGTCGACTATCAAATCCGGGTTTAATACTACCCTGGTCAGAATCGCCAAGATCGTCAACAAGTATGGCAAGACTTCGATAGTAATTGTTGGCCATACGGATAGCACCGGTTCACAGGCATATAACCAGCAATTATCAGAAAAACGTGCTGCCAGTGTCGGACAGTTCCTGCTGGGGCAGGGCGTTATACCACAACGCGTGTCTACCTATGGTATGGGTGAAGACAAACCACGCGCGAGTAATGCTACGCAACAGGGCCGTACACTTAACCGACGCGTGGAAATCTTTATCGAGCCAGTGCTGGAACAGAATTGATAATCGGTTAAAACATCTTGCATTTCGCAAAGCTTATTATTAAACCCAGTCCCGAGGCTTTAGGTAGTGAGTGTAGAGCTCTTCTTCCTTGCTACCCGCCTCGGGTTGCCAAGCATATCGCCATTTGACCAGTGGTGGTAATGACATCAGGATAGATTCCGTCCGGCCACCGGTTTGCAATCCAAACAGTGTGCCCCGATCAAAAACCAGGTTGAACTCGACATAACGACCCCGACGGTAAAGCTGAAAATCCCGCTCCCGTTCACCGTACTCTATAACCTTGCGCCTGTTGACGATTGGTCGGTAGGCCATAATGTAGTTATCCCCGACCGCCTGCATGAAGGCAAACGACTTTTCAAATCCCCACTCATTCAAATCATCAAAAAACAGGCCGCCAATGCCGCGTGGCTCATCACGGTGTTTCAGGTAAAAATAATCATCACACCATTTTTTATACTTTGTGTAGACCTCTACTCCAAAAGGCTCACAAGCCTGTTTGGCTACCTGGTGCCAGTGATTACAATCTTCATCAAAACCATAGTACGGTGTCAGGTCGAAACCGCCGCCAAACCACCAGACCGGGTCGGCGCCTTCTTTCTCAGCTATAAAAAAACGTACATTGGCATGCGAAGTTGGTACGTAGGGATTATGGGGATGTATGACCAATGAAACACCCATAGCTTGAAAAGAACGCCCGGCCAGTTCTGGACGATGCGCAGTTGCTGATGCAGGCAGTCCTTCTCCAAACACATGGGAAAAATTGATACCTGCCTTTTCAAATACAACGCCTTCTTCCATGACGCGCGAACGACCGCCCCCGCCGCCAGGGCGTTCCCAACTGTCTTCCAGAAAATCCTTACCGCCATCTTCCTCGGCCAGTGCATCACAAATACTGTCCTGCAAACCAAGTAAATAGTCTTTTACTGCACTTACATCAACGCTCATTACTTTTCTCCGCAGCTAACCATCTCGAATTACCTTGTCACTGATCAAATCACGAATCTGGCTTGGCTTACCAGCCAGGTCGACTTCACCATCAACGATTAAATCAACATTGTTAGCAAATTGTTTTTTTACTTCTTCAGCTGATCGTGCGGGCTCATGACCTGATAAGTTGGCGCTGGTTGAAACCAGCGGTTTACCATATTGCCTGCATAACTCGCTGGCAACCGGGTGCGCAGTCACGCGTGCTGCAATACTTTCATGCTGTCCCACCAGCAAACGGGAGACGCTCTGTTTAACCGGGATTAGCCAGGTAACTCTGCCGGGCCAGGTCGCAAGTAGCTTCTGTTTTTGATCTTCGCTGAGTGCCTTGATGTAGGGTTGTAATTGTTCAAGGCTTGCTGCAATGATGATGAGTCCTTTTTCTGCCGGGCGTTGCTTTAAGGATAAAAGGCGGTTTAGCGCTGAATCGTCATCCGGATCACAACCCAGGCCAAATACAGCCTCGGTGGGGTAGGCAATAATCCCACCCTGCTTTAAAACCGCGACCGCGGATTCGATCGCATCTGGCATAGGTCAAAGCCGCTCAGGTACAACAATTTAATCTGTTGACTCATCCTCGTCTTCCATGGCTTCGGTGAAACCGCAATCCTGTTGCGGACACACTTTTTCTGCGCCACGTCGCTTGGTGACCTTCTTGGTCAACATTGGCCAGCCACAGTCCGGGCACTTTTCAGCGATTGGTTCATTCCACACTGCATATTTGCAATCCGGGTAATGTTCGCAGGAATAGAATATCTTTCCACGCCGGGATTTACGCTGCAGCATGTTACCTTTTTTGCATTCCGGACAGGTTACCCCAGTGTCTTGCGGCTTCTCAAGTGGCTCAATGTAACGGCAATCAGGGTATCCACTACAACCGATAAACTTGCCGTATTTACCATGGCGAATAAGTAGATCTGATTTACATTCGGGACACTTGCGATCTTTGACCAATTCCTGGTCTTTCTCATCATCCCCATTAACATTTCGCGTGTAACTGCATTCAGGGTAATTGTTACACCCAATGAAACGACCACGACGACCCAGACGAATAGCCAGTTGTCCACCACACTCCGGACACTTCTCATCGATCTCTTCATGAGTTACGTCCTTGCGATCAACATTTTTCTCCTTGTCATCGACCAGATCCTTGAACGGCTTCCAGAACTTGTCCATGATCGGAATCCAGTCCTTTTCTCCGCGTGAGATGG
>DJMK01000070.1 GCA_002436485.1 Proteobacteria bacterium UBA6492
ATGACGACAACCGGAATGCGCGCTGCCATAGCGACCGGCAGTTTTCCAGCAGGTTGTGGAATATCCAGACCAGGCTCAATCTCGGTCACGAGTTCATAGGCCAGAAAAACAAACCAGCCACCGATAAAGGGCAACTGACTTGTTTCAGGTACAGCTGTCTTTTCAGACTGCCACAGTTTTTCGAAGCTAGTTAAAAAATTGTCTTTCNNTGGGATATGCCATCAGAATATCATAACGTGATGATTTTGATGCCTCACCAGTACCCCTGGCAGTGGACTCTAGCAGGAATGGATAACGTTGCGGATTTTGCTTTACCAGCTGAAACAGGTCAAAACGGCCTTGCAGTGTTTTCTGGTGAAGAGGTTTTGACAAGCTTGGCATCCTGAATGCCTGGCACGGATGGTAAGGTTCAGACTTTCCTGAAAACGAGGGTGCCGTTCGTGCCGCCAAAACCAAACGAGTTGGAGATGGCTACGTCAATGTTCATGTCACGTGCTGCACCCGGCACAAAATCAAGATCGCAATTCGGATCCTGGTTAAATATATTCATAGTAGGTGGCGCAACCTGGTCGCGTATTGCCAACGCGGTAAAGATAGCCTCGATACCACCAGCCGCGCCCAGCAAATGACCGGTCATTGATTTGGTTGAGCTCATCGCGAGTTTATAAGCGTAATCACCAAAGCTGCGCTTGGCCGCCATCACTTCGGCAACGTCACCTGCTGGTGTGGATGTACCATGTGCATTAATGTATTGCACATCGGTTGGATTGATACCGGCATTTTTCATCGCGGCATTCATGCAGCGAGCGGCACCTTCACCGCCTTCAGACGGTGCTGTCATATGATAAGCATCACCACTCATGCCGTAACCAATGACTTCGGCGTAAATATGTGCACCGCGTTTTTTGGCATGCTCGTATTCTTCAAGCACAACTACCCCTGCACCATCGCTCAGCACAAAGCCATCACGATCGGCATCCCAGGGACGACTGGCTGTTTGTGGATCATCGTTACGCGTTGAAAGAGCGCGTGCAGCCGCAAAACCACCCAGACCGGACGGTGTGGACGCCATCTCGGCACCACCTGCCAGCATAACATCCGCATCCCCGTACTCGATGATCCGAGCCGCATCACCAACGCTATGGGTTGCCGTTGCGCACGCGGTTACCAATGCGATGTTGGGCCCTTTGAGACCGAAACGAATGGAGACATGACCCGAAATCATGTTAATGATGGTTGCAGGAATGAGAAACGGTGAGATCTTTCTTGGCCCACCGTTGGTAAGGGCATCATGGTTCTTTTCAATCGTACCCAATCCGCCAATACCTGAACCAATTGCAACACCGATACGTTCGGCATTGTTTTCAGTTACATCGAGCCCGGAATCTTCCATTGCCTCGAACGCGGCAGCCATGCCGTACTGGATGAAAAGATCCATCTTCTTGGTATCTTTGGTAGACATGATGCTTGAAGCATCAAAACCTTTGACCGATCCACCAAAACGAACAGAAAACTCGCTCACGTCAAAATGCTCGATCGGACCAATACCCGATTTCCCGGCAAGAATACTCTCCCAGGATGTCTTCACGTTGAGACCCACTGGCGAGACCATACCCATACCAGTGATTACTACGCGACGCTTTGACAAGGAATACCTCCGTGTGAGCAAAAATGAGAGGATAAAACTAAAAGGCCGCAGCCACTGGACGTGGTTTGCGGCCGTTGTGCTGATTCGAATTTATTAACTGCTGTGTGAGTTAATATAATCAATAGCTTGTTTTACAGTGGTAATTTTTTCTGCTTCGTCATCCGGAATCTCGGTTTCGAATTCCTCTTCCAAAGCCATAACCAATTCCACTGTATCGAGTGAATCTGCTCCCAAATCATCGACAAAAGAAGCGTCTTCTTTGACTTCTTCCTCTTTCACGCCCAATTGTTCAACCACAATTTTTTTGACGCGTTCTTCAACACTGCTCATGCGATTAAGTCCTCCAGTTTTTAGGGTTCTTGTTGAACGCTGGGGCGGTATTGTATTGGAAAGTGGCAGTGGATGCTACAACTTTGCCAACAGTTTACGACCCAGGATCCAGCTATTAAGTCTAATAAAAACAGTTAGTTAGGCATTACGCCATATACATGCCGCCATTCACATGCAGGGTTTCGCCGGTAATGTAACCAGCCCCGGGCGAAGCCAGAAATGTCACCGCGTTGGCAATTTCAGCAGCCTGTCCCAGACGGCCAAGCGGTATCTGGCTCAACAGGGCATCACGCTGGGCATCAGGTAGCGCGCGTGTCATGTCAGTATCAATAAAGCCTGGCGCAACCACGTTTACGGTAATACCTCGGGAGCCGACTTCGCGGGCCAGTGATTTACTGAAACCAATCACGCCGGCTTTCGCCGCTGCATAATTAGCCTGCCCGGCGTTGCCAGTCACGCCCACGACCGAGGCGATGCTGATAATTCGGCCCTTACGCGCTTTCATCATCGAACGCAGGCACGCCTTGGTGACACGAAAAATTGAAGTCAGGTTGGTTTGCATGATGGCATCCCACTCCTCTTCTTTCATACGCATCATAAGATTATCGCGCGTGATACCGGCGTTATTAACCAGGATACTCACTGTGCCGTATTGTGCTTCGAGTTCCTTAACCACGCTTTCCACATTGGCCTGGTCGGTGACATTGAGTGTCATGCCTGCACCCTTGATACCCGCCTGCTTGAGGTAATCCGAAATAGCAACGGCACCCTTCTCAGACGTTGCAGTACCAATCACGGTCGCTCCCTGTTTACCAAGCTCCAGCGCAATGGCCTGGCCAATACCACGACTGGCCCCGGTTACAAATGCAATTTCATTTTCCAGTGACATAATGTACTTCCCTTATGCTTATATCTAGCCTGCGAGTTCTTTGTTCATGTTGTCTGTATCTGTCAACGCCGCATGCGCAAGTGACTTGTCGATACGTTTATTTAATCCCATTAGCACCTTACCAGGACCACACTCGAGTATGCGCGTTACCTGGTTACTTGCCATGGACTGAATAATTTCCACCCATCTGACGGGCTGATAAAGTTGTCGAACCAGCGCATGCCGAATGGCATCGGGATCCGTTTCAATTTTGACATCGACATTGTTGATTACTGAAATCGTCGGCTGACGAATGTCTATCTGTTCCAGATCACTGGCCAGTTTATCCGCGGCTGGTTTCATTAACTGGCAATGCGAAGGAACGCTTACGGGCAAAATAACAGCACGCTTGGCGCCTTTTTCTTTTGCCAGTTCCGTCGCGCGTTCAACAGCGGACCTGTTACCTGCAACCACTACCTGGCCGGGCGAATTAAAATTCACTGCTTCAACAATTTCATTACCCGCCGCCTCGTTGCAGACTGCACGTACCGCATCATCATCCAGGCCGAGTATTGCGGCCATGGCACCGCTACCAGCCGGCACTGCTTCCTGCATGTACTCACCCCGTGACGAAACCAGTTTAACCGCATCGGTAAACTCAATCGCGCCTGCACAAACCAAGGCAGCGTATTCACCCAGGCTATGGCCGGCCATGACTTGTGGTTGTTGCCCGTCCTGTTTATTCCAGATTCGCCAGGTCGCAACACCGGCGGCAAGCATTGCAGGCTGGGTAATATCCGTCGAATTGAGTTTTTCCTGTGGACCATCACTGACAATCGCGTACAGGTCATAACCCAGCACATCAGATGCCTGTTGATAGGTATCACGAATTTCTGAAAAGTTTTCCGCCAGGTTCGCAACCATGCCTACCGACTGTGAACCCTGCCCGGGAAATACAAAAGCCAAACTCATATTCAATCCCTAGTACTTTAATAATGCGGAACCCCAGGTAAAACCACCACCAAAAGCTTCCAGTAATAATGTTTCACCGCGCTTAATACGCCCGTCGCGCACTGCAACATCTAGTGCCAACGGAATTGAAGCAGCAGAAGTATTGCCGTGCTCATCCACGGTTACAACCACATGGTCCATATTCATTTTCAGTTTCTTTGCAGTTGCCAAAATAATACGGATGTTTGCCTGGTGCGGCACCAACCAGTCTATATCGGATTTTTTCAGCTTGTTATTTTCCAGTGTCTCATCAACGATACGACCCAGTGTGTTCACTGCCATTTTAAATACTTCATTACCCTGCATGGTCATCTTGGCTTCGCCGCGCGCCAGTACATCATAATTTTCTGACACCCCGGCCGGTACGGTTAACAGTTCTTTATATGCACCATCGGCGTGTAAGTGTGTCGACAGAATGCCTGGTTCGTCACTGGCCTGCAAAATAACTGCGCCCGCACCATCACCAAACAACACACAGGTTGAGCGATCCGTCCAGTCAAGCACACGTGACAATGTTTCGGCGCCGACAATCAGCGCACATTTTGCACTGCCGGTTTTAACAAACTTGTCCGCAACACCAAGCGCATAGACAAAACCGGTACACACTGCCTGTATGTCAAAGGCAGCACAGCCATGTACATCCAGTCGCTCCTGCAACAGGCAAGCTGTACTGGGAAATATACGATCAGGTGTTGTCGTTGCAACGACAATCAGGTCGATATCATCTTTAGTGACATTGGCCGACTTCATAGCCGCTTTTGCTGCCTGTTCAGCCAGGTCGCAGGTCGTCTCGTTATCGTTGACGATATGGCGTTTCTTGATGCCGGTACGATCAGTAATCCATTCATCCGTCGTATCAACCATTTTCTCAAGATCATGGTTGGTCAGAATTTTTTCAGGTAAAAACGAGCCCGTCCCTGTAATACGCGAATAAATCAACTGGCTTCCTTTGTCGTAAGATGTGATTCAAGTTGTTTTCTGATCATATTTGGCACGTCTTCCAGGACTTCCTTGCGAGCTTCAAGAATCGCCTTGCCAAACGCATATTGATCCGCGCTACCGTGACTTTTCACCACGATACCTTGTAGGCCAAGCAGGCTCGCACCGTTATAGGCGCGCGGATCGATTCGCTTACGAAATGCTTTTAGTACTGGCATGGTTATCAGCGCAACAAGCTTGGTAAGAATATTGCGCTTGAACTCGGCTTTTAAAAAGTGCGCGAACAATTTAGCCACGCCTTCACTGGCCTTTAACATCACATTTCCAATAAAACCATCGCACACCACCACATTGGGCGGATTCAGGTAAACACCATCGCCTTCCACAAAACCAATATAATTCAGGTCACTGCCCGCAAGAATACGCGCCGCTTCCTTAACGCGTTCGTTACCTTTAATTTCTTCTTCGCCAATATTCAACAGGCCAACCGTGGGATTCGGGTTGTTATCAACGGCCGACGCCAACACTGAACCCATTACTGCAAATTCAAATAGATGTTCTGCGGATGAATCGATATTGGCGCCCAAATCCAGCACATGGGTATGACCGTTTATCGATGGCAACATGGTACAAATCGCGGGACGATCGATGCCTGTTAGTGTTTTCAGTACAAAGCGAGCTGTCGCCATTAGTGCGCCAGTGTTACCAGCACTTACACAGGCATCTGCGACACCCTCTTTGACAAGATTAATCGCAACACGCATGGAAGAATCTTTTTTACCACGTAATGCCTGGGATGGTAGCTCATCCATGGTAACAACCTGTGATGCATGATGAATCTGGAGAGATTCATTTTCCTTGCCGCCTGCATTGTGTACTTCTTGCAGAAGAGTTTCGTGATCACCAACCAGGATGATTTTCAGATCACGATGGCGCGAAAGAATATGGATGGCAGCAGGTACAGTTACGCTCGGACCGTGATCGCCCCCCATTGCATCAAGCGCTATACAAATCAGTTTTCCTTGCCTGATCTCTGCCATTATGATTCGAGTTTCTTTAAACAACTACGGGACATGAATTTTCATGTCCCGTGTTGATATGTACGGTTTCGAATACCGAAAAAATAATTATTCTTATTCGTCGTCAGACGTTTGAATTACCTTGCGCCCGCGATAGTAGCCATCCGGGCTAACGTGATGACGCAAGTGCGTTTCACCAGTATTCGGCTCGATTGATAAAGTACGTGCCGTCAGACTATCATGCGACCGGCGCATGCCACGCTTGGATGACGTTTTACGATTTTGTTGAACAGCCATGGTTCTGCCTCACTTAAACTATTTGTCTTTCAATTTGTTCAGGATTGAAAATGGATTCTCATCTTCCTCCTGCTGCGAATGGGTGTCCTGCTGTTGCGCTTCCAGCCATTCGCTTGCCGGGCAATCCTTTTCGTCATGCATTGGCACGTTAGGTAATGCCAACAACAATTCATCTTCAACCACATCTCGTAACAGCAATGGACTTTCCTCGACCAGGTAAGGTTCATAACGAAGTGGTAAACGCTCGGCTTCCACATCGTTCCTTACCCATGCAAGGATGATGTCCTGTTCCACCGGGTAGTCCATAGGTTCCAGGCAACGTTGGCAGGCGATTTTCAATACTGCCGTTACATGCCCTTTCACAAAGGGGACACCCAGTTCATCGATATCGAAGTTTAACACAACGTTAACCTCGCCCGAATCATCCGCGAGAAGCGGGCTTAAACGTTGCAATTGTGTAAGCGGAATTGGACCAGCCAACTCGGCCCCGGACTCCGCCAGGCGGAAGGGATCGATTTGATATGGCAACCGCTTCTGCTGCCTCGACATAGGCGGCGAATTGTAGCCACCAGGCCTATTCCTGTCAAAAAAATGTAGTAATTTCGGGCATTTCCGTACTGAATGGCGCTTGACAGGGCACCGTCATATCAAGGCAGAATAGTCTCCAGGAAGCACCTTAGAATGATCAAAAAAATCCTTATTGCCAATCGTGGCGAGATCGCCGTACGTATCGTGCGTGCCTGTGCCGAAATGGGT
The DNA here is from genome assembly GCA_002436485.1 of Proteobacteria bacterium UBA6492. Taxonomy (GTDB): domain Bacteria; phylum Pseudomonadota; class Gammaproteobacteria; order UBA6429; family Thiohalophilaceae; genus UBA6492. The sequence continues at coordinate 6,869 of DJMK01000070.1, forward strand.
ATAAAGTCCGTTGCTGTTTACGCGGAGCCCGATCGCTATGCCCTGCATGTAAAAAAGGCCGATGAGGCCTATAGCCTCGGCCCGGACACCGTGGCGGGCTACCTAAATGCACACAGGCTGGTAAACCTGGCCAAGGCGGCTGGCTGCGATGCCCTGCATCCTGGCTACGGATTCCTGTCAGAAAACCCCGAATTGGCTGATATTTGTGCAAAACGAGGCATTCGCTTCATTGGCCCAAGCGCCGACGTCATCCGTATGATGGGCGACAAGACGCAGGCACGCCAAGCTATGCAGACAGCCGGCATTCCTGTCACCCCGGGCAGTGATGGCAATGTCGCCAACCTGGATGAGGCGGTACAAATCGCGGACCGAATTGGCTACCCGGTGATGCTCAAAGCCACATCCGGTGGCGGTGGGCGCGGCATTCGCCGCTGCGACAGCGAGGCTGACCTGCGCCGCCAGTATGACCGGGTTATCTCCGAGGCGACCAAGGCATTCGGTGCGTCCGAGGTATTTATCGAGAAGTACATTGCCAACCCGCGGCACATTGAAGTCCAGGTACTGGCCGATCAGCACGGCAACACGGTCCACCTGTTCGAACGCGACTGCTC
>DJMK01000151.1 GCA_002436485.1 Proteobacteria bacterium UBA6492
CGTTAAAGTTGCAACAACCAAGGCGCAGCGCAAACTGTTCTTTAATTTACGCAGCTCCAAGAAACACCTTGGCTGGTTCAACCAGGAAGAAGTCGAGACGGTGGCCAGGGACCTGGGCGTTTCCACCGCTGAAGTTCGCGAGATGGAATCGCGAATGAGTGGTCAAGACATTGGTTTTGATTTGCGTGACGATGATGACGACGATAAACCCACCGCACCGGTTGCTTATCTGCAAGACCAATCACTGTCACCCGCCGATGAACTAGAAAACACACAGTGGGGCGATTACAACCGGGTACGTTTGCATAATGCTCTGGCTACGCTGGATGAACGCAGCCAGGATATTCTGGCACAGCGCTGGTTGTCTGAGAAAAAAGCGACCTTGCAGGACCTGGCAGACAAATACGGTGTCTCTGCGGAACGCATTAGACAGCTGGAAAACAATGCCATTAAGAAACTGCGTAATGCCTTGAATTAAGTTTCTCTTACTGCATAAACAAAAAGGCCGCTTTTGCGGCCTTTTTTGTGTAGTAGTGTATTTTGTGCTCTCAGGCAAAAAGAATGGTGAGCAATATCACCCAGGCAAACACGATCAGGCCGACGATAATGGCCATGGGAAAATTCTGGAATGTGAACATTTCTTTCATATTTTTCACCTGCTTAATATATTAGCGAATTCTAATAAACTAGTCCTTTTCAGGCAAGTCCTCATCGTCTTTTTTACCGCTCCCCGGGATGCGCGGATCATCATCATCCATCAGGATTCGATGTGCAGGGCCTTCCAGGTCGTCAAACTGGCCACTACGTACAGCCCACATAAATGCCCAGATGGCGATACCCAGCAATACCAGGCCCAGCGGAATTAACAGGTACAGAATAGACATATCAATCTACAGCTTTCATTGCGTCCATAGTTGTTTGCGATACGCCAGCATGTTGCTGCCGATCAATCAGGCGAAGCGCGTTGAATACCACGACCAGCGAACTGGCCGACATGCCAATGGCTGCCATCCAGGGCGCAACCCAACCCATGGCGGCCAGAGGCAACGCAACCAGATTATAAACCAGCGCCCATGACAAGTTCTGCCGTATGACGCGAGTGGTCTTTCTCGCGGTTCGAATCGCCGCCAGTAACTGCTCGAGTTGTTCGGACAATAAAATCATGTCAGCGCTGGCCTGTGCTATCTGGGTACCACTGCCCATGGCAATGGATACCTGTGCAGCAGCCAGTACCGGGGCATCATTGATTCCATCACCAATCATGGCAACCACTTCACCCTGTTGTTGTTGCTGTTTGACATAGGCAAGCTTGCCATTCGGCGACATTTCACCATGCGCAGTTGTGATTCCAGCCTGTTTGGCAATCTCATCAACTACGCTCTGGCGATCGCCGCTTAAGAGTGAAACCTGGCAACCCAGATTACCCAGTGCGACGATGGTTTGTTTCGCATTGGCACGCAATACATCCCGAAAATAAAACACCGCCAGTACCTGCTTATCATCAGACAATACCACCGGAGTCGCTGTCATATCAGTTAACGGTAGCTCAATTGACAGGTGTTGCGTCGCAAATTCCGGATGACCGATAAAATATGATGTGTCATTGATAACACCCTGAATACCTTGCCCTGGCAGGGAAACAATATCGCCTGCAGTGTATGCTGTATCACCTGCTACCTTGACCAATGCCTGCGCAAGCGGATGTTCGGAATACCGTTCCAGTGCAGCAGCCAGCTTTTTACATTCCGCTTCGCCGAGATCACTCATCGTGTCTACGTAGCTCAATGAAATCTGCCCACGTGTTAACGTGCCGGTCTTATCAAAAACCACGTGCGTCACTTTTGCCAGCGTCTCAAGTGCATGCCCGCGCGTAGTTAACACACCTTCGCGCGTTAGCTGGCCGGTAGCTGCTGTCACCGCCGTTGGTGTTGCCAATGACAACGCGCATGGACAGGTTACTACCAGTACGGAAATCACGACCCAGAATGCTTCTCCTGGTGCATGTTGCCACCAGTAAAAACCAATGCCCGTCGCCAGCAACAATAATATGGCAACAAAATAGCTGGCAACCCTGTCGGCCAGTTTTGCAATTTGCGGTTTTTCCGCTTGTGCACGATCCAGCAGGCGTTGAATCGCAGCCAATACCGTATCCTGACCCACCTGTTCCACTTTAACATGCAACATGCTCTCAATATTTACGCTACCACCAACAACCCTCTGATTGACCGTTTTTTTGATTGGCAAACTTTCGCCAGTGAGCAGGGATTCATCCACGCTGGAAATACCGGTCACGACTGTGCCGTCGGCCGGAATGCTTTCACCCGGTTTAACAATGATCAAATCACCGGCCCGTAAATCCGAAACAGGCACTACTTCTTCGGTATTTTCGTCCAGTCGTGTCGCCATAGCGGGTATCAGCTTTACCATTTCTTCGGCTGCCTGTCCGGCACGATGGCGCGCGCTCATTTCAAGATAACGACCGGTTAACAGGAAGAAAGTAAACATGGTAACGGAATCAAAATAAACCTCGCCGGATCTGAAAATCGTGGCATAGGCGCTGGCAACAAATGCGCTGGTAATCGCAAGCGTAACTGGTACATCCATGCCAAGTCTGCGCATTTTCAGATCGCGCCATGTACCCTGATAGAAAGGCCTGGCGGAATAGATTAGTACCGGTGCTGTAATCAACATGCTGACCCAGCGCAGAAATAATTCGAGCGTTGATTCCATTCCCTTGTAATCGCCGGCGTACAATGCCACGGCAATCATCATAACCTGCATGGCACCAAAGCCTGCAACCGCGAGACGCCTGAGCGCTTGCGCCTTTTCATTTTTGAATACCTGTTCCTGACGTTTTGGATCCAGTGGGTGGGCCAGGTAACCTATTTCGCCAATAGCCTTGAGGATCTGGCTTAATCTGATCTGGCTATTATCCCATGTCAACTGTGCACGATGGGTTGCATAGTTGACCTGAAATGAAATCACACCCGGCAACTGCATCACGTGGTGCTCACTGAGCCATACGCAGGCTGCACACACAATCCCTTCCAGGATCAATGAAGCTTCTTTGACGTGTTCATCATCACTGCGTACAAATGATTGTTGCAATTCGGGTCGGTCATAAAGCTCAAGGTTTTTTAATACATCTGGGACAAGTTGCCGTGCGGCTTGAGATCGTTCCGTTCGGTATTTGTAGTAGTCGGTAAGATTGTTGTCGACGATCGCCTGCGCTACCGCCTGACAACCGGGACAACACATGTCATGCGTGGCACCATCGATAGTAACGCTATAATGACTGCCCGCAGGTACCGGCAGACCGCAATGGAAACATGACTGCTGTTGGTCATCCATACCAGTGATACTAATGGACTGTCGTCCTTGCACGCAATTCGTGTAGTTCGTTTTCTTTTTGTATTGTAACTACCAGACTCCAGTTGCCCGGTTGCGGTAAGGTTATATCAGCAACATACAGACCACCACCAACATATTGCATGCTAAATGACCTGTCATGGCGAAAATCCGCACTATAAAGAAACTTGCCAGCGATTATGGCTTTGTTAAGCGGTTTTCCCTGAGCATCGTTGACCTGTAATAACAACTGGTTAGGTTGCCCTTGCAACGGTTTTGTTTGCCAGCCGGTTTTCACCTGCCAGCCACGGCTTGTTTGCATGGCCCGCTGTTGCTGATATTCATTAAACTGATTTTCCTTTTCACGAAAATCATGGCTGACCGTGCCGGGAAAAACTGAACGAGTTTCGCCGCCTGATTTGGGTTCAGGCACAAACCACTTTATCCAGCTCACGCTGCCATCTGACTGTGCCAGCAGGATAAAAAAGGTATTGGTTATAATTACAATCGCAAAAAACCCAATAATCGCTGCGGGTGCCCAGTGAAAACGACCTGCCTGCCCGGCCTGATTGTTTTCACGCACCTTGAGAATGATCGCCATGGCATAAATCGTCATCAGGTAAAGCGCGAGGTGAATAGCAAACACATCGGCACCGGGCCAGTTAATAACCGCAAACAGCGACAAAATAACAATGACTATCAAGGCCAGCACCCCGGCCACCATGACTGTTGATACCGACAGCAGTTTCCTCACCAATAGAAATGCAACAATGATGATCAAAATGCCGGCCGGTAACGTAACGAGGATATTCATACTTTAATCACCCTGCGTCGGGAAATAGAAACTGCTTGTTGCACTGATTTCTTTTTCTATCCCGTTCTCTGTATAAGTCATGTATACGGTCACACTCTGGTCGGCACCATCTTTTTGTGGATTATCCGCGCGCACAACCAGCTGTATCTCCGCGCTTTTACTGGCAGGTAAAGTGAGCTGTGATGATGGTGAAAATTCCCAGCTAAAACCTGGCCGTTGTTGTAATGTTAGTTTGTAGGACATTTCCTCGTCGCGCTTATTAAATACCTTGACCATGTATCGGTTCTGAATGCTCCCGTCAGACAAATGCACATACAGTGGCTGCCTGATTTGCTGAATCCGTAACTCTGTTGTTGTGCGATGCAGGATACTCCAGCTCAAAAGTGTAGTGACAATAAGTAGTGCAAACCCATAACCAATATTTTTCAGTTTAAATACCCGGTTTTTCTCGCCAGATAGCTGTCTTTGCGAGGTATACCGTATCAACCCGGTTGGGTAGTTGATTGCCTTCATGATCGTATTACATGCGTCAATACACAGCGCACATGATACACACTGGTACTGCATGCCATTGCGTATATCGATCCCGACCGGGCAGACCTGTACACAATAACCACAATCGATACAGTCACCAATGTCCTGTTCAACCCTGGCCTGCTGCTGCTTGTTACCCTTATCTGGTTTACAGCGCCCGCAGCTACGCTCACCACGTGGCTCATCGTAAGATACAATCAGCGTATCTTCATCAAACATCGCTCCCTGAAAACGCGCATAAGGACACATGTAAGTACACACCTGCTCACGCGCCAGGCCAGCCATTACAAAGGTCGTCAATGTCAGGAACAGCGTGGTGGCATAGGCAGGAAACGGTGCTGCACCGGTAAAAAACTGGTAAATCAGATTGTAAGCATCATCCCAGTACAGCGTGAACGACAGGCCAGTCCAGAACGCCACCAGTAACCACAACAACCACGTCAATGACATCAACAGGACCTTTTTCATAGACCATGCTGAGTTTGCGAGTTTCATTCGGGCGTTACGCTCACCCTGTACAATGTGTTCGATCAGTAAAAATACGTCTGTCCAGAGTGTCTGGAAACAGAAGTAGCCACAGAACACACGCCCGGCTATGCCGGTGACAAAAAACAGCAAAAATGCCGCGATGATCAGAAACCCCGCTAACCAGAATATATCCTGTGCATACACCGTCAGGTCAAAGATATAGAAACGACGTTCAATAATATTGAGCAGCACGGTCTGATCAGGGCCATTTTCTCTTTCCCAGCGAAACCATGGTAAAAGAAAATAGGTTCCATAGGCGACAAGCAGGACGATGTACTTGATAGTGCGGTAACGACCACTAACTGACCGCGGATAGATCGGAACACGACCCTGATGCAACGTTGTCTGGTTTGTTTCCATATTCCGCCTGGTCTCAGCTAAAAAGCAAAAGGGCGTATCTGACTGCCAGACACACCCTTCAGTTGATCCGATGCGAATAGCAACCTGCTGCTACACCAGTTTACATCCCACCGCCCAGTTCATGGACATAAAGTGCCAGCATTTTTATCTCAGTGTCGCTAAATCGATTTTTCCAGGCCGGCATCTTTCTGGCTATGCCCTTTTGAATAACACTGGCAATAGCCTGCTTTTTCTCTGCATGGCTCATCTGATCATTGATATTCGCCACTGTCCAGATGTGATCGGTGAGATTGGCTGAACCAATGGCGATATTGCCGGTTGCTTCACTGGTGTGACAGGCGACACAACCGCCTTCACCACTAAACAGCGCCTTACCACTTGCTACTTTTGTATTTTCTTTATCTTCACCCGACAGGCTGACCACATACTCACACAAATCGTCAATCTGCTGTCCAGTCAGACGCGCGGCAAAGCCTGGCATATTGCCATTACGGCCCTCGCGAATTGAATGCTCGATGTGCTCGTACTTGCCACCCCAGATCCAGTCGTCATCAGCCAGGCTCGGGTATTTACCTGCCAGTCCAGCACCACCGGCCTGGTGACAGGCGGCACAATTATCTGCAAACAATACCTTGGCGACCGAGAATGCAAAAGCGCGCTTTGCCGGGTCCTTCAATATTTCTTCTGCTGTAGACTGGTTGAGTTCCTCGATAAACTTTTGTTGCTGTGCACGGGCTTCCATCAGGTCCTTCTGTAGCAACGCGCGTGTGTTCCAGTGTGTTTTTACAACCTTGCCATCACGCGTAGTGTACTCAATCTCGTTTGCGATACCCTTGGTATAACCATCACCAACTGGCCACGCTGGGAACAGTACCCAGTAAATCACTGCGAAAATAACGGTCAGGTAAAAACCCCATAACCACCAGTTTGGTAACGGGTTGTTAAACTCCTGGATATCACCATCCCATGCATGACCTGTTGTCTGGACTGTCTGCTTTTGCTTGTCTTTACTCATATTTGGCAAACTCTTTAGATATTACCTGTTTGAATCTTTTTCATCATCGTCCTGAAACGGAATGTGCTTGTAACTTTCAAGTCGCTTGCTACGCGCCTTCCCAAAATAGACATAGACTATGATCGCGACAAAAGTGACAAAGAACAACACCAACGCAAGCGGTTTGGTGTTTCCCATGTCCGTAAACCATTCAACGATCGCCATTGGTAGTATTCCTCATGTGCCTTACCTGAA
>DJMK01000192.1 GCA_002436485.1 Proteobacteria bacterium UBA6492
GCCGGTGATAAAACCGGTCGGATGGTTGGGAGACGCCTTGGGCATCTCGCAGGCGTCCCCTTCCTTAACGGGGACACGGCTACTGGCCTCGCCCGTACTGGCCTGCACCACACAAGCACCCAGAAATAAGCCTACGGCAGCGGCCTGGCACACCAGCTGCCTGAAAAAATCACTAAAAATCATTGAATTACAAAACTCCGCTACGAAAATATGCCAACGGGTTCACAAAACCGTTGCCCTGCTATCTATTTCGACCCGGGGGGCGGTTTCTTTACGGATTTTGCCGCTCAAAATACCGGCTTTATAATTAAAGGAATTATGGTGCTGACACAGGTGGTTCACCGAAAATGGCCGCTGCACACTATCTTAAACAAGCAAACCGCTATAATAGGGCGACCCAGAAACAGGAAGCAGACACTATGAGACCGAATTTACCCAAAACCTACGACGGCCTGGATAATGACATCAACGGTGGCATGACCATGATTGGTAAAATCATTCGTGATGCCTGGGTGTTTGGCATTCTGCCTGAAACCGAGACCTGTGCCGGCTGGGAGATCTCGCGTATCGATGCGGTGCACCAGCAGGTGAATGATGAATGGGACAAGTACGGTTGCATGGTCAGTAACCTGCCGGATGACCTGCGTGAACGACATAAACGCATCTACGATCAGGCCATCGTTATCGCCAAGCAAAGGGGCTGGGATCCCGAGATCATCGCCAGCGACGAGGACTAACCCAATACTGGCATAATAAGCACATGGCTCGACACTCCCGCATCCCACCCTACACACGGCACAACGAAGTGCTGGTACTGGATCGCCACACCGACCAGATGGATGCGGGTTATTTTAACAGGGCGCAAACTGCGTTAAAGCGGGCACGCGAACAAATCCGATTCAAGATACCCACCCTGAATCACCTCGATTTAATCGTGCAAAAGGATGCATGGATCGTGGTCGACCGCGTATTAAATGATATGCCGGTGGTGGCCTGGACCGATTTCAAGACCGACGGGCGTGACAACCTGCATGAACCTATCCCTTGCGAAAGGCGCCTGTACCACTTCGCGGCGCGCATGATCGTCAATACGACACTACAGGCGATGGACACGATCCTTGGACAACCTGTGGCTGAACAAAATACCGACAAAACTGAAAAGGTAGTGCCCCTTAAAAAAGACGAATAACCGCTTATTAGATAGTAACGTTTCTTTTTGAAACCTGTGTTACATCGTACTTATCAGTCTTCTTTATCAATCTTCATACTCCACAGGCTATCCATGGACAGCTCATCGCTCGGTTTGAAATCCGACTCGTCCAGCTTACGCTTAAGTTCTGCCTCCATTTTCACAATGTCATCATAAAGTGAGAACAAGGCCGTGATATCCAGGCCATATGCCTGCATACGCTCAAGCCCCAGGCGTTCCAGTTGCTGCCTGAGATCCTGTCGCATCATCTGGATTGTGAGTGTCAGTGACTGTAAATACTGTTCCGGTGATTGTGGCATTCCTTTATCCTCGCGTGTATGTCCCTGACAGGGACAACACACACATTATCGGAAACCAACAAGCACAGAACTTATCCGGCCGCGCCAACCAGTTATCAGCAGGCCGACGTGTAAATACATTACCTCTATTTTTAAACGTTCAAGAAAACTGGCGAGGATAACCTGGATAAATTGCCAACCTTACTGCTCTGTAACATAGATACACTATCTCATCAGGTTGGACCTAACTTGATGCTGGTTCTGCCTTTGCTAAATCCAGCCATGCGACAAATAACTTGTAACCCAGTGATAACACCACCGCACCCACGAACAAACCAATTATTCCGGACATCAACATGCCGCCAATGGCACCGATCAAAATGATTAACATCGGAATATCAACACCACGGCCCAGTAACATCGGTTTAAGGAAACCGTCACTAGCACTGACGATCAGTGCATAAATGGTAAATATCACCGCCGGTGTCGTGCCATGCGTAGTAAATGTATAAGCCGCAATCGGACCCAAAATCAAAATGGGTGGCAGCTGTATAATGGCGAGAAATATAATCAACACCACCCAAACACCCGCAGCTGGAATGTCCATAGCGAGAAAACCGAGCGCTGATAATACACCCTGGATTAACGCAATGCCGACTAGCCCCTGGGCCACACTCCGTAACGTACTTCCGGCTAACGAAGCAAACTGTTCCCCATGGGTACCTGCTACGCGAATTGCCAGCGCATGTGCGAGTTTTTGTCCGCCCTCGGCGTTTGCCAACAGTGCCCCTGCGATAATCAACGAAATAATGAATTGCAGTATGGTACCCCCAGCTCCGGCAATCCCCGAGAGAAACTTCTGACCCACAAGCTTGATTTGCTCTTGATATTTTTTTAATGCGCTTTCCAGGTTGCTGGAAGCCTGGCTCCAGACCTGGTGCGTCTGTTCCCCGATCAGCGGCCAATCTTTTACCGAGTCCGATGGTGGGGGAACCGTCAGTGTGCCAGCTTCAAATTGTTCTTTAATCTCTTTACTGCCTTCAATCATCGAAGATGTAAGCATAACTGTGGGCACAATCAGGACTGCCAGCATAAGCAGGGTAAATAGTGTCGCAGCCAGTTTATTTCTACCACCAAGTAACTTTTTTACCCAGTTAAATATGGGGGACAAGGCAACAGCAAGAATAATTCCCCATAACACAGGTAAAACAAACGGTTTCACGATATTGAAACACCATATCACCAGAAAAAATAACAACCCGATTTTAATCGCAGCATCAATGGCATTTTCAGAAAAACTATTATTTGTTGTAGTATTCATTTTTTTCCTCCTGTCCCTATAACATGTGTCCCGCTAAATGATGTATTTGTAACTCAAGTGTGCTTGAGTTCGCGCTGCGGCCAGAACCGTTCAAATGCCATTAGTGAAAACACGACATAAATCGTGGCCAGTAAAATAAACGTAAATCGTAACAGAAAGGCCTCGGTAAAATCCGCACCTTCGCCCAGGCTTGAATTGACCAGGATATACAAAGTGGAAAATGCCGAGCCGTAATAAGCAGCAGATGGTTTGCCTGAAAATATATTACTGGCAAAAAATAATGTCGTTAAAAACATCAATGCGATAAAAAAATGATATTCAGGTACTGCAACTAATAAAAGATAAAAGATTGCGGCATATACCCCACCGATGACGGTTGATTTCATTGAATTTAGACCAGCGGCTTTTCCCTTGGATACTTCCGGCGCAAGACTAAAGATAGCGGCAAAAATCATTACCACAATCAGGTCTGTCAGGTTTAAGGTAATGAACATTACGACCAGGGGTAAAATAATTACGGTACTTTTCAATGCGGCTTGCGCAGCCGGTTTTGAAAAGCCAGTCTGCAACCCCGGCTTTTTGGGCAATGCCGGCGCACCAGGTGGATCCGGCATGATTAAATGCGCCGTCCATAACATTAAAATAGTCACCCAGCCGGAAAACACGAAGCCAAAAGCAAAACCGGCTGCCAGACCTTCATGGGCATTGGCTAACATGGGTAACATTAAGATAGCCAACAAAGACATCAACACTAACCAGAAGGATCCGCCCCGGTTAAGCATGTAATACAAATGGAACAACGCCAGGCCGAGCATGGGTATATAGGCCATGGGAAAGGGTAACAGGAACAAGGTAAACACCAGCCCAACGGAAAAAGCGGTTACGGTATACCATATATTTTTAAGACCCAGCCGTAACGACGGCATGGGTAAGGGCATGGCCAGGAAAACAGAAGTCAAGATAGGCACCAGGAAGGCTAACGGCCATTCAATGGCAGCCGCTAACCCTGCCGCCAGGGTTACACCAATAGCAAAGCGCATAATTCGAATCGAGCTTTGATCGGAACGGAGCTCGGCCCACCATTGCCGAGGCACTTTAAGGAAATGCAAATTACTCATGCTGGAGAGATTTGCATTCATATCATTAGTAGATATAAGACAACCAGCTCAGGACTCGAATCCAGATCCATCCCAGCGCATTGATGATCCAATTACCACCCGTATAGACCTGCACATCCGCCTGCCCGCCCATGCGACGGTAACCCCTGGCGCCATCATCGTCAAAGACAATAATCACTGGAAAACGCTGCGCATCGCGTAACCAGCCACTATCGCTTTTGATATTTTCCAGCTCACCGACAGCACCACCAGACTCCTGTTTTACTGCAAAACCTATACTGCTTACTTTACCTTTAAATATCTTGCCCGGTGCCACATCCAGTGCAATATCAACGGTATTGCCCTTCTCGATATTGGCAATGCTATTTTCACGAAAATTGGCCTGTATCCAGATATCATCAACACTGACAAAGGTCATCACCGGTGCACCTTTATTAGCATAGTAACCATCATCAACGATCAGGTTGGTGACCCCACCATCAGAAGGCGCATAGATACGGGTGTGTGCCAGGTCGCGTTGTGCCTGCTTGAGTGTCGCGATGGCCGATTGAATTTTTGGATTGTCGGCGCCACGCTGGCCAAGTTTTGATTTTGCCTTTGCTAACTCCGACTGCGCATTAGCCACCTTGGCTTTTGCCGTTTCCACCGCGGCGGTGGCCTTATCGGCTTCGAATTTTGGCAGCACGCCTTTTTCCACCACGGCATAAATCCGTTTACTCTGCACCAGGACATGATCAAGATTCGCCTGTTCCTCAACCAACCTGGCCTGTGCGGTTGAAACCGCGGCGGTGTCCGCGCCAATCTCCTGCCCAGCCAGCTCCAGGGATGCCTCGGCCTGTTGCACGGCAAGTTCATAATCGACTGGGTCGATTTCAAGCAGGATATTGCCGGATTTAATCAGTTCGTGTTGCTTAACATGAATCCGCTCTACCCGCCCAGCCACTTCTGGCACGATGGGGATCACATATGCCTGCACCCGAGCCTGATCAGTCCAAGGTGCCAGGCGATCGGCCAGGATGTACCAGATAAATAAAAAGCTAACGATATACAGGACAACCTTTGTCACCCGCTTAACGGGATCATTCTTGTTGTCCGGTTGTTGGCTTTTCGCCTGTTTTTTATCGGGGGTTTGTTCCGCTGAATCAACTGCGGTTTCACCTACTGCTCCCGTTTCTGACATCATCGGCTCCCTTACTGACGTCTCTGATTTTAAGTTGAGGCCTGATTTCTTATACTATATACATGATATTTGTTTGGACCTTGCGGTACTTGCCATATTGCGCCACATTTATTGGTCGCGTGGCTGTCCGGCCGGCAGGCTGGCAATCCGGACCCCCACCAGACTCGCTACCATGATCGCGATATAAAACAGCCCCATGATTGCCTCCAGATAGGCAAGAAAACGCGCCAACGGCAAAGCAGGGGTAATCTCACCATACCCCAGTGTCGTCATGGTCACAAAGCTAAAATAAACGATTTTGGAGAAATTATCCTGCCAGCTGGCATCGCTGATATTATTGAAAGTCGCCGGGTCGATTTCCAGCAATAATAAATAAAGTGTTGCCCAGATCAAACCCAGCAACAGGAAGATACAGATCGCCCCAATAATTTTATTACCCGTGATTTCCCCGGTCAGCAATACCTGCCGTGCGGCGAGCACGGTTGTCATGATAAAAAAACCGAGTATCAGAACCAGATAGACTACATCCAGACCCGCCCACTGGAAAAACACACCAAACAACGCGACGCCAATCAGAAACACGAGAAAGCCCAGGCCCGTCCGAAACCAGCGGGCCTGATTGCGGATACTCCACACCGCGATCACCAGCGTGACAATGGTCGCCGCAATGACCAGGTTCTGCCCCGCACCACCGGCAAATTGCTCGACCAGCGCGATAGAGAACAATAGGAAAATCAATGCGATCAATAAGAAATTAAAATTGTCTTCGGTCGATATTTTTTTAGTCATAAGACTTTTGCCCCTCAATATCTTATTCGGCCGTACAGGGAAAAAACCTGTATAAAACGAACAATTAAAGATAACTTTCAATCACAAAAATGGATAACAAACCCACCAGGAAGCGTTGCCACAGGCCTACGTTTGGTTCGGTTGTATATGCAACACGCTCACCATTTTCATAAGAGACCCAGCGGATTTCTTCTTCCTCAAACCCGGATTCGCTCTCATCCGCCGGCGTGACAACCAACTCAAGTCGATACGCCTTCTCATTAATCCTGGTGTCAAAATTTTGGCTTAATTCGCTAACCAGTTGCGGGCTGTCGAACAAAACTCCCATCTCGGTGTTTAATAACACCGAACGTGGGTCCAGGTTGAAAGAACCGACAAACAGGCTCTTACCATCGATGGCAAAGGTCTTGGCGTGTAAACTCGCCTTACTGGAACCGCTCCAACGATTGCCAGTTTTAGTGTTATCAGCGATCACATCCAAATCAGGCTTGTATTCATAAAGTTCAATGCCACGCTTTAACAGTGCAATGCGATAACGCATGTAACCCGCATGTACCACACCCACATCATTGGCCGCCAGCGAATTGGTCAGAATACGAACTCGAATCCCCTTTTTGACTAACTCACCGAGAAACTCCACTAATTCATCACCAGGTACGAAATAGGGTGAAACGATGATCAATTCTTTCTTCGTCCTCGCAAAAGTGTTTTTCAGCTCAGGACCGATATGCGTCGCACTGCTGATATCACCTCCCTGCGCTTTACTCGGTGCATCATAAAGTAGTTCTGCCTTACCCCAGGCAAAATCACTTGGCTGCAAGCGGCCTTTGTTAAACAAGCTGGATTCACTCACTGCCCTGGCATATTTCGACTCTTTTGTCTCTTCAACAAAGCTACTGAGGTTTGTGCGGGCAGTATCGTATGCCGCTTGAGTAACAGGCTGTGCTGATGGAAAGGCCGCAACGGGATAAACCCAGGGACTGTTCCAGTAGGTATCAAATGCGGTGGAGACTTCCTGCACAACCGGGCCAATCGCCAACACGTCCAGGTCGGCAAAGGCTGAGGTACTCACGGCACCGAAGTACTCATTACCAACATTTCGCCCGCCGACAATTGTGGCCTGATTATCCACTGTCATGGACTTGTTATGCATGCGACGATTCACCCGATTCAGCTCGGTGAGAAAACCAATGGCGCGACTGCCACGATGAGAAAAGGGATTATAGATACGTACTTCAATATTGGGGTGCAAATCTAACAAGTGCAAACCGAATTCCTTACCGGCAGTATCGAGATCATCCAAAAGCAATCGCACTCGCACACCCCGTTCGGCTGCTCGAATCAAGCGGTCATAAAGCAAGCGCCCAGTTGTGTCGAGGTGCCAGATGTAATATTGCACATCAAGGCTTTTCTGCGCTAAATCCGCTAATTTCATGCGCGCCACGAAGGCATCGATACCATCCTTGAGTAAATAAAAACCTGATTCACCAGAATGCTTGTCCAGAAGCGGGGTTAGCTTGCTGCCAATATCGGTATCATGCGTATCATTCAGAGCATAGGAAGGTTGGCGTTGTACGTCATCCGGTAACGAGGCACAACCTCCTGATATTAACAACAGGCCAAATAACATCGATAGCAACACGCTGTGATTACTTTTCAATACGACACCCTTTACTTCTATTGCCGAACATCAGCTCTGCTTCAATTACTGGTAACCAATCATCAAAACTATTTGCTTTTTACTTTGCTTTTTACTTTGCTTTGTCTTTTTCAATGACTCCCCAACCAAGCACATTCCGCATGATCGACCAACGTGGTTGTTTGTCCTGCTCTGATTTACCCAGAATCCAGTGCTGATAGACCTGGTCAATCGTGTTGTTCCTGATGCGTAGGTCAATCCAGTCATTCAGATTACTCGCATATTCCAGTTGACCATCAGGTAAAACAAAACCGATAGGCGTGGTTAACCTGAGTTCTTTCGGTACTACTACTGAGTAATCTGGATAGATAAGTGTCCATGCCGATGCAGCTTCGGCCAGGTGGACATAGGCATCGACATCTTTCAACTTGCCGCGTAAAAAGTCACGCATTGAATAAACTTCGATGATCTCAGCATCTGGAAACTTCTGTTGCAGAGTTTCTTTAAAGTATTCACTTTTTGGCATAGCCAGTTTTAGCTTGGGTAGTTCTTTAATAGATTCTATGCTTGAAAATTCCTGACGCATGTGATCACTAACGACGAAAGCAACGTTGCCATCCATGTAAGGTCGAGAGAACGAATAGTTAAGCAACCTCGGCGGGGTTAAACCGATACCACCGATCAAAATATCGATTCGCCCAGTATTAAGCGAGTCAACCAGGTGCTGTGCACCATTGTCGACACTCATCTTGGTGACTTCCAGTGTTACACCCAGATCCTTGGCCAGGGCATGAACAAGCTCCATATCAAATCCCACCACTTGTGATTCTTTATTCACAAATACAAACGGTAGTCGATCAGGTGGATAACCAACACGCAAGGTACCCCGCTTTTTAATTACCTCGAGACGGTTTTGAGATCTCTCTTCAGCACTTAGCTCAGAAAGTTCATTTGCTTGATTAACCTTCACCCTGTTAAGCACCGGTTTGATTGATACTAACTCATCGTAACCCGCGTACTCGTACTGGATTGCCGACTTAAAGACAAAGCTCAAGCTCCATAACAACACAAATGTCACACCCAGACTTATTCCAATGGTGGGTAACATTTTATGCCAGCGAATCTGGCGACGAATCGCATAGGCTCCCAGCAAACTGATCACCACACCATGCATGGCCGCGAGTCCGGTGGCAAGACGACCAGTGATAGGACTCCCTAACAAGAACAGCTGGAATAAGTCGGCCGACAATTGAAAGTGATCGAGTAAAAATGGCAGGGCCACATTCATACTACCAAAGGCGGTCATTAATCCCGTTAACGAAAACTCGGGTAACTGGGAAACCGTTAATGAAGAACCAGCAAACCAGGCGGCAAACAAAATAAAACCAAGGCCGAGTAGCGTACCCACACTAGGGAAACTATAGGCGGTCGGAACCAACACATCGACGGTGGCCTCGACCTCATCGTCATGCATGTCACGCCGAATCAATAACTCCTTACACTTTTCGGCAATTAGCGGTAGTACGACCAGCACACTGCCTACGGCAATCGCGGTAACCACTGGCATTCGTGCTTGCTTGAGTATTTCGCCATAACCCAAATTGGTCGCGCCCTTGAGTAACATGGGCAACGTCCAGAGCATCAGGATTAAAAAAGCAGCAAAATAAACCCAAAGATAAATCTGTAATCGGTTGAGTTGTGCAAACTCCAGGGTACCAAAGGCCACGGCTGTAATCGCAAAGATACCGACTGGTGCCAGTTTAACCACCATCGACGTAATGCGACTCAGCGCCTTGGTCGCACTATCCAGTCCATTGATCAATATATCCTTATCCTTAACACTGATCAGTGCCACACCAAAAACAATACTGAACACGACCACGGCTGGCACCACCGTATTGGCCATGGAATTAAATGGGTTAGCAGGTAAATACAGGCTGACCGGATCAAAACCCTTGCCTTCACTTACAATCGAAGTACTAAAGAAGGTCGAAGCCTGCCAGTCCGGATAGGCCATGGGCAACATCACAACAGTTGACATGGCAATACCCCAGAGTATTAAGATCAAACTACCACCGGCCTTACCAATGCGGCCAGCCCGTTCCACACTCAGGCGGCCGATGCTACTGATCAAAGAAGCAATCACATAAGGCAGGACACTCATTTGCAGTAAGCGAATATAGGCCTTACCCACATCTTCGATCACGACGATGCCTTCGCCGAAGAACAGACCAAACACAGCCCCCAAACACAAACCGATGATGACCTGCATAAATGGGCTGGGCATCTTAAACTTCCTCATAACACTTTTTCCTCTGGCAGCTTTGTTGTTTTATTTTTTTAAAAACAGATCGGAAAATTTGTTAACGCTTTTCTCGATGGCTTTTTCAAACTTTGGTTTTAAGTCGGCGATGACGCCCCGATGGACTTCACCGGTCATCTCATCCATAAAGATCTTTTTGAACTCGGTCGGCAGTACCAACATGTTATTGAATTCTTTGGCGACCGTGGCCTGATAACCACGACCATAAAAAACCTCGTCCAGGGCCGAGCGTATTTCATGTTCGGCAATCTCAATCGCATTTAATGTTTCGTTCCAGTGCTTGATGACTTCGCCATATCTTTTGGTATCGAGTTGCTCGGTACCAATATTGAAAGCCGGAGCATCATCGCCCTTGCGCTTATAATTATAGGAATGGACATCATAGACCAGGCAGCCGCCGTGTTTTTTAAGGACTCTATTATATAAGGCGCGCATTACCCGGTAGAATCGGTTGTGTTTTTCCAGGCTTTCGGCTTTTTGCGCCTCGGTGAGTGGCGTTTTCCAGACCACCTTGCCCCAGGCCTCCTCGTAGATCGCAGTATCGGGCCCCCGGTTCAAATCATATTCATAGCGGGAATCGCGACCAATCACGGTGATAGGCATGTTATCGATAAATTCACCGGTATAGGGATCTTCTTCAAAATAGCGCTCGGCCTGGGTCAGGGCACAGTTATCAATGATCCCATCCCTGACCCGGCCACCATCATGAATAGCCGTACAAATAAATGGGACATCGGATGCAATTTTGATAGTGAAAGCGCCATTCGCCACCTCGGCGTGAAAGATTTCACCCTCTTTGATGGCCTTGATGCATTCCTGCTCAGATAGGTTATCGATCGACATAGTGGCCCCCAGCGGTTATCGCTTTTCATTATAATGGAGTTTGCAGCTGTGCGTCTCTCCAAACCCGCAGCCTGAGTTATCTTCAGCCGAATTTTTTTAGCCATAATTAAAAACCCCGCCGTATGGCGGGTTTAAAAATAGTGACTTGCAATTAATATTATTTCACAGTTGTACAGGTGCTCGCACTTCTTGCCACTACAACATCCGGCAGAAATCTATCATAGATCATTCTGACTAAAGTAAATTTCGGTGGCACGAGTCTCTTGTCTGCTGACCACTCGAACACAACCTGCACATTGCCCGGGCCATTCAGTCCACTAAATACGGGTAGGTCTTCACTGCGGTAGCGCACCGTCTGATGCGGTGTTACGGTGTTATTGTCAGGTCCAAGAATACCATTCGCATCTGGCAACATTCCGCCAGTGGGAATATTTGGATCATCGTTAGTATCATATTTCAATTCGCCTGTCTTGTCATAAATGCGAATCCGATCGACTTTGAAATCTCCTTCCTCGTTCACATTTCTGAAAACCCAACGCACACGCTGATCACCACGTACTCGGTAAAATCCACCGCATGCAACAGTGCCGGATTTAGCTGTCGACAGGCCAGGTACTGAAATGTGATCGTCAGCTAATACTGTACCGGTATTAACCAACATCGCGCTCGTTAGGCCTAACAATGCTCCACGCAATAAAGTCGTTATGTTCATGGTACTACCCCCTTTATAATTATTAAGATCAGTTGTTACAGAATGAAGATTTTAGCATGTACTCTAAAAGCCCCAAAACACATAAGCATTATCAGGATGCCAGCTTTTCGATTAGCTTTCCGAGATAAACCCTGGCATCAAGCTTGGTATCAAAGGGACCCGCGAGGCCACTGTTGACCTGGATGCCCTCGCACATTTCCTGGTCGCCGCGCAGGTGAATAAACCACCCTGACCCCTTGATATAAAAAAAACGATCAGCATGCACGCGATCCTGCGGGCCACTGCGACATGAATAATGAAGATTATTAAACGCCATACTTGCTACCTACCGTGCTTGTCGCATTGCTCTTAAGAACCGAAACAAGTGAGGGTGGGCCTGCCCGGTCAAATCTGGGTTTTCCTAAAATGGCATTATAAACCACTATCAGGTTTTCCGGAATCACCAGGATTTGCAGCATTTGCAGCCAGTTCCAGACCCTGGACTGACCTGGGGAGTGGAGAAAATGTGTGTAAAATATGGGACTTAGCGTTTACCAATAACCGAGATTCTCTCTATGGAACCTAAAACATCCAGCCTGTCGGGTCGGGATGTGCCTGTTTTTGTTCAAGCGATTTCAGTCCCTTGACACTGCGCACAGCCAGCCAGATCACCCAGAACAACAAAACCAGGTAACCGATGATAATGAAGGAGAGTAACGCCCCGATCAGTAAGTACAACGCACCAATCCAGAACGTTCTGATCTGAAACCGAAAGTGAGCCTGTAACCACTCTGGCGCATCATCACGATAGACATACGCAATCACTACCCCAATGATGCCTGTCATTCCAATAATAATGCCCGCGAGATAAAGGAAATACACAATTCTTGCCATGCCTTCGGCATTTGAACTGTCTTGTTCTATTGAATCATTCATAGGTCCCCTGCCATTAATACATGATTTTTGATAGCTTGTTGGCTACCAGATGCCGGGCACAAGCCGATAGCGTGTTTGTTTAGCGTATTCAGTATAACCTGCCAACTCTTTATGGAGTGTACGATCTTCCAGGTATGTGCGTACCACGATCAGTACCGTCAGGAAAATAGCCAGCAGCAATGCATAACGTGAACCCAGTGCTGTTGGAACAGCAA
This sequence comes from Proteobacteria bacterium UBA6492, assembly GCA_002436485.1. Classification (GTDB taxonomy): domain Bacteria; phylum Pseudomonadota; class Gammaproteobacteria; order UBA6429; family Thiohalophilaceae; genus UBA6492. Next base: position 12,544 of record DJMK01000192.1, read on the forward strand.
ACAATAACACAATCACCACGGTATACATCGGATGGCGCACCCAGGCATAGGGGCCGGTAGTTATTACATGATGGCCACGTTGTTCATCAATCTTCACGACTTGTGACAGGTAAGTATTTTCTCGCATTACCCAACCAAGAAAAACAAAACACGGGATATGCACAATGATCGCAATAACCTTTATCCATAGTGGTAACGATTCACTCCAACCATAGCGCATCACGTCAAAGCCCGGCACAATATAAAGCGAAATGCCTGCCACGAAAAACAAGGCCATGAGCACCTTGTCCCAGGTTTTCTGATCCTTGTGGAACGGTACCAGCTTCAGTCGCTCGGCTAACAGGGCCGGATCCTTGTTGACCAGGTAGATTGTCATCACCAGGCCATAAGCAAGCCACAACCCGAATATCACCCAGGCCTCCCACCAGTACCAGGTACCTGCCGGCCATAACAACATCAAGGCAAACAGACTCATACGCACCGCAAAGCGTAACCAGATAACGACAGGATTAAGTAACAGATCTTGTTTATTCATTTATAAATGGCCAGATAAGGCATACTTTTTATCCTAAAGCGCGGTTGGGTTGAAGCTATATTTCAATTGTCAATTGATATAGATCATAATCAAAATAATACCCTACTTATATAATTAAAAACGACTACCAGTGTGGGGAATGGGACGTCCATTTAGATAGGTAGCACGCCTGGTCAGCTAGTTTAGTCAATGTAGGGCGAAATCCCATGTTCATAAAGCATGATCACTCAAATAACCTTCGTCGTATCGATGCGGTTATATTTTGGATTTTTGTAAGTCTGTTAAGTAGTTGTGGGGGTGGCTCATCCTTCTCCTTAACCTGCTCCCCGCCGCCCCAAATAAATTCAACCCCCCCGACTGAAGCAATTGTGGGTGAGCGCTATATCTACGTAGTAGATGCCATTCATGAATGTGGATTCATTCCGTTTGTATGCAGTGACTTTCTGGTATTGCAAAGCCCGCCAGAGACTGATGTTTATTCCCAGTACATTGCATGGACACCATCAGCCGCTTACGCCAACACGTCCGTCACATTTCGCATTGCAACCGTCCCCGATTATTGTGGTGACAGTGTACAGCAAGTGTGGACCGTGTTTGTACAGCCACCACCACCCGATACCACGCCTCCGCAGGTCACTTCGGTTAGCCCGAGTGTGGATGCGCTCAATGTGGCGACTACGACCCAGGTGCGTATTAACTTCACGGAAGACATCGATCCAGTCAGTGTGACCCCAGCTAGTATAGTGGTATCCGGACCTGGCGGTGCCATCGCTGGGACGCTCGCAACGAGTAGCAATTCCGTTGTGTTTACACCTGCCGCTGATTTGCCTTTTACAACCACGATCGGTGTCACCGTCACAACAGCGGTGAGAGATCTGAGTGGCAACGGATTGACACAAGACTACAGTTGGAGTTTTACCACGGGTGCTGAGCCGGATATTGCTGCACCGAGTGTACCCACCGGGCTGGTCGCCACGCGTGTAACAGGTGTTGAAGTAGCACTGTCGTGGGACAGCTCCACCGACAATGTCGCCGTGGCCGGGTATGATGTATACCGTAATGGTAGTTTCCTGCGATCGGTTACAGGTCCGTTCCTGTCATCGGATACAGGGCTCGATTTCAATACTGAATATTGTTACACCGTTTCTGCTTACGACACCTCTGCCAATTTTTCCGCGCAGTCGGCTCCGCTTTGTGTCACTACACTGGATTTTGTTGCGGGCACGGTGGCGACCTGGGGAAAAACCACGGCAGAAAACGGCACCTCGTTTTCCAACACAATTCCTGACATCGAGGACAGAATCAGCAATATCAAACAGGCCGTGCTGGGATCCGATCAACGCACGGTTGTATTGCTGGATGGCACAGTCTGGCAATGGGGTACCACACCCCAGATGGTACCCGGAATCAGTAATGCCGCGGTGGCGGGAGCCGGTTATTGGCATACCCTGGCCATTACCTCTGAAGCGAAGGTAGTGGGCTGGGGCGATAATAACTACGGCCAACTTGGTGATGCTAGCAATGATGATACAGCGGTGCCGGTTGAGATGGTGGGTATCAACCAGGCGCTTGCTGTTGAAGGTGGGCTTGGCCACTCCCTGGTGCTCAAAGATGATGGCACAGTCTGGGCTACCGGCGGCAACTGGTTTGGCCAACTCGGTGATGGCACAACCATTTGGAAGGATACACCGGTGCAAGTCATCGGCTTGACAAATATTATCGCGATTGCCGCAACTTCGAATTATTCACTGGCACTAAAATCCGATGGTAGTGTCTGGCGATGGGGCGGCGGCAGTTATACCACCTACCTTTCCACACCTTCCCAGGTTGCGGGGCTGCCAACAATTAAGGCAATTGCACAAGGTGGTGGTTTCTCACTGGCTATTGCAGAGGATGACACGGTATGGGCATGGGGATTAAATGGTTCAGGCCAACTGGGTGACGGCACCACCACGACACGTGCCGACCCGATACAGGTAAGCGGGCTCAGTAATGTGATTGCAATTGCAGCCGGCGATAACCATTCCCTGGCGATCACCAATGATGGTAATGCGTGGGCATGGGGTGCAAACTATGAAGGGCAACTGGGTGACGGCACACTGTTGAATAAACTTACTCCGGTACAGGTGCTTAAAATATCCGGTGCAAATAAGATCGCTGCAGGAGCAACATCGTCATTAGCGACGAAGTGATGGTATATCTATTCCTTCGTTATTCTCTATGTTCTTAAAGGCCGATGTTAATGTTGCTTGTAATTTGAAAAAGTAAAAAGGCTTGCGGATTATTTTCTAACTTCTTAATTCACTCGGTTACTTTTATCGGATGCTGGAGTGATTGGATCGGGTTTTTGTTCAAGTAATTCCGAAAATAATGCCAACCGTTCAATGAGCGTGGGTGATTCAAGTAATCGCTGTTTACTTCCTATGTCGAGGTTCATCACCAACACAAGGTTGTTAGCAACTTGTTCAATAGGTAGTTTGTCCAGCACGTTCCAGTCCACCTGCATTTTATGTCGTTCAAAATAATTGCGTAAACTATCC
>DJMK01000185.1 GCA_002436485.1 Proteobacteria bacterium UBA6492
GGAGTCCACTTATGGGGTCACCAAACCGAGACCAGAAAGCCTAAATTACTTGATCAGCTACGCGTTGCCATCCGGCGTCGCCACTACAGCCCACGTACCGAGCAGAGCTATCGTCATTGGGTGCGCCAGTACATCTTTTTCCACAACAAGCAGCACCCTGCCAACCTGAACAAGTCCCACATCGAGGCCTTCCTGAATCACCTGGCTCTCAATAAAAACGTTTCCGCTGCTACCCAGGCACAGGCGCTCAATGCACTGGTCTTCTTGTATAAACATGTCCTGCATCAGGATGTCGGCGAGATGGAGGACCTGCGGCAGATTAAACGCTTCAAGAATTTGCCCAGCGTGTTAAGTCGCGATGAGATGAAGCGCCTGCTGGATTGCATGCAGGGCCAGACCGCGATCATGGCCAGCCTGTTATACGGAGCCGGCTTACGCGTCATGGAATGTGTCACGTTGCGTGTTCAGGATCTGGACCTGGCACATCGCCTGATTACAGTACGTAACAGCAAAGGCCGTAAGGCGCGTATCGTGCCGATCCCCGAACGCCTGGTAGAACCCTTGCAACGCCATCTTCTCTGGCGTCAGCAAATGCATGTCGATGATCGCATGCGCGGCTGGGGCTATGTCGAATTACCCGGTGCGCTGCATCGCAAATATCCCAGGGCCAACACACAGCTCGAATGGCAGTATGTCTTTCCTTCGGCAACCGTACGTAAACATACACCAACAAGCCAGGTGCGGCGTTGGCATTGCGCTACGTCTACACTCCAGAAAGCACTACGAAAAGCAGTGAACCAGGTACAGCTTTTCAAGCGGGTTACCTGTCATACGTTGCGGCACTCGTTTGCCACTCACTTACTGGAGAGTGGTACCGACATCCGTACGATTCAGGAACTGATGGGCCATGGCTCCATCAAGACAACCATGAAGTACACCCATATCGTGAATCAGCAAACGCGCAAAACGCGCAGTCCTCTCGACATGTTATAAACATGAATGTCTGTTATGGGGCGACTTTGTCGCCCCAGATTTTAAAATATGGATATGTCTGCTTTGGGTCGATAGTAGACATTCAACTATTCACTAAGCTCAACATATAAGATCGCTTAGCTAAACTCCGAAATCTTCTGATGCCGGCCTTATGGCAACAGTACGCGTATCTGCCTTTGCTGCTCTTTTTGGTAAGTGCTGCTGAATTGCGTGTAGTGCTTTTTGCGAAGCGGCGCGATAACCGGTCAACTTGCCGCCGACCACTGCAAGGTATCCGGGCAGTTGCCTGTCAGTAAAGTAAATCGTGTCACGCGATCGGCTAAATGCACTTTTTTCCATTTTGGGTAACACCCTTGCACCGGCAAAAGCCTCGATCACCGTGTCGTCACATTTAGGAAAATAATGTCGCGCAATGCCTCTCAAATATTCGATCTCGTGCTCGGTGGGTTTTATCTCGGCAGGATCGCCGGTAAAAACTGTCTCGGTAGTACCTACCAGGGTTTGTCCATACCACGGCATGATAAACACCGCACGCTTGTCGGAAGGGGATTCGACATAGTAAATACCTTTCGGTGCGGGTTGTTTCAGTACAATGTGTGTTCCCTGAATTAACTCGATGGATGGTCCCGATATGCGAGGCTCAATGAGTGATTGTGTCTGCGTGATCCACGGACCGGTGGTGTTGACCAGGCAAGTACAACTAATGCTTTGCTGGGTGCCCTGCTGGGTATACTCAACCTGGTAACCTTCTTTAACATGCCTGGCCCTATCAACGTTGGCATGACATTTTAGTTCTGCGCCCAGGGTGGTCGCGGAGTACATCACGGCACGTGTCAATTTCACATCATCAGTCTGTGCATCCCAGTACTGGTACACGGCCTGTAAATCAGTTTGTTTGATACCATTGAGTTTAGGGTAATCATCAAACGGTATTCTGCGAAAACAGGCATGCGCACGAAACTTGCCCAGCAGGGCATACATGCTTAGGCCAATAAACACCTGCCACGGCCGACGTTGCATGTTTTTATATAGAGGTATGTAGAAAGGCACACGATGCACCAGTTCTGGTGCATTTTTAATGAGTAACTCACGTTCCGCCAGGGATTGTGCCACCAGGCCAAACTGTGCCGATTCAAGGTAGCGCAATCCACCGTGAATCAATTTACTGGAACGACTGGAAGTAGCACTGGCCAGCGCAGCTTTCTCCAGCAGCAACACGCTATAACCGGCTGCCGCCGCGGCCTGTGCAATACCGCAACCCTGGATGCCGCCACCGATAATACAAATATCATAGCGCGCTGTCATACGCGCTCCGACATAAGTTGAAATGCCTGTAACATTTCACCTATGGCAAAGGTTTCGACAAACTCTATACCACGCTTATGAACGTCTAGTGCCTGTTGCGGATCGATACACTCGTAAACTGCAAGCTGTGCAGAAAGATGTTTGAGTTTACCAAAACGGGGGAGCTGATTGATGTCGGTAAACAGGTATTCCGGTGCCAGTTGTTTTATCAATGATTGTTTTCGCTCGCGCCAGTTATCAAATACAGCTGCTATGGGTACAGCGGATTTTTTTCTTAATGCCAACAAGGCCTCGATATCGTAGGAAATAATAACAGCCTGTTGTAGAAAAGGTTTTACCTCCTGCAACACGCGCTCCATCACGATATCGACACCATGTTGCTGCAGGGCCTGGCGCTTGATTTCCACGAACGCCGTGACATGTGGTTGCCCGGCAAGATACTCCGCCGTTTCTGCCAGTGTCGTAATACGATTATTGATGTACTTGTAACCGAAACGGTGAAATTCAGATACCGGAAAGGTTTTTAGTTCAGCAAGCGTGTAGTCGTGCACCGCGCCCTGTTTACCACACATGCGTTGCAGGTCACGATCATGCAACAATACCGGTACTTGATCTGCACTCATTAGTACATCGAACTCGATAAACTCGGCACCGGCATTCACCGCTGCCTCGATCGCCAACAGTGTATTCTCTGGGTAGTGCGCCGTGTAACCGCGGTGCGCCACCAGCCTGGGAAAAGATAAACTCATCTAACAAGCTGCGGTGCCTTATCACCGGGTTGCTGTAATTGCTGATCAGTCATTACGCTGTTCCTACTCCGTAGTACAACAGCAATAGTGTGTCACAAAAAAGATAAAAGCGACACAACACTACCCTGCCCTAAAGACAATTTCACACCGTTGCGGTTTCAGGTACTATTTACGAATGAGTAATAGCAAAAACGAGCTGGTACAACATTACCGCTGGCTGCGGCAGTTTGGTCTGAATGATTCGCACAGTGGTAACGCCTCGGTGCGCGAGGCTGATCACTTCTGGGTAACCCCCACCGGGGCGTGTGCCGACACCTTGACAGAAAATGACCTGGTAAAAGTTTCATTACAGGGTGATATACCCAAGGACGCATCACTGGATGCGGCCTTGCATCGGGCAGTTTATACACGTAATGATACGGCACAATGCGTATTGCATTCTCATGGCCCCTATTCCATTACCATGACCATGGACGGAAAGGACTTCACACCCATCGATTTTGAAGGCCAATACTATTTCTCTCACATACCAGTATTAAACATCGCGTTTGATGATTACCTCGAGCAATCACCACATCAGGTTGCACGCAGCCTGGCAACCAACAAGGTTTGCGTGGTGCGCGGACATGGCGTTTATGCCCAGGCACCAGGCATTAATCTTGCCTATAAGTGGACGACCACTTTTGAGCATGTTGCACAGATTGCCTACCTGAGCCAGCAACGTAACGCGCACTGAGACCCGCGAGAGCGCAGATGATATAATTAGCGGGCAATGACATCCAATCATCCCCAGACCATTCCCGTTGTGCTGTGTTTTTCCGGGCTCGATCCCACGGGCGGTGCGGGCATCCAGGCCGATATCGAAACCATTACCAGCATGGGTGCCCATCCCGCCCCGATCATCACGGCACTGACGGTGCAGGACACGCAGCAGTGCCTGAGCTATCAGTCTGCCGACCCATTACTGCTTATTCAACAGGCGCGTGCCTTACTGGAAGATATGCCGGTCAAGGTCATCAAGATGGGCATGCTGGGTTCGCGGGAGGTGATTGAATCCATTCACGGTATTTTGCTCGACTACCCTGAGATTCCGATAGTGCTCGATCCGGTTATAAACGCCGGTAGCAGTGGCAACCTGTCAACCGAGGACAGCATCGCGGCCATGCGTGAACTGTTGTTTCCACGCACTACCATTCTCACCCCCAATTCCGTGGAGGCAAAACTGCTTGCCACCGAAGCCGATACGCTTGCCGCTTGTGCAGAAGAGCTGCAGGACCAGGGTTGCGAGTATGTCCTGGTCACCGGTACACACGAGATCACTAAAGATGTAGTCAATACACTGTATGGTAATCACCGTGAACTGGAACAGTACAGCTGGACCCGCCTGCCACATGAATATCATGGTTCCGGTTGTACGCTCGCCTCCGCCATCGCCGGTCTGCTGGCACAGGGATTGGAACCATTAACAGCCATTCATGAAGCCCAGGAATTTACCTGGCAATCACTGGAGCATGCCTACCGCATTGGAATGGGACAGTTGATACCCAACCGCTATTTCTGGGCACGTGATGATGAAGAATAGGTTTTCACGCCTGCACGGCCTGTACGTCATCACCGATCAGGATTTATTTGCCAACCTGCAAAGAAGTATTGACGAACTTGTATTAGATGCAATTCGTGGTGGTGCACAAATCGTGCAATACCGAAACAAGAGCACAAACAGTAATAAAAAGTACGACGAAGCATCTGCATTACTCGCATTGTGCGAAGCGCATGATGTTACCCTGCTGGTGAACGATGATGTCGAGCTGGCAAAACAAGTTGGCGCACACGGCGTACATATCGGGCAATCGGATATGGGCTGCGAGGAAGCGCGCGAAATACTCGGTCAAGATAAGATTATCGGTGTAACCTGCCACGACAAAATTGCATTGGCACAGGCCGCGCAACAGGCAGGAGCAAACTACGTGGCGTTTGGGCGTTTTTTTCCATCCAAAACCAAACCGTCCGCACCACCGGCAACCGTCGATATCCTGCAACAGGCCAAAGCGTTGCTGTCCATACCCGTTGTCGCTATTGGCGGAATTACCCCCGCCAATGCACACTCGCTGGTAGATCATGGAGCAGATATGCTGGCGGTCAGCCACAGCGTGTTTGCAGCCAGCAATATCAGCGCCAGTGCGCAACAAATCACCGAGTTATTTGTAGCATAGTCGCAACGCCTGCCGAGTTCGTTTAAGATCCTCAACCTGTAATACCAACAGAAAGGAACAATCATGAGTCGTTCACAGGAACTTTTCAAACAGGCCCAGCAATATATTCCCGGTGGTGTGAACTCACCGGTACGCGCATTCAAGGGGGTCGGTGGTGACCCGATCTTTTTTAAACGCGGTGAAGGTGCCTACCTGTTTGATGAAGACGACAGGCGTTATATTGATTACGTCGCATCCTGGGGCCCCATGATTGTTGGCCATTCACATCCCGAGGTGCTGGCAGCAGTTAAAGAGGTCATGGAGCGTGGACTCAGTTTCGGTGCGCCCACTGCCATTGAAATTGAAATGGCAAAAAAGGTCTGCGAATTGATTCCTTCCATGGGACTGGTGCGCATGGTGAGTTCCGGTTCCGAAGCGACCATGAGTGCTATTCGCCTGGCGCGTGGTCATACCGGTCGTGACAAGATCGTAAAATTCGAAGGCTGTTATCATGGTCATGCAGACTCCCTGTTGGTCAAGGCCGGTTCCGGTGCGTTGACCCTTGGTGTGCCTACCTCGCCTGGCGTGCCGGCTGACCTGGCGCAACACACCCTGACGCTCGAATACAACAATATAGATAGTGTACGCGAGGCTTTTGCCAGCATGGGCGAACAGATCGCCTGTATTATCGTGGAGCCGGTTGCCGGTAACATGAACTGCATTCCACCGGTACCTGGATTCCTGCAAGGTCTGCGTGAAGTCTGCGATCAATACGCTAGCGTGTTGATCTTTGACGAGGTGATGACCGGTTTTCGTGT
>DJMK01000153.1 GCA_002436485.1 Proteobacteria bacterium UBA6492
ACGCCGGCCACGTCGGCGAATGTGACCCCGACCTGGTCCTCGCCGAGCAGGCGGGCCTTGCTCTTGCCAAATGACATGGCTCCACGACCACCGCCGCCACCTTGCATCTGCCGCATCAGGAAAATCCACAAGCCGACAATCAGGAAGATCGGGAACCAGGAAATGAAGATCTGTGTCCAGATGTTCTGGTCCTGCGGCTCAAATTCAAATTTCACATCGCCCTTGCGCAGCTCGCCGACCAATGCAGTGGTGTCCATGCGCTCACCGACCGTGGTGAAACGCTCGCCGTTCTTCATGACACCGGCAATCTGCGAACCGCTGATTTTGACTTCCTGTACATTGCGGTTAGCCACTTGTTCAAGGAACTGGCTATACGGAATGCTGGAATCCTGGGTAGGGCCGCTAAGCTGCTTGAAAACGGTCATCAGGATGAAGGCAATGATGACCCACAGGATGATGTTCTTGGCTAAATCGTTCAATTTTCCGCCTCAACTGTCTTCACTATATATAAACATACATTATAGCTACTGACCCGTATAGTGCCTGGCCAGCAGATAAACCTCGCGGGAACGTGGACGGGAGGCCTTGGGCTTCCTGATGACCACCTGCTCAAAATGGTCCCGCAGCAACTTCAGATAGTCATCAAATCCCTCGCCCTGAAACACCTTCACCAGGTAATCTCCACCTTTTTTCAGGGCCTTTTGGCAAAAATCGAACGCCAGTTCAGCCAGGTACATCGCGCGGGGCTGATCAACCACCTTCATACCACTGATATTAGGGGCCATATCTGACAAAACAAGGTCTACCTTCTCACCTTTGAGCAACTGCATGAGCTGGTCCAGGGGCGCCTGTTCAGTGAAATCTCCCTGTATGAAAACAACCCCGTCCAAAGGTTCCATTTCGAGGATATCCAGCGCGATGACCTTGTCGGACGGGGCCAGTCGCTTGCGTACATACTGGCACCAGCCACCGGGTGCGGCACCGAGGTCCACCACGCTCATGCCCTTTTTCAGCAGGTGGTCCTTTTCGTCGATTTCCTGCAACTTGAAAACGGCACGCGAACGGTAGCCGGCTTCTTGCGCCTGCTTCACGTACTGGTCATCAAAGTGTTCCTTGAGCCAGCGTTTGCTTTGTTTGGATCGGGGCATGGTGTTTTTAATTATATTCGAGCGGGTCGCATGTGTCTGTCCTATAATACGCCGATGGCCATTACCCAGAAACAGCTCAAGCAACTACGCAAGCTCGCACACCATAGCAAGGTGGTGGTGATCATCGGGCAACATGGATTGACCGATGGCGTCATGGAAGAGATCAATAACGCGCTGGATATTCATGAACTGATCAANNTAATCCAGTTTTAGGCTCAGGCCTGCGATCGCAAACCAAAGATCACCAACGCCAGACCGGCCAGGCTGTTAATCAGAAACAATACCGAAGCACTGCCATGCAAGACAGCAAACTGTTTGGCATTGTCTGCTTGCAAACCAGCTTCACGCAAAGCTGACATTTTCGGTTGTAACACGAACTCGCCAATCACGATAATCACCAGCATGCCCAGCAATAACCAGCTACGCCATGCCTGCAAGGCCTGCATGCCACCGCTATACAGCAAACTGGACATGAGCAGGATAACGCTCACCAGGCCGACGTAGCTCATGACGGTAAACAGGCGACCGGCAATGGATCCGGCCATGGCGCGCTCTTCGAGCATGTTAAACAAGGTCGGCGCCACCAGGTAACCGACGGTCCACATGCCACCGATCCAGATGGTGAGAATAATGCGTTCACTGATTTGTAACATAACAATTCATCCTGCTTGGTCAGGATGACAACATAGCAAAATAATGGGGGGTTTAAAACGAATTAGACGATATGCACAAGCATGGAGAGCTGGTAGGTAATCAACATGACGTAGCCTGCCAGCACGATGAAAAGAAAATTGTAACCCTTGATACCAAACACGATGAAATGGCGGTGTTGCACAATCAAAAACACACTCAATGCCGTGATGGTGTACTTCAGCGTGTAAAACAACATGGCATCTTTTTCCAACGCCCATGCCAGCAGCGGGTTGAGTTCGCGTGAGCCGTGTTCGATCAGCAACAGGGTAAAATACACATCGGCGATGCAAAGCGCCATGATGCTCAAGGCCAGTGCCCAGGCACAGTGACTGTGAATATCGATATAGGATGGTGTCGCAACCTGGGTACGGCGATCACCGGCACGCCGTGATCGGTACAACCCGTACACCAGGCTTAACAAGCGCGACTTGCGTCTATCCTCCGCCCTGCGACAATATCGATTATTCAGTGCAACCTCATTCATGCACGAAATCCCCAGCTCGAACCATTTTGAAACGGACCAATTTTTACTGACTGTAAACATCATAGCGAACTCGCGATGAAACAGGCAAAATCGCGATAACCAGCAACCAACTGTTTTCAAAAGAATTTAACGCGTTAACAAATCTTTACGATGGGCTGTAGCAAATCCCCGAACAACGGGGACTCGCTTAATGGCAGGTCTTCAGGGCATTAACCAGTTGATTTCAGCCGCGGTTTTCTCACCGACCAGGGTACCGTTCAGGCTACGCGGCATGATGGATTTGTCAGACGACAACGGAATGGTGCCACCCATCAGCTCGGCGTACTGTTGTGGGTAACGGGGAGACTGGTCTGGTTTGGCGTAACCATCGGGATAGATGGGCAAGCCGGTAGCACGATCATACTTGTCCGTGGCACCCAGGGTATGTAACAACTCGTGCGCGATGACCAGGTTGTTTTTACCTTCCAGCTCACGATGCGCATAGGCATGCACTACCCCGATCATGCCTTTTTCCAGCCCCAGTGAATGGGCCAGTTTTTCTTCCCTGTCGAAATTGTGATACACAACGAACACGCGAATGTGCGGAGAAAAATCCGCGTTGTCATTGGTGAATGCCCAGTAACGTAACTTGAGACTCCACCACATGGTCGCCAGCACCGAATTTTCCGCGGGTGGTGGTGGCGGTAGTTCGTCCACTGCATGCGCCAGGTGAATATCAAACGGTTGCGGAATCGTTAGGCCAAAGGCTTCGGCCTCATCCTTAAAGAAAGTTTCAATGTCTTCAAACTGGCGACTGGACAGCCGGTCGATGTAGCGATCGGTCACCACGTCGTTATCCGGATTGATAGGATAGATACCGACCCACAGAGTCTCATCCCAACTAACAGAACGGATTTTTGTCATGTAGGTATCGGCACCTACGATGAACAGAATCACCAGCAGAATAAAGATTCGAATTTTTTTGAACATGCCAACACTATAGCGAACTCATCCAGCTTTGTCCGCCGAATCATGACGCTTGCGCATTAACTGTTGGTGTTATTGTGACGTCAGGCTCAACCCGGCAAATCCCATGCGCGCCATCTCTACATCTTCATTCAATAACAGGTATTTTCTCGCTTCGCTCAGCTCATCGAACGGTCCTTCGTAGCCGGTACGCGTCTCCACGTACCAGGCATCCTTAATCCTGACAATCTGATTCTTCTTCCCCAGACCCATCCAGTACCACCCCTTTTTAATTATTGGTATTTATTTATAGAGGTGATCGAATGATGAGATCTTGATCCAGATCAAGTCACGCGTTTATTACCTGATAAGGATACTTTAATGTTTAAGGTTCTATCGTGATACTCAGGTTTGTTCTTTATAAGATATCCACGCTATCAATCATGTGCATATCACAATTAATTGTTTGCTACTGGGTAAACTTCTTTGTTAGAAGTAGCTCCTACTAGTAACGCACATCAACGATTTCGTATTCGCGTGCACCGCCGGGGGCCT
>DJMK01000003.1 GCA_002436485.1 Proteobacteria bacterium UBA6492
GGGGTATCCGAAGTTGCCACCGTCGGCGGTATGGTCAAGCAATACCAGGTAGTACTCGATCCGGATCGATTGCGTGCCTATAACCTGCCACTGAAGAAAGTTCGCATGGCCATTAAAAATGCCAACCAGGAAGTAGGTGGTTCAGTGATCGAAATGGCTGAAGCGGAGTACATGGTGCGCGCGACTGGCTATATCGATGAACTGGAAGATCTGCGCCATATTCCACTTGGTGTTAATGAACATGGTACGCCGATTTTATTAAAAGATATTGCCGAGGTGCGTCTGGGACCGCAGATGCGTCGTGGTATCGCCGAGCTGGATGGTGAAGGCGAAGTTGTGGGCGGTATCATCGTAATGCGTTATGGTGAAAATGCTCTCAAGACTATCAAGGCGGTCAAGCAGAAGCTGGCACAGTTAAAAAATGGACTACCACAAGGGGTCGAGATTGTTGAAACCTACGATCGCTCTGCCCTGATAAACCGAGCAGTCGATAACCTGGGTTCAAAACTGGTGGAAGAGTTTCTTGTCGTTGTGCTGGTTTGTGCTGTTTTCCTTTTTCACTTGCGTTCCTCGCTGGTGGTGATTGTCAGCTTGCCCATTGGTATCCTGGTTGCATTTATCGTGATGTATCACCAGGGCATCAATGCCAANNGAGCGAGAACGGCTGACCGATGAAAATCGCTGGCGCATCATCCGTGAGGCAACACTGGAAGTTGGACCTCCGTTATTTTTTTCGTTGTTGATTATCACACTGAGTTTCCTGCCGGTGTTTACTCTTGAGGCACAGGAAGGTCGCCTGTTCAGTCCACTGGCGTACACCAAAACCTATGCCATGGCGGCAGCGGCGGGTTTATCTGTCACACTGGTACCGGTGTTGATGGGCTATTTCATTCGCGGGCATATCAAGCCCGAACATGAGAACCCGGTTAACCGGGTTTTGATAAAGCTGTATCGACCCTTCATTCATTATGTACTGGAAAAGCCAAAAGCGGTATTAGCTATTGCGGGTGTACTGGTGGTCATGGGTGCATGGCCCATGCTCAATATCGGATCAGAGTTTATGCCGGATCTGGATGAAGGCGATCTGATGTACATGCCGACTACCTTCCCAGGCGTTTCGGTAGGCAAGGCGCAGGAATTGTTACAGCAAACCGACAAGCTCATTAAAACGGTGCCGGAAGTGGTGCGGGTGTTTGGCAAGGTTGGGCGTGCCGAGACGGCTACCGATCCGGCACCGTTGACCATGATCGAAACAACGATACTGCTGAAACCCAAAAGTGAATGGCGTGAAGGTTTAACACTCGCCGGTCTGAAGAAAGAACTCAATGATTTGATCAAGTTTCCCGGGCTCACCAATGCCTGGGTCATGCCAATCAAGACCCGCATCGATATGCTGGCAACCGGTATCAAAACACCAGTGGGTATTAAGGTAGCAGGGCCTGATCTGAATGTGATTCAGGAAATTGGCAAACGCATAGAGGAAGTCGTGCAAAAAGTTCCCGGCACGTTATCGGCCTATTCCGAGCGGACAGTTGGTGGGCGATATGCCACGGTAGAGATTGATCGCATCAAAGCTTCACGCTTTGGATTAAACATTTCAGATGTACATGACGTGGTACGTACCGCGGTGGGTGGGATGAACGTGGCACAAAGCGTGGAAGGCCTGGAACGTTATCCCATCAATGTGCGGTATCCTCGCGATGTGCGTGATTCAGCGGAAAAACTTCGCAATCTGCCGATCGTGACGCCCTCCGGCTCACGAATTTCGCTGGGTGACGTAGCCGAGGTGAGAATCGAAAGTGGTGCCGCCATGATCAAAAGCGAGAACGCACGACCCAATGGCTGGACCTTTGTCGATATCGACGGCCGTGATCTGGGTTCCTATGTAGAAGAGGCGCAACGTGTAGTCAGCGAACAGGTTGAATTGCCGCCTGGTTATTCGATTGCCTGGTCGGGTCAATACGAATACATGGTGCGCGCCAAGGAAAAACTACAGATTGTGATTCCGCTCACTATCGTTATTATCATATTGTTACTGTATCTAAACTTTCGCAACCTGACCGAAGTCATGATCATCATGGGTACGCTACCTTTGGCACTGGTAGGTGGTTACTGGTTGCTGTATCTACTTGGCTACAACATGTCGATTGCAGTCGGTGTCGGGTTTATTGCATTAGCCGGTGTGGCCGTGGAGATTGGCGTGGTGATGTTGGTTTATCTGAACCAGGCTTATCAAAGACACATTATGCAAAGAGAGCGCATGCATACACCGACGCTTGAAGAATTGAAAGAGGCCATCATTGAAGGCGCGCTTATGCGAGTACGCCCTATCATGATGACTGTGGCAACTATCATCGCGGGTCTGTTACCCATCATGCTGGGAAGTGGCACCGGCTCAGAAGTGATGCGCCGTATCGCTGCGCCCATGGTGGGTGGCATGGTGAGTGCCACGTTACTAACACTGGTGGTGTTGCCTGCTGTCTACTTGCTATGGAAACAAAAATCTCTGGTTAAACTACAATGATTTTACAAACAGCTCTTTTTAGATATTTAATACTGGTTCTAGTTGCGTTGTCTTTAATTTCTTGTTCGCAGGATTCATCAGGTAGTAGTGAACAGACTATTATTGAAAAGGCGACAAATCAGGAGCGCAACTTTGATGCGGAGCACATAAAACGTGGCCGTCAGTTATATCTGAAAAATTGTACGGTTTGTCATGGCATTTACGCGGAAGGCGCAACTGACTGGCAACAGCGCAATGCGGACGGCACGTTTCCAGCACCACCCCTCAATGGTACCGGACATGCATGGCATCACCCACACAAGGCGTTGGTTGATACGATCAAGCATGGCACGATTCGGCTTGGTGGTAACATGCCGCCCTGGAAAGACAGGCTGTCAGATCAGGAAATCAACGACATCATCATATGGTTCCAGTCGAAATGGCCGGATGAGCTATACCAGGCCTGGCAGCGAATCGACAAGAAAGCACAACAAAGGTGACTCACTTGATGTTAAAATACGCTTATAAAATATTTACGAGGTGATTTTAAGATGTACGGATTTAATGTGACATTCAACGGTAGCTACGATGATGCAGTAGCAAAAGTAACAGAAGAATTATCCAAGGAAGGTTTTGGCGTGCTGACCGAAATTGATGTGAAGGCCGTGATGAAAAAGAAACTGGACCTGGACAAACGGCCCTACAAAATTCTGGGCGCCTGTAACCCGGTGCTGGCTAACAAGGCACTGACAGCAGAGCCGGATATTGGTTTATTGTTGCCGTGTAATGTCGTGGTACGCGAAGAAGAGGATGGTTCGGTCACGGTGGCCTTCATGGATCCACAATCTGTGCTCAAACTGGTAAACAGGGATGAAGTAGAGACACTGGCCGGTGAGGTGCGCGAAAAACTGCAACGTGTAGCCAAGGCGCTGGCAGCCTGATAATCTAGCTTCATCGTTACAGCCACTATATACCATCCAGTTGAGTGAAGGCGTTTAAAAACGCCTTCTATAACTTTAACAAGCTATATATTTCTATGGCGAAGAATATACAACTATCAATTGGTGGAATGAGTTGTGCGGGTTGTGTTAGCGCGGTTGAAAATGCACTGCGTGACGTACCGGGCGTGCAACAGGCGAATGTGAATTTCGCCGAACATACCGCGATGGTAACCGGCAATGCCAGCAGCGATGTGTTGATCAAGGCGGTCGTGGATGCCGGCTACGAAGCGGCGGAACTGAAAGGTGCCGAGTCAGAAGAGCAAAAAGAAGCCGCCGAATTTAAACATTATCGTACTCTACTAAAGAAAACTGCTGTAGCTGCTGTTGTTGGTGTACCGTTGTTTGTTGCCGGCATGAGCGGTATGTTGCCAGAACTTGACTCACCCAATGGACAGATTGTCTGGTTGTTGATTGGTCTCGCCACGCTATTTGTCATGATCTATTCCGGCCAGCAATTTTTCCGCGGTGCCTGGAAATCGTTCAGGGCACACAATGCCAACATGGATACCCTGATTGCGCTAGGCACCGGCACTGCCTGGCTGTATTCCATGATTATTACTCTTGAGCCTGATCTGGTTCCTTCACTGGCACAGCATGCCTATTTTGAAGCTGCGGTGATAATTATCTGCCTGATTAACCTGGGTTCAGCGCTGGAGATGCGCGCGCGAGGCAAGACCTCGGAAGCCATTCGGCGTTTGATAGGTCTGCAGCCCCGAACGGCGCGCGTCGTGCGTGATGGTAACGAGCAGGATATACCTATCAGTGAAGTCGGCCTGGATGAAACCCTGCGTGTTCGTCCCGGTGAGCGTATCGCGGTAGACGGTATATTAATAGATGGACACTCCAGCGTGGATGAATCCATGCTAACCGGTGAACCATTGCCAGTGGAAAAAAATATCGGTGACGAGGTCGTGGCCGGCACCATCAATGTATCCGGTACCTTTCTGTTCCAGTCCAAACGTATTGGTGCGGATACCGTGCTATCACAGATCATCAACATGGTACGCCAGGCACAGTCCAGCAAACCAGCGATCGGGCGACTGGTTGACAAAGTGGCAGCGGTGTTTGTACCAGCAGTAATGATCATTGCCACTATAACTTTTATGGCCTGGTTTAATATTGCTGAAACTGAGCGCACTAGCTTTGCCATCGTGGCCACCATGACGGTACTGATCATTGCCTGCCCCTGTGCGCTTGGACTGGCAACACCGATTTCGATCATGGTGGGCGTGGGTAAGGCGGCCGAGCTGGGTGTATTAATTCGTAATGGTGATGCGCTGCAACAGGCGGGGCGTATCACTGCTGTAGTGCTGGACAAGACCGGTACCATTACCGAAGGTCGTCCGGCGGTTACTGCGATCGAACCAATCAATCAAGTTGATGCGGATGGCTTGTTGCAATACGCCGCCAGTCTTGAATCAGGTTCTGAACATCCGTTAGCAACAGCGATTATTAATGCAGCCAAAGACAAGAAGCTTGAAATATTATCAGTAGATGATTTCCATGCCATTGCCGGCCGTGGCGTGGAAGGCATAATTCAGCAACATGCTGTCTGCATGGGTAACCAGCGCTTAATGCAGCAAAAGGGTGTTGATACGAGTGCTGCCGAGCAGAAAAGTATGCAGTTGGCAGCAAAAGGTATGACCCCCATGTACCTGGCCAAACAAGGTAGTCTGCTGGGTATCGTGGCGGTTGCTGATCCCGTTAAGGAAGATTCAAAAAAAGCGATTGCTGAAATGCACAGGCTGGGGCTAAAGGTTGTGATGTTGACAGGTGATAACCACAAAACCGCGGAAGCAGTAGCGAACGAGGTTGGCATTGACCTGGTTTTTTCAGAAGTCCTGCCACAGGACAAGGATAAAAAAGTCGCGGAGTTGCAACATAAAGGCGAAACCGTCGCCATGGTAGGTGATGGTATTAATGACGCGCCGGCACTGGCACGCGCTGATGTGGGCTTTGCTATCGGTACTGGTACCGATGTGGCAATCGAGAGTGCGGACATTACCCTGATGCGTGGCTCATTATTTGGCGTGGTGGATGCGATTGCGGTATCAAAAGCTACTCTGCGCAATATTAAACAGAATTTATTCGGTGCGTTTATCTATAACACGCTGGGCATTCCGATTGCGGCCGGTATTCTCTATCCTTTTATTGGTATCTTGCTCAACCCTATGATAGCCGGTGCCGCCATGGCCATGTCTTCGGTAACGGTGGTCAGTAATGCCAATCGCCTTCGCTGGATGAAATCGAGATCAGCATAATGGATATACTCGTCAATCTCATTGCGTTATTGCTTTTGGTCGGGATTGTCTGGTGGTTCTGGTTGTACAGACCAGTGGCGGTAAAACAAGCCAGTAACGTGGTGGAGATCCTCGTTGATAACGGGGTGTATGAACCCGCCAATATCAAGTTGCAAAAAGGCGAGCCGGTGACACTGAAATTTTTACGCAA
>DJMK01000025.1 GCA_002436485.1 Proteobacteria bacterium UBA6492
GGTTCATCATAAAACTGGCTAATATAATCAAAATCAGCTGTACAAATTTGGTACATCGCATACAAAAGTGGCCTCTTGGAATTGGCGTGGTGATTTCTGGTGTAGTGTCTCTAAGTGTAGTGTTTCACAAAAAACGCTTGATCAGAGAGCTGCTCAAGATACAAGAGCAAGGCGCTGAACGCCGGGAATGTCGTCTACGTTTCCAAGCTTTGCACCGTCGCTGTGCGTCTTGACCGGCTTCCCGTATGGCGTGAATGGATTATCAGGACCCATCTCAAGATTCTCTCTTTGTGTGTGCGTTTTATATGAAACACTACCCTAGTATCGGATGAATGATCAAACACACTGTGATCAATATCCATATTCTACATGGTTTCAGTACCAATAAAAAACCGGGCATGGAGCACACACACACTGAAACATCTGCCAAATTGAGGTAAAATCAAACAATTACAATTCCGAACACGATTAAAATGACTAAGCAACAGCGCATACGCGAAATTCCATACAATTACACCTCCTTTTCCGATAAAGAAATCGTCACCCGATTTTTGAATGAAGACATGTGGGATACACTCAATGCGCTACGCAATTCGCGTAAAACCGGGCGATCGGCCCGTATGCTGTTTGAAGTTTTGGGTGATATGTGGGTGGTATCGCGCAATCCTTATATCCAGGATGACTTGCTGGAAAACCAATCCAGACGGAACTCGCTGATCCACGCCCTGAACCACAGGGTGGAGCAAATTGTCGCCCGCGCCAACAATAATCAACAAGCCCTGCTGTTGGTTCAACATACCCAACAAGCCATTGACCATTTCAAGTCCTGGTTTTCGCAGGAATACGACTTGCGTAAACAGACCGTTAAACGGCTGTCCCGTTATACCCGCAAAGACAATATACATTTTAGTGGCTATGCCAAGGTCGCGCATGTCACAGACGCGTCGGACTGGCGTGTGGAATTTCCTTTTGTAGTAATCACCCCCGACCACGAGCGGGAGTTGATTAAAATTGTTAAGGCCTGCGTCGAGCTTGGTCTGTCCATCATTCCCCGGGGGGGTGGCACAGGATACACCGGCAGCGCCGTACCCCTGAACGACCGCTGCGTGATAATAAACACGGAAAAACTGGATAAAATCGGGAAAATTGAGCAAAGGCAACTGGAAGGTAATAGCGAAAAGAGCGCGATCGTGCATGTAGGCGCCGGTGTCGTCACGCGCCGGGTAGCAGAACACGCAGAATGCGAAAACTACATGTTTGCGGTGGATCCCACCTCCCAGGATGCGTCCTGTATCGGTGGAAATATTGCCATGAACGCCGGTGGTAAAAAGGCAGTGCTCTGGGGCACCACACTGGATAACCTGCTGAGCTGGCGCATGGTGACCCCGGAGGGACAATGGCTGGAAGTCACCCGGGAGAAACACAACCTGGGCAAGATACATGAACAGGAAACGGTTCGATTCAGAATCAGTCACTTTGGTAAAGATGGCAAGACCCCGGTAAAAGCACCGGAGATATTACAGGTACCGGGCAAGTCCATGCGCAAGAATGCCCTTGGCAAGGACGTTACCGACAAGTTCCTGTCCGGCTTGCCCGGTTCACAGAAAGAGGGCTGCGATGGCCTGATTACTTCAGGTCGTTTTTTACTGCACCGCATGCCACAGCATATCCGCACGGTCTGCCTGGAGTTTTTCGGCACTGATCTCTCGCTGGCTGTACCCGCGGTCGTTGAGGTCAAGGATTACCTGGATAGCCTTGATGCTGTCTACCTGACTGGCCTCGAGCACCTGGACGAGCGTTACGTGAAGGCGGTGAACTATGCCACCAAGGCATCCGGTCGAGGTCGGCCAAAGATGGTGTTGCTGGCTGATATTGCCAGCGATGATGAAACGGCCGTCAGCGAGGCCGCCTCCGAAGTTATTCGCCTGGCGAATGCCCGCCAGGCAGAGGGGTTTGTTGCCATTAGCGCCGAAGCACGCAAGCGATTCTGGTTGGATCGCGCGCGGACGGCAGCGATTTCTGCCCATACCAATGCATTCAAGATAAACGAAGACGTAGTCATACCCCTGGAGCGGCTGGCTGAATACAGCAAGGGCATCGAGCGGATCAATATCGAGCATTCGATACATAACAAACTGGCCATGGTTGAGGCGGTGACCCGTTACCTTGGGTCTACGGAAGACGGGTTCAAGCCGGTTCTGGAGTTCGAAAACAGCGCAGAGAATGATGCCATAATTCAGGGCAAGCGCGATGCCGCGCTGTCCCACCTCACCGCTGTTGCAAACCGCTGGCAATTTCTGCTGGATAATCTCGACTCCCCGGCGCGGCAGCACAAGGACCTGCTGGAGCCGCAGCAGTTGCAGCAGGCCCGCAGCTCGGACAGCCTGTTTGATCTGCTGCAGCGTTATGAATTACGGGTATCCTATCGCCGTGAGGTTGAGCGACCCCTGAAGCAGATATACAACGGGCGTGAATTTGAGTCCCTCCACGACGAACTGGACCGGATTCATGCTGAGCTGCGTACCAGCCGTTTATTCGTTGCTACCCACATGCATGCCGGTGATGGTAATGTGCATACCAACATACCGGTCAACTCCAACGACTATGCCATGTTGCACGAAGCCGATGAAGTGGTTGCACGTATTATGCAGCTGGCTGAATCACTGGGAGGTGTTATCTCTGGTGAACATGGCATTGGTATTACCAAGTTGCAGTTTCTTGACAAGCAAACCATTGCGGCGTTTGAGAAATACAAACAGCAGGTTGACCCAAAAGATTGCTTTAACCCGGGGAAGCTACAGGCCAACGCTGATTTAAGAAATGCCTATACACCTTCGTTACGATTGGTCGAACAGGAAGCACTGATCCTGGAAGCCAGTGAACTGGGTGAACTCAACGCGGCAATTAAAGATTGCCTGCGTTGTGGTAAATGCAAACCGGTATGTAATACGCATATTCCACGTGCCAACCTGTTGTACTCACCCCGTAATAAAATTCTGGCGACGGGACTGATCATCGAGGCCTTTCTTTACGAGGAGCAGACGCGGCGTGGCATTTCCATTCGCCATTTTGATGAAATGAATGACGTTGCGGATCACTGTACGGTATGTCACAAGTGCCTGTCACCTTGCCCGGTGAATATAGATTTTGGTGATGTCACCATCAGCATGCGAGAAGTTTTGCGCAAACAGGGACAACGCCGTAGCAGTCTTGGTACACGTTTATCCATGTTGTTTTTGAACACCACGCGTGCCAGCACGATAAAACTCATGCATAGCGTGTTCGCCAGGGTGGCCTATCCGGCACAACGGCAACTGAGCAGGCTGTATAACTCACTGTTTTTTAATAAAAAAATACCAGGCGCTACGACAGGTAAACCGGCCATTCACGAACAGGTCGTACACTTCATAAAACACCCCATGCCTTCCGGTCTACCAGCAAGAACTGCGCGTGCCTTGCTGGGACTTGAAGACGACAAGCTGGTACCCATTCTGCGGGATCCAGAAGTTGATAAACCGGATACCGAGGCAGTGTTTTATTTTCCCGGTTGTGGTTCCGAGCGGTTGTTCAGCGAGATCGGTTTGGCGACCATGGCCATGTTGTATGATGCAGGTGTGCAGACAGTCTTACCGCCGGGTTATCTTTGCTGTGGCTATCCGCAAAAATCCAGCGGTGATACCGGCAAGGGTAAACAGATTTCGATTAACAACCAGGTACTGTTTCATCGTATCGCCAACACATTAAATTATCTTGATATAAAAACGGTGCTGGTTTCCTGCGGTACCTGTATTGATCAGCTGTTGACTTATCAGTTTGAGAAGATCTTTCCCGGCTGTCGCCTGATGGATATCCATGAATACCTGATGGAGAAGGGTGTCAGTCTTTCGAATACCAGTGGTAAAAAATATATTTATCATGATCCCTGTCATACACCCATGAAACATCATGCACCGATAAAGGTAGCGAGTAACCTGATGAATTCAGAGGTGCTGTTAAGTGATCGTTGCTGTGGAGAGGCAGGTACCTTCGCGGTAGCTCGGCCGGATATTGCTACACAGTTGCGATTTCGTAAGCAGGAAGAATTACACAAGGGTATTCAGCAACTGACACAAAATGACAGGGTGCAGGATGAAAACGTCAAATTACTGACTTCCTGTCCAGCATGCCAGCAGGGATTGTCACGCTATCGCGATGCAACAGGACTCAAAACGGATTACATCGTGGTCGAACTAGCGCGGGATCGATTTGGAAAAAACTGGCAACAGGAATTTATCAACAAAGTACAGCAAGGTGGTATCGAAAGAGTCCTGCTCTAGCAGCCCGGTTGGCACTCACATAAACCGTCGTATCAGGTACAGAATTACTGATAACACGATACTGATGAGTATCATACTGGTAATGGGAAAGTAGAAGTTAAAACCATCCCGCTCAATCACAATATCACCCGGTAAACGAAACAGCCCCAGCTTTTTCAGCCAGGGCCATGTCAGTCCAACGATCAATAATGTGATACCAAGGATGATGAACAGGCGTTGCATATTGTGGGGCAGCCGAATAGCTGTCAGGTCAGGGTTTTGACCCCGCTTTGCGTACCCAGCAATAGCACGTCAGCCGGTTTACGTGCAAACAGGCCATTGGTGACTACGCCAGTAATCTGGTTAAGCGCCTCTTCCAGTTTGACCGGCTCCATGATTTCCATGTTGTGAATGTCGAGAATGATATTGCCATTGTCAGTGGTGAAGCCCTCACGCAGTACCGGTTGACCGCCCANNACAATTTTTTCGCGGGTCAGGGCGCCGCCGCCGCCCTTGATGAGATGCAGGTACTTGTTGGACTCGTCGGCCCCGTCCACGTATACCGCGATTTCGTCCACGCTGTTCAGATCCAGCACCTCGATACCGTGTCCCTTGAGTCGTTCAGCACTGGCAACCGAGCTGGCTACGGTGCCATCAATCTTGCCCTTGATCTTCGCCAGCTCGTCGATGAAGAAATTGGCGGTTGACCCCGTTCCAACGCCGACGATGGTGCCAGTCTCAACGTATTCAATAGCTGCCTGTGCGACAGCCTGCTTCATTTCGTCTTGCGTCATATTTTGCTCCTGCTTTCTATTTTGCATTGTGGTGCGGGGAAACTCTCATTATATTAGGGAACAGCGTGCCAGACAAAGTGGCATCGGCAAAAAATACGAGTGGTGCATGACACAAGAGTATGTAGACAGAATACAAAAGGCCATGGTTTACGACGTGGCGGTTGAAACCCCGCTGGAGTATGCCTCTGGCCTGAGTAAACGCCTCAACAACCGGATTTATATCAAGCGTGAGGACTTGCAACCGGTCTTTTCTTTCAAGTGCCGTGGTGCGTATAACAAGATCATGCATCTGTCCGAACAGGAACGCCAGCAGGGTGTCATCGCCGCATCTGCAGGTAACCATGCCCAGGGCGTAGCCCTGTCTTCACAAAAGCTGGGTATCAAGGCGGTCATCGTGATGCCCAAGACAACACCCCGCATCAAGATCGATTCGGTGGCATCTTATGGTGCCAAGGTGGTGTTGCATGGCAATACCTACGATGATGCCTATTCGCATGCACGCAAGCTGGCTGATAAGGAAAACCTGGTATTTGTGCATCCCTATGACGATCCCGATGTTATCGCTGGGCAAGGCACCATTGCGATGGAAATATTAAAGCAGATGCCCGAGAACATGGACGTGATCTTTTTACCGGTAGGTGGTGGCGGACTGATCGCCGGTGTCAGTGCCTATATCAAGGCGATTAATCCGGCTGTTCGTATTGTCGGAGTCGAGCCGGATGATGCGCCCTGTATGCATGCCGCGCTGGCCGCGGGTGAAAGGGTCATACTTGACCAGGTAGGTATTTTTGCCGATGGAGTTGCCGTACGCCAGGCAGGTGAAGAGCCGTTTCGTATTGCACAGCAATGCGTGGATGAAGTGATCCTGGTTAGCACCGACGAGATTTGTGCGGCCATCAAGGATATCTTTGACGATACGCGATCGATTGCCGAGCCGGCGGGTGCGCTTGCTGTGGCAGGCATGAAAAAATATGTCGAGCGTGAAGCATGTGCGAACAAGGTGTTGGTCACCATCGACAGCGGTGCCAACATGAATTTCGATCGCCTGCGTCATGTCGCTGAGCGCGCCGAGCTGGGTGAACGGCGTGAAGCGATTCTTGCTGTCACCATTCCAGAGCGGCCAGGCAGTTTTCGCCAGTTCTGCGATACCATCGGGATGCGCGGTATTACCGAGTTCAACTATCGCTACGCTGATTCGACGCAAGCGCATGTCTTTGTCGGGGTGCAAATGCATCAAGGTGATAGCGAGAAAGATGAGCTGATCGCGGCCCTGTCAAACAAGGGCTACCCCGTACTGGATATGACAGATAACGAGATGGCCAAGATCCATATACGTTACATGGTAGGTGGCCGTGGACCGGATAAGCTGGATGAAAAGGTTTATCGTTTTGAGTTCCCGGAGCGTCCCGGGGCATTATTGCGTTTTTTGAATAAAATGGGTCAGCAATGGAACATTAGTATGTTCCACTATCGAAATCACGGTGCGGCCTATGGGCGAGTGTTGGTCGGTATGCAGGTACCCGTTGAAGAAGAGGCAAATTTCAGGTGTTTCCTGGATGAAATAGGTTATCCGTACTGGGAAGAGTCTAATAACCCGGCCTATACACTGTTTTTACATTAATGCAGCAGGCAGAGTTTTGCTATCACACATAAGAAAAGGGCCTCGATTGAGGCCCTTTTACGTTATTTGACCTGTCGGTCAAATCTTACTTCTTTTTACGACGGCGACGTACTTTTTTCTTTGTCGCTGTCTTCTTCTTAGCCTTCTTCTTGGCNNCTTCTTCTTGGCTACTTTTTTCTTAGCTTTCTTCTTCGCCTTCTTCTTAGTGGCGCGTTTCTTAGCTGTCTTCTTGGTAGCTGCCTTCTTCTTGCGGCGAACTACCTTCTTTTTGGTCGCAGTCTTTTTGCGAGCCTTTTTCTTTGTTGCCATATGTATAACCCTCCGAGGTTGAACACTGAGTTTAGTGGAGTATAGCTAAGTCAAATAAAAAAGCCAGTATTGCAAGTTAAATTTTTCCTTGTTCACGGTTTTTCAGATCATTTCGCGTTTTTTTTCGTTTGTTATAGAAAAATTTCTGTTGTCGAACTGATTTTTTGTATTTGAAACGCAAAATTGTCGCTTAACAGACCTTTTGCACATGCATCAACGGATAAATTTTTGGAAATTTAAGCCCGATTTACTATTGAAGTCGTGTTTCATTGTAAAAATTTATATAAAACCAGGATCAAAATGCAATTGAAGAAAAATTTTTTAAAAAAATACCGGTTTATGTCGGACTATTTTACAAAAAGGCATAATTTTTTCTGTCGAAATGCGTTTATGGCGCATTAAATTTTCAAAAAACAACGACAGCATGAAAAATATTGCACAAAGCGACACATTACATACCATTTTTAGTTACTGCATGATCACAACTTGTCTTAATAAGCACTTATAAGGCGTATAAGCTGCGATTTTTATAGTTATATTCTGGCTATAGTTAATTTAAAAAACGCTGTAACAAGTTTTAAGGCGCTAATTACTGTATTTTTTGTAAAAATCATTAACATTTTGTGTTTTGGCCAGTTTAAAACACCAAAATAATGCCCTGTTAAGGCGAATCTAAGCCGATTTGAGGCGTTTTTTAATAAAATCGGGACTAAATTATGATGTTGTAGGTAATAATTGCAGTAAAACTCGTCTGAAAACCCGAATATTTCTTTCAGGGTGTCTTGTTTTCAAGTTTCAGGATGTAATCCCACTGTTTTTTTGTAACAGGCGTGACCGATAGGCGGTTGCCACGGCGTAAAATCAGCATGTCTTCAAGAGTTTTGTAGTTTTTTAGCTCTTGCAGGCTAACAGTGCGTTTGAATATGCGTACCAGCTTAACATCCACCATCAGCCAGCGCGGGTTTGCCGGGTCACTCTTTGGATCATAATACTTGGACTTTGGATCAAAGGCGGTGAAGTCAGGGTATGCCTCTTTTACTACCTTCATGATGCCGACGATCCCGGGTTCCTTACAGTTGGAATGGTAAAACAAAGCTTCATCGCCCTTTTTCATCTCGTCACGCATCATGTTACGTACCTGGTAGTTACGGATACCATCCCAGTGGTCCTTTTTGCCAGGACATTTGGCCAGGTCGTCGATACCAAATGCATCGGGTTCTGATTTCATTAACCAGTATTTCATCTTGACTCCTCAAACCAGGTGATACCTTGCTCCGTAGCGACGGCATGCAGCGGAATATCCCATTTCTCACTTGGGATTTTGTGGGTCTGTTGCAGTTGATAGGCAACACCGATACGTTTGGGGCGTTGCCAGCCGTCGGAGTGCTGTAAATTTGCCAGTGTTCGATCGTAAAAACCACCCCCCATGCCAATACGATTGCCACATTCATCAAAGGCAACCAGTGGCAACAGCATAATATCCAGGTTGCGCAGGCTGGTTCGGCGGTGGCGCCGGTCATGTACTGGTTCTGGAATACCAAATCGATTCAGGTACAGCTTGTCTTCGGGCCGGTATGGAACAAACCACAACTGACCGGTATAGCGCAGTCCAAGCACCGGTAAATACACTTCTTTATTTGCGCGCCATGCGAATTCGATGAAGGGGAACAAATCAACCTCGTTGCCGGCAGGAAAATAACAGGCAATGCGCGAAGCACGCATGATCTGCCAGGAACTCGCCAGGTGCTCACAGACAAGCTGTGAATAGGTGTGGCATTGTTCAGCGGGCATGTTTGCCCTGTTTTGGCGAATTTTTGTTCGCAATGAGTGGCGGCTAGTCATATATATAGTTAGGAGGGTGTTTCCCACATGTACCGTCGCGACCAAAGTTCCTGAACCTAAGGTTCAAGGCGGGAGCATCACTGGCAAATCAGGCTTTCCGCTCGTAGACGGACATGCACACAATGCCAAGTTTCAATTCCCATGGGATTAATTTAAGGCTCAAGAATATCCCAGTCGTTCTAACGCATACCGCAGGAAACACCCATTTTTTAAAACTGCCTAAACGTGGTCTCGTGCGTTAAAAATCATTTCACTACAGGTTTATCATCGACATGTGATGCTAAAAGATCAATATCCAATCAAGGAAAAATCGGCGTAAAAAGCGCTTGTTAGTTGCAGGAATGGTGACAGGTGATTTGTTGAATCAGGCTTCCAGCTCAAGCTGCTTGCTCTGGAACAGGGCATTTTCGATCTTTTCCTGAATGCCCTTGATACGCCCCTCGATATCGTGGCTTACGGCAATTTCACTACCATTTTCATGCAGTAATTCATGGGCGATGTTCAATGCCGCCATCACGGCGATACGATCAGTACCGATTACCTTGCCCGAGTCACGGATTTCACGCATTTTGCGATCGAGATAATCTGCAGATGACTGCAGTTCTTTGCGCTCTTCATCCGGGCAGGCTACCAGGTACTCCTTGCCGAGAATGTTAATCGAAACGGCTTGCTGGCTATCCTTACTCATTTTCCATTGCCTTCAGTTTCTGGATCATGGATTCGACTCGAACACGGGCCTGTTCGGTTTTTTGAAGCAGTTTGTCACGTTCAGAGACCAGGTTGGTCTGGCTTTCGCGCAGGGTTTTGTTCTCACTGCGGAGTCGGTCGACAGTGGTGATAAGTTCATCCACACGATCTTCAAGACTTTTTATATCCAACAGCTTCTCCCGATATTGCCCTGAACTGATTCGGTCAGGACTTGAATAGTGAAAATATAGAGTGCTTCGTTGATCCGGTCAACGGCCTGATTGCTAACCTGTGGCGTGATATACTGTTAATTCTCTATTTTTACGCGGAATGCAGCCCACCAACAACTGGTATAATCCCTCCATGGCCGATTTCAGTTACCACCAGATCACCACTGCACTGAGCAGACTTGATATACCTGCAGAAGCGGCGGAATGTCATGGTGCACTCAGTGCTGTCGTATGCCTGGCAGGCCCGGGTGGCGCAGAACCCTGGATTAATGCCCACTTCCCTGAAATTGAAGAAGCCGTCGCACAAGGCGACGCATTGGCCCAGGAGACCAAACAGCTACTGCATGATTTTTACCAGCATGTCTATGCACAGCTGGGCAGTGGTGACTTCAGTTACCAGTTAATGATGCCCGATGAGGACAGCCAGCTGGAAGAGCGAACCCAGGCGTTATCTCACTGGTGCCAGGGATTCTTGCTCGGAATACGCTACGCCGGTGTCACCGACATTAATAAATTCAGCGGCGAGCTGGCCGAAATACTGCAGGACATTACTGAAATCAGCCAGGTTTCGGGAAGCGGGCTGGAGAACAATGAAGAAGAAGAGCGGTCTTATACTGAGCTGATGGAATACCTGAAAGTAGGTGTGATGTTGTTTTTTGAGACCCTGCAACACGGGCATCAAACGGGACAGGCAACAACCGTTCATTAAGAGGTCATATGAACAAGGCCGAGTTTACACGTCGACGTAAACGCCTCATGCAGATGATGGGGGAGAGTGCGGTTGCGATTCTGCCTGCCGCACCTATGCGCTTGCGTAATCGTGATGTGGAATACCAGTATCGCCCGGACAGCGATTTTTATTACCTGACCGGGTTTCCTGAACCCGAGGCCGTTGCGGTTCTGATTCCGGGACGCAAACATGCCGAGTACATCCTGTTTTGCCGGGAATACAACCCGGAGACGGCTACCTGGACGGGCCATATGGCCGGGCAGGAGGGTGCCGTGAGGGACTATGGTGCTGATGATTCATTCCCAATTGATGACATCGATGACATTTTGCCGGGCATGCTGGAAAACAAGCAGCGCGTATATTACACCATGGGTACGCATCCCGATTTTGATCAACGCCTGATTGGTTGGGTAAACCGTTTACGCAAGCAGTCACGTGCTGGAATCCACACCCCGGGTGAATTTGTTTCGCTCGATCATTTGTTGCACGACATGCGTCTTATCAAGAGTACGCAGGAAATACGGGCCATGAAAAAGGCGGCAAAGATTTCGGCAAAAGCACATATCGAGGCCATGCAGTTTTGTAAGCCGGGGACAAAGGAATACCAGGTGGAAGCCACCATTCTGCATAGTTTCATGCAGCAGGGAGCTCGTTCTTCAGCATATAGCTCTATCGTGGGTGGTGGTGCCAATGGCTGCGTGCTGCATTACACACAAAATACCGACACGTTAAAAGACGGCGACCTGTTATTGATCGATGCTGGTGCAGAGTACGATTACTATGCGGCAGACATTACGCGTACGTTCCCGGTCAACGGGAAATACAACAAGGCGCAGCGTGCCATCTATGACATCGTGCTTGAAGCACAGCAGGCAGCATTTGAAAGGGTCAAACCAGGAAACCATTGGAATGAACCACACGAAGCGGCGGTAGAGACGATCGCCGATGGGCTGGTTAAGCTGGGTCTGATCAAGGGCACCACTAAAAAAGCCATCAAGGACGAAAAATACAGAAAATTCTATATGCATCGTACTGGCCACTGGTTAGGCATGGATGTGCATGATGTCGGTGATTACAAGATCGATGACGAGTGGCGTGTATTCGAACCCGGTATGACGCTCACAGTAGAACCCGGCATCTATATCTCCAGTGAACACAAAGGTGTCGCCAAAAAATGGGCCAACATCGGTATACGCATTGAAGACGACGTGTTGGTGACCAAGGATGGCTGCGATGTTATTACCAGCGATGTTCCTACTGATCCACTCGAAATAGAAAACATCATGGCCTGATTGCATGGCGAACGATACCGATTTTGACATTGCGATTATCGGCGGCGGTTCTGTCGGTATAAGCCTCGCCTGTGCACTTGGTCAAATCGAGCCAGCCCCCCGCGTCGTACTGATCGAAGCGCATGATTACAAAAACCTGCCACCACCTGGCTTTGATTCGCGCACGGTGGCGCTGTCTTATAGTTCGCGCCAGATTTTTGAAGGTCTGCAATTATGGAAATCGATCGAGCAGCGGGGCATTAGTCCAATCGAGATGATTCATATCTCGGATCGTGGCCACCCGGGAATGACTCGCCTGACTGCGAATGAGCAGGGGGTCGAGGCACTTGGCTATGTGATCGAAAACCGTATTCTTGGTGAAGCGCTGTTTGCACGTCTGTCGGCATTTTCAAACATCACGCTAATGGCACCTGCACGCATGCAGCAGCTCGACTTTAAAAACGATCGAGTCATTCTGCAGGGCAGTATGAATGATGAGGCGTTCCAGCTTACGACACGTCTGGTGGTGGCTGCCGATGGTACCGAATCGTTTGTCAGAAAATTCATGAACATTTCACAGCGTCACTGGGATTATCAACAAACAGCGGTGATTGCCAATGTGGCCTGCGACAGGCCCCATAACCATGTTGCCTATGAACGTTTTACCCGTGATGGACCGATGGCATTGTTACCGCTGACCGATCTGGACGAGGCAAAAAATCGTTATGGGCTGGTGTGGACCGTTCCGCAGAACAGGGTCGAACAAGTGCTGGCATTGAATGACGAACAATTCAGGACAGAACTTGCCGTACATTTTGGTGAACGAGCCGGCAAGTTTGTACGCATTGGTAAGCGCGCTTCTTACCCGCTTGGTCTGAGCCATATCAACGAACATGTACGACATCGTCTTGCTTTTATTGGCAATGCTGCGCACACCCTGCACCCTGTTGCCGGCCAGGGTTTCAATCTTGGTTTGCGTGATGTAGCCGCACTGGCGCAGGTGTTACAGGATGCACTGGCAGCACAACAGGATCCGGGTGACCTGGATGTGTTGCAGGCCTACGCCAAGTGGCGCAGGCGTGATCATATTCAAACCGCGGTGTTCACCGATAGCCTGGTGCGCGTTTTCTCCACCGACTTTACTCCGTTAGTGCTGGTACGTAATGCCGGTTTGCTTGCCATGGAAATGTTTGCACCCTTACGCAAACGCCTTGGCCGACACGCCATGGGCTATATCGGCCGTGCATCACTGCTGGCGCGAGGCCTGAGGTTGTGAGTAAAAACGCGGCACANNTCACTTTTGATAGCAAGTTTGATCTGCGTGTCAGCGCTATTACGCGCGCATCACAACGTATCTTTGAATCCCTGGGTATGTGGCAGGGCATGCAGGCCATGGGGGTCTCGCCGTTTCGCGAAATGCACGTATGGGAACAAGCAGGCAGTTCAGAGATGCATTTTGACAGCGCTGAATTAAGCGAGCCTTACCTTGGGCATATCATTGAGAATCGCGTCATGCTGGCCAGCATGTATGAAACGTTGCAGAAACAGGCCAACCTGGAACTGATTAGCGGTTTGCAGTGCACAGCGTTGCAGAAACAGGGTGCGGGTTGGCTGGTTACCTTGCAGGATGGTACACAAATCAACGCAAGTTTGCTGGCGGGTGCTGATGGCAG
>DJMK01000049.1 GCA_002436485.1 Proteobacteria bacterium UBA6492
CTGGGCCAACCGATGCACGCCTTTGACCTGAACGAATTATCCGGCGGCATCGAGGTGCGACATGCCAAACAGGGTGAAAGCCTGTTGTTGCTCGATGGCCAGACCATTGAGCTTGAGGCAGGTACCCTGGTCATTGCCGACAAGAAGCGCCCGCTGGCGCTGGCCGGCATCATGGGCGGTGAGGAAAGCGCGGTGCATGATGCGACAACGGACATCTTCCTCGAGAGTGCCTATTTCAACCCCCTGAGCATTGCTGGCAAGGCACGCAGCTATGGCCTGCATACCGATTCGTCACATCGCTTTGAACGCGGGGTTGCCCCTGATTTGCAAAAGCAGGCCATCGAGCGGGCGACGGCCCTGTTGCTCGAGATTGTTGGTGGCCAGGCAGGCCCAGTCATTCATGCGCATGAAGCAGCTAAATTACCTGCCAAAGCGGCTGTGACCCTACGCGCGGAGCGTATCACGCGCGTCCTCGGCGCCGAGGTCGCGTCCGACGACGTGAGCGATATTCTAAAACNNTTGATCGAGGAAATCGCGCGTATCCATGGTTACAACAACCTGGAACTGGAACAACCCCAGACGGCCATGCAAATGCTGCCGGTGCCCGAATCCCGACTACAGCTACGCCGTCTGAAGCAGCGCCTGGTCGATCTGGGTTACCAGGAGGCAGTGACATACAGTTTTGTTGAGGCAGAACTCCAGAAACGCCTGGATCCCGGGGCCGACGCCATTCCACTGGCCAACCCGATTTCGGCTGAAATGGGCGTGATGCGGACAAATTTGTGGCCCGGATTGATTCAGGTCACACAATATAACTTGCATCGCCAGCAAAATAGGTTATTTTTATTTGAGTGTGGTCTTAAGTTTGTTCAACAAGGCACTGATTTAAATCAGGAAATGGTTTTAGCCGGGCTCCTGTCAGGGGATGTGCAACCTGAGCAATGGGGCGCAACAAGACGGGCTGTGGACTTCTATGATGCAAAGGGGCACCTGGAGAGCCTGTTTTCACTAACTGGTTGTTTAGAAAGCTTTAAATTCAGTCCTGAGCACCATCCAGCCTTACACCCTGGACAGTCAGCACGCATATACCGCGATGAACGGCCCGTGGGTTGGTTAGGTGCTTTGCATCCGCAGGTGGCGAAATCGCTGGAATTGGACCACACTATGTATCTGTTTGAAATAATTACAGATAGTCTGGAGAGCGGCCGATTACCATCCTACGCGCCTGTATCCAGGTACCCGACAATCCGACGTGACCTGGCAATTGTGGTCGATCAGTCGGTAACTGCGCAAAATGTGCAGGATTGTGTAAGGAATGTGGCGGCGAAGACGCTGCAAAAGATCGAGTTATTTGACATGTATATGGGCGAAGGTATTGATTCTGGAAGAAAAAGTCTGGCATTGGGCTTGACCTTCCACGATCTTTCGCGCACTCTTAAGGACGCAGAAGTAGAAAAGGTCAGGCAGCAAATAATAGAAAAACTGCAATCCGACCTTGGGGCTACCCTAAGACAATAACAAGCCGAGAGAACAATAACGATGGCATTGACCAAGGCTGAAATGGCAGAGCGTTTGTTTGAGGAACTTGGACTCAATAAGCGTGAGGCCAAAGAGCTGGTAGAACAGTTTTTTGAAGAAATTAGAGGGGCATTAGAGAAGGGCCAGCAGGTCAAGCTCTCAGGTTTCGGTAACTTTGACCTGCGTGACAAGAAGCAGCGTCCTGGCCGTAATCCCAAAACCGGTGAAGAAATCCCCATTACTGCCCGTCGGGTTGTGACGTTTCGTCCCGGGCAAAAACTAAAGGCGCGTGTAGAAGCTTATGCTGGAACCCAGCAACAATAACGAATTACCGCCGATTCCGGGCAAGCGCTACTTTACCATCGGTGAGGTCAGTGAGCTTTGCCAGGTTAAACCCCACGTACTGCGCTACTGGGAGCAGGAATTCCCACAACTCAAGCCAGTGAAGCGCCGCGGCAATCGCCGTTATTACCAGCGCCAGGACGTGGTGATGATTCGCCAGATACGCAGCCTGTTATACGAGCAGGGCTACACCATCGGTGGTGCACGTCTGCAGCTTGCCGATGCCGACACGGATGCGGCCAAACTTTCGAAAGAAGCCGTTCGCGATTTGTTGATGGAACTCGAAGAAATCAAATTGATCCTGGATTCCTGAGCGGAATTTCTCTTACGGGATTCTGTGGTATCATCCCGGCACTTCAATAAAGCCAAATATACACGGGGCATAGCGCAGCCTGGTAGCGCACTAGCATGGGGTGCTAGGGGTCGTAGGTTCAAATCCTACTGTCCCGACCAATTAACAAAAAAGGGTCTCTACACTTAGTTAGAGACCCTTTTTTTGTTTCAAGATTTATGTAAATCCTATTTAACGTTGTAGTAGTCCTTATACCACGCAACGAAATTGGCAATGCCTTCCTCGATATTGGTATCCGGTTTGTAACCGACATCTTCCATTAAGTCAGAGGTGTCAGCATAGGTATAAGGTACATCACCGGCCTGCAACGGCAGCATGTTTTTCTCGGCCTTTTTACCCAGGCACTCTTCCAGTACCTCGATGTAACGCATCAGGTCGCTTGGGTTGTTATTACCGATGTTATAGAGACGCCATGGCGCTTTGGCGGTGCCCGGGTCCGGGGCATCACCCGACCAGTCAGGATTTGGCGTGGCCACTTTATCCAGCGTGCGAATCACGCCTTCCACGATATCATCGATGTAGGTGAAATCTCGTTTGTGATCGCCGTAGTTAAAC
>DJMK01000110.1 GCA_002436485.1 Proteobacteria bacterium UBA6492
CACGTGGCCGAAGCGATCAAAGGACATGCAAAACAACAGGATGCCGATACTAGCCTGGCCAGTTATCTTGATGGGGTATTTGATTGCTACGGGATTGATACCGATGTGCGTGGTACACATGGGTTGGTACTGAACCAGAATGAATACATGCAAACACCCTTCCCCGGCCTGTCAGATGATGGCATGACCATCACCTACCATCGTGACACGGCACTGGCCAATGAAGACATGCACTTCGTAACCTGGGAGCATCCGCTGGTAACCAATTCCATGGAAAATATTGTCACCCACGAACGAGGCAACACTGCCATGGTGGCAATGAAGTGTCCAGGCATCAAGGCCGGTACCCTGTTGATCGAAGCATTATACATCCTCGAATCGAGTACCAGCACTACGCTACAGGTAGCGCGTTATCTACCACAAACAAGCTTACGCGTCGTGCTGGACCAGTCTGGTAAAGACTACCAGTCAGATCTTGCGCATGAAACAATCAGCCAGGCTCAACAAACCATCAAAGCCGAGGCCATCAAAAAAATAATTCGCGCACATGGTCAACAATTGCGAAAACTGATTGCACTCAGTGACAAACAGGCCCAACGGCAGGCACCTGCAATTATCCAACAGGCACACCAGCAGGCCAAGCAAACGCTGGGCAGGGAAATTGGACGCCTGCAGGCCTTGCAAAGCGTAAATCCCAACGTACGTGATGAAGAAATTGAGTTTTATACATCGCAGCTCGTCGAAATTGATAACATGCTCGAACATACCGTTCCAAGACTCGATGCACTGCGTATCATCATTGCCATCTAGCTTTACAGCCTGCGCCCGACCTTGATTAATC
Source organism: Proteobacteria bacterium UBA6492 (assembly GCA_002436485.1). Classification (GTDB taxonomy): domain Bacteria; phylum Pseudomonadota; class Gammaproteobacteria; order UBA6429; family Thiohalophilaceae; genus UBA6492. The sequence goes on from DJMK01000110.1 coordinate 842, forward strand.
ATAAGGTATCTGGGAAAGTACATTATCAGGATAATTTTTTACTAAAAAACGACATTGATGGCTAAAAACAAAATAAACACCTTCACCGTCGTACTGACACTTCTGGCCATTAGCCTGTTGGCATGGTTTGTTGCCAGGGCGGTTTCTTTTCAACAAAGCCTGATCTTTTTAATCGGGGTTGGCTTTGGCATTGTTCTGTTACATGCAGCATTTGGTTTTACCGGTGGCTGGCGACAGTTTATCCTGCAGCGAAACAGCAAAGGAATACAGGCCCAGTTAGCTTTACTGGCACTGACATCCATTCTATTTTTTCCCTTGCTAGGTAATGTCCTGCCAGGAATTCAAGCCAATGCCGCACTGGCGCCGGTGGGTTACTCGGTACTGGTGGGTGCCTTTTTATTTGGTATCGGTATGCAACTGGGTGGCGGATGTGGCTCCGGTACTCTGTATACATTTGGGCAAGGCCAGGTCGATATGTTGATCACGTTGTGTTTTTTTATCGTCGGTGCAACAGTCGGTTCGGCACACCTTCACTGGTGGTACGCGCTTGGTGACATCGGCAGTCATTCGATCATTCAGCAACTTGGTTGGCCTATTGCCCTTCTCAGCCAGCTCGTGGTACTGGCAGCACTTTACCTGTTAGTGAAACGCCTTTCACGACAAGAGACCAAGGAACATTCATACACAGTCGACGGCCCGCTACTCAAACGTGTATTGTTCGGGCCATGGTCGATCTGGCTCGGTGTAATTGGACTCGCCGTATTGAATCTTCTGACGATGCTTACTGCGGGTCATCCCTGGTCGATTACCTTTGCCTTTGGTTTATGGGGAACCAAGATATGGAGTGCGCTTGGCGGTGATGTTGCCAGTTGGCCTTACTGGAGTAGTGGTTATCCGGCGCAAGCACTGAACCAGAGCGTGCTCAACGATGCCACTTCGCTCATGGATTTTGGACTTATACTGGGCGCCATGCTGGCTGCCGCACTGGCCGGAAAATATGCACCGGCCATGACACTCAAACGTAAACGCATTTTCACTGCCGTGATCGGTGGTCTATTATTAGGTTATGGCGCTCGACTGGCATTTGGCTGTAACATCGGCGCCCTGTTGGCCGGCATCACAACCGGTAGTTTGCATGGTTGGCTGTGGATGCTCGCGGCATTCACTGGTTCCATCGTTGGTGTGCGTATTCGTATCAAGATGGGATTTGACAGACCGGTTAGCCACTGAAGGAATATGTTTTGAAAAGACGGACCAGCCAGATCATTATGGGTTCTACCCTGGGGTTAGCCGCGATCGCAGCAGCAATCGACCATACGCGCCATCGCGTACCGGATCCCATACATGCACAACAGGAAGACACCGGCATTACCGCATCGCCCTGTGGCCTGGGAACGTCGCCATGTAGTCTTGATGGTACACCGTGTGGATTGGGTGGATCACCATGTGGGCTTGGAGCAGGTTCATTACATGACTGACAGATTAACAGATAAATTTGCACGCCAACTGATAGATAGCCTGCATCATTTTGGTTCGGCACAATCCAACCCGGTACTCCACTTGCTGAACAATCAACCACCGGTTGATAAAAGTCGCTACCCAGACGAGGCGCTGGGTTTTGGCAATGACCAATGGCGGGTTTTTTACCACTGCCATGAATCGGATGCCCAGCATGGCGACGAGCACGGCCACTTCCATTTTTTCACTCGCAGTCCATCCGGTGACAACGACTCGTCTGAATGGTCGCACCTGGTCGCCCTGTCCATGGATAATATGGGGCAACCAATTCAGTGGTGCATGGTGAACCAGTGGGTAACAGGCGGCGACTGGTTTCTGAATGAGTGGCTGGCAGCCACTTTTGAGCAGTTAACAACTGCGAACGAGCAAGGCCTGTTTGAAAAATGGAGCCAGGCTATGTTGTGTCTCTACAAGGACGAGATTGCCTACCTGCTTCGGCGGCGTGACAAAAGTTTTGCATTTTTATGTAACCAGGCTGATCTCAAGTCCTGCTTCGAAGATCGGAACATCTATCTGCTTTCGGTAGAAACCGTATCACTGATCGAGAAACTACAGCACAGCCTGGACACAGAGGTCAAAACGACGGAGCAGGATGATCACGTTGCCTGACGACGGTTAAGGTTCACTCCAGCTCCTCGATTTCTTTCTCGATACGTGCCAGCTCCTCAGCTGTAGTCCGCGAGATCTCATTCAACACCTCGGCATTTTCCAGCTGTTGTGCCTGTTCTTCAAAATCCTTATCCAGGCCGGTCCGATAATCCTTTTCAATTGCTTCAAGTCGTGCCCGTAACTCATCACGCTTTTTTTTCAGTTCTGACAGTTTGTCTGTCATGCTCATTCCTCGCCTTTGTAAAAAATTATTGTGTTTATCATTCTAGAGTGTATGCAACAAAATTTCATCCACGACTTAAATGTTTCACCAGTTTATAGTATAAAAGTCTCATAAGTCATCGTAATGCAGGGTATTGTAATGCCGAACAGGGTAACAGTGAGATTAAATGGACCGCTCGTTGCACAGGGCGAACTTCGTCTTGAAGATGCAAACGGTAACCTGCTGGAACAGAACGATGAGCTTTATCTTTGCCGCTGTGGTAACACGAAATCCTCACCCTATTGCGATGGCTCACACAAAAGCAGTGAAGTTGAATTGACCGATCAATTCAGCGATGAGAAAAGCGAACCACTCGATGATCATGGACCATTAGTTATTACCGTGCGCCCAAATGCGATGTTGATCGCAAAAGGCCCGATGCTTATTGAAGGTAGTGACAGTCGATCACAAACAACACGAAACAAGGCTGCCTTGTGCCGCTGTGGACACTCAACCAACAAGCCGTTTTGCGATGCATCGCACAAGCGTTGTGGCTTTACTGATACACCGCGCAGCTGATCTCGAGTACTTTTTGTCCGACTGCTTGCAGCGCAGCATCATCCAGCAACGTTCGTCACGGCATTCCCTGGCTGCAAACATCGAATATATCCCTTATTTTATATACGGCATTAGAGACAGGCCATGTTGCTCCGGGACTGCTACGCGGTTGTTAAAAACACGAAACAGTTCACACTTTGCTATATTTAGACAACTTCAACCGATAAAAAGCCGCATTCCGTTGGTGGCTTGACTAATAAATCACAAGTGGCTTACCGATATATAAGGAGTCGAGTGCATGCCAGGCGCACTGACCCGGTATCATCCACGCTCATAGACCAGGTTTTTCAATGGAAGCAAATAAAAATTCATCCGTTGCCTCACAGGTTGCCACTGTGGTGAATATACCCGGCTATGCCATCAAGGATGTGTTGGGCCGTGGTGGTATGGCAACGGTTTACCTGGCCGAACAAGAGAGCATTGGACGTCAAGTTGCACTGAAAGTGCTGGCACCGGATCACAACGATCCGACTTTCTCTGAACGCTTCCTGAGTGAAGCACGCATCATTAGTAAACTGTCACACCCCAATATCATTACTATCTACGACGCTGGTATACATCAAGGTTGCCACTATATGGCAATGGAATACATTCCTGGCCAAAACATGCAGGACGCCATCGATAAACTACCGCGCAAGGAAAAAATTCTAATTATAAAACAGGTTGCCCAGGCGCTGGATTTCGCTGGTAACAAAGGTTATGTGCATCGCGATATCAAGCCGGAAAACATCATGCTGCATGCAGATGGCCGGGCAATCCTGACCGACTTCGGCATTGCACGCGAAAAGACCAACCAGGGTCTCACACAAACAGGCAAAACCATTGGTACACCCTATTACATGAGCCCGGAACAAACCAAGGGATTGTCAGTAGATCATCGTTCTGATGTATACAGCCTTGGTGTCGTTCTGTTCCAGTCGTTGGCTGGTTATTTACCCTATGACGGTCCTTCACTGGTTGCTGTGGGCATCAAACACCTGTCTGATCCGATTCCATCTTTACCCGCGGGTCTTGAAGTGTTTCAACCCATTATCAATATCTGTATGTCCAAGGATCCGGCTCATCGCTACCAGACAGCCGGCGAATTATTCAACGCACTGAACCAGATCAGCGACGCAGAACTCGATTATATGGATGCAAAAGCCAGGGCGTCGGCAGCACCGCGCAAACAGGCCACCGGCACCATGCTTGAAGACATCGTGNNGAACATGCTCAGCCTGTCATTGCAACCTATTTACCCGATGCACCCACTGGCCAAGCACCTCCCGTCACCACAAGCCCGGTGGTCTCCAGTTCCAACACGGAAGAGACAGCAACTGATGCAGTACCTGAAGCTGTTGCCACGACACCAGGCCAGGCTAATTCAACAATGCTGGATATCCATAGCGGTAACGCTGTGCAACTGGTCGATATGTACAAAAAACGACTCGTGCTTGATCCGAATGATACGGATGCCATGACTGGCCTGCAGAACGTGCGGGAATGGTTCCAGGATGAAATCAGGGATGCTATGACTAACAAAGATGTGGACCGCACACGCGAACATCTCGCGTTGCTGCAAGCCGCCTTGCCCCGCATGGCAGAGCAACCACGCTTTAGCGAAATCGAAGCACAACTCGCGAACATTGAAACATTTAACAAACACATCAG
>DJMK01000161.1 GCA_002436485.1 Proteobacteria bacterium UBA6492
ACTGGAGTGATACGAGTAATCGAGAAAATCAGGCAGAATAAGACCCTGCAAAGCCGGTTAAATAAAAAAGCCCCTGACACATTGTCAGGGGCTTTCGAGGAAGGGGTTGGGCAAAGGCTTTAGTTTGCCATTTCCTTCATTGCCTTGAGAGGCAGGATTTTCACAACGTTAGTGGCCGGTTTAGCCTTGAAGATGGTGGGTTCACCAGTAAAGGGATTGATACCTTTACGAGCCTTGGTTGCAGGCTTGCGACGAACCTTGACCTTGCACAGGCCTGGTAGCGTGAACTGACCGGCTGCACCTTTCTTGATGTGGCCGTTGATAATTGTTGTCAGTTCGTCAAATACATTCATGACGTCTTTTTTCTTCAAGCCAGTTGCTTCCGCGAGCTGGGTGTAAAGAGCAGATTTGGTCATAGGCTCACGAATGCCCTTGACCGGTTTTTTTGCAGCAGCCTTTTTACGTACTACTTTCTTTTTTGCTGCCTTCTTTTTCGCTTTTTTCTTTGTTGCCATGTTATATCTCCTGAAATGCCAGTTAGGTAAAAAATACTCTTGCCTGTTCGGTTACGAGCTATCTATCCATAATTGCTGTTACAATAGCATAATCCTGCAAATTGTGGAGTGAAAAGTACATTTTTTTCAAAAAAAAGTCAAAAAAACCCTTAAAATACAGGTTCAGATGAACCAGAGCAGATCTGAAGTTAAACGATTAATAGTTTTTATCAAGCACAAGAGATCATTGTGGTTAAAACGATCAAAATCAGGGTAAACGGACAGGGTTTACATCCAATCACGGATGAAGTGCAACGAATAGTAGGAAATGCAGGGCAGGATCAGGGATTGTGTACACTGTTTATTAGACATACTTCTGCCAGTCTGTTGATTCAGGAAAACGCTGATCCATCCGCACGGCATGACCTTGAGAACTGGTTAAATCGGCTGGTACCTGAAAATGACAGCCTCTACACTCACACCATGGAAGGCGCGGACGATATGCCGGCACACATTAAGGCGGCCCTGACTGCGACATCACTGTCTATACCGGTTAATAATGGCAGGCTGGCGCTGGGTACCTGGCAGGGTATTTATCTCTGGGAACATCGTTATGGTCATGCCAGTCGTGAACTGGTTATCCACCTTGGTCCCTGACAACCTGCTATGGCGATAAACGGTCCTCCATGGCAGCTATGTCGTACTGAAGAACTTCCTGATCCTGGTGCGCAGGCATTTGAAATTAGTCATAACGATAGCCTGCTGGAAATATTTGTGCTTCACTGGCGGGATGGCTGGTATGTTTATAAAAATCAGTGTCCGCATACCGGCGTTAATTTAAACTGGCTGCCGCACCAGTTTTTCGATACAGAATCGGAGTTTGTACAATGCAGTGTACACGGAGCCCTGTTTAAACCAGACAGTGGTCTTTGTATACATGGCCCATGTGTTGGTGAGGCGCTGCAACAATTCAAGTGCAGCATTGAAAATGGTATGGTTCTTATAATAGATCTAGATTGACAGTTGACAGCCTGTTTTTATAATCGCTTAGATACTACTTTTAATAAAAGTGTGAAAGTAAAAATGAACATAATGCGTGTTACCAGAGCCTTGCTGCTTGCCATGTTGCTTGGACCTGGGATTCTGTGCGCCGAGGTTGTCTATATCAATGATGTTTTACGAGTTGGCGTCAGACCAGAGCCCAACAATAGCGTCTCGCCAATTAATGTAGTAATGACAGGTATGAAACTGGAAGTGCTGGATCGCAGCGAAGGATTTATACAAATACGAACCGAGCAGGGCGTCGAAGGCTGGATAAAAGAAATATATGCGTCAGGGAAGCGTCCTGCCCAACTGGAACTGGCCGATTTACAGCAAAAACACCAGCAGCTTGTTGACGAGGGTAGCCAGGCAAGTGACAAGATCAAGGCTGTTAATGAGGCAAATGCAGCACTGCAGCAACAACTCGACGAGCTAAAAAAGCAAAACCGGGTAATGGCAGTCGAGCTGCAGGAAACCCGCAAAAACACCGAGACTGACAGTAGTATGCTGATATTTATTATTTCAGGGTTACTGATGATTGCCCTGTTCGTTGCTGGCCTGATTATTGGCATAAGCTGGCATCGCAAACAGGTGACGAAACGGCTCGGTGGATTGCGATTCTAGAATATTGTATTAGGCGAGTTCGGAAACGATCGTCTTTATCGTAGAGCCACCCTGTAATACCTCATCCATAATGAGATAGACTTGTTCTTCATCGATGGACAATTTCTGCAGCAATTCATCTGGGATTTCATCTGTATCCGCATCAGACATTGCGTGGGTCTTCAATAGTCGTTCAGTCAGATTCGACAGATGGGCGTAACTGGCATAGGGGCCGTTGTAATTCAAATCATGATGATGTTCAGCGGTAACCACGACCTCTCTGGGCATATGCCACGCTTTTAACATCCAGGCACCGAGCTCACTATGAGAAATACCCAGGGTGTGTTTCTCTATGTTGACAACCGATTTTTCAGGACTCAGGGTAAGTATTCGGTTAAACCACTGATATTCATTTTTAAATAGAAGGTTTAATGCGAGAATACCTGCATCGTGCATCAGCCCGGCAAGGTAAGCCAGTCCAGGTTTTGGACGAATGGATTGGGGCATGGCAAATACCAGGCGATGCATGAGGGTGGCACTGTATATGGCGTGTTGCCAGAAGTTGTGTTGTCCCAGTACCCCCTTGCTGGGTAAGTTAAACATGGGACACAGCGAATAACCCAGCGCAATATGCAGTACCGTTTCATAACCTAGTACGGAGAAAATGGCATCTCTGACTGTATGTACAGGATGTGTTGGTGAGAAAAGCGGCGAGTTGGCATAGCGCAGAATTTGCGCTGACAGCGATATATCGCTTTCTACCAGGTCTACCAGCTCGCTTACTGTACAATTTACATCGTTATGCATGGCAAGCAGCTTCGCAGAAATACCTGGCAACGCAGGCACATTATCCAGCTTTGCCAGTCGTGCAGCCAGGTTGGCATCGGTTTGTGATTGGCGAGTTTTGTTATGCACAGGGTCTTGCTCGGCAAAATTGCAACCCAGTAACACGTCAGGTGTTACGATGCTAAAGTTTTCGCTTGCCACGCGCAGGATGTTCCATGAACCTGGTGCCTCAAAGTAAACGAAATCGGCTTGCATAAGACTATCATCGATTATGATTTGCCAGCCTCTTTGATTGCATATTTGAAAGTCTGGCGACTGCATATCACTTAGTAACTGCTCAAAGGCATGGCGTGTCAGCATAGGAATTAGTTCGCGATGCAACGTGTTACGCAAAGCATCGACATTGACTATGTGACTGGCGGGGTAAAATGCAAGCACAATACCGTTGCTGTCCTGCAACGCCATGATACGTGCGACGCTGGTCAGTGGAACAGTACGCTCGAGCCAGTCCTCCTTTAAGACGGCAGAGTTCGGCGCTTGCTCGATGCTATAATCGATTTGCTGATTATCCAGTAGTGTTAATACCAGGTCGGCATACGACATGCGCTATCCCCTAGTTATATTGTGTTTAATTGTTTCTTTGTCTCTGTTACCCAGTTGTTTAGCAAGAATTTTGCCAACACTATGTCACGTAAGTGACAATCCTTATTATTTTTGAGTAACAAATTAATGGGGCGAGTTACGCTGGACATATCGTCTTTAACGTGAAAAGGTTTAAACAAAGTTATGATTTGCGGCACTTTTCACAAAATTGAGCCAAAATATGACACGTCATTGCGCTAGACTCTATAACACTAAATTAAAAAGGGCTATTAACCTGTAATGGACGATAAAAAAAATATCACCATCGAACAGCTCGAGCGACTCGAACCTCTCTCTAACCTTTCACAGGAGCGCCTGGAAGAGCTTGTCACCCTCTCTTACGTTGAGCGAATGCCTATAGGTATGAGCCTGTTTCGGGAAGGCGAGATCGATAACCAGACTATTTACCTGTTGGAAGGGGATGTCCAGCTGGTATCAGCAGATGGAAAGATTGACAGGGTGTTGTCGGCAAGCAAGGAAGACGCCAGGTTTCCCATCGATGACAGCCAGCCTCGACAGGTCACAGCCCGTGCACTTGGTCGTATCGAGGTGCTGCGTATTGATAACAGCGTGCTTGATTACATGATGATGTGGGATCAGTTGGCTGTTTCTGAGCAACTGGTTGCCGAGGATACACAGGAACTAACAAAGGAACAGATCAGTAAACCGGACGATGCACAACCACAACACAAAGCTAGCCCGGACAATACTGATAACAAACCCGACAGTCCGCAAGTACCCGCAGATGATGATAAAAGCTGGATACGTAAAATGCGCCACATCATGGCATTCAAGAGTATGCCAGCTGCCAACATCAAGGCATTGTTGGAAAAAATGGAAACACTTCTCGTCAAGGAAGGTGATGTCGTTGTTCGGCAGGGTGAAAAAGGTGAATACTACTATGTACTCACGGAAGGTGAGGCGCAGGTGACGCGCACTATCGAGTTGGCCAACCTGGAAGCCGGCTCGAGTTTCGGTGAAGAGGCACTGGTCGCGGATATTCGGCGTAATGCTACCGTGACCATGAAGACGGCTGGCATGCTGATGCGCTTATCAAAGCAGGATTTTAACCTACTGTTAAAGGATCCGCTGCTGGAACGGGTGTCGCCGGATGATGCACGCTCACAGATTAATAATGGCGGAGTCTGGCTTGATGTGCGTCATGCCAAGGAATTCAGCCATAGTCGACTACCAAAAGCTATAAATATCCCTTTGCATGAAATTCGAATGCGTATTGGTGAACTGGATGCCAGTAAACATTATGTCTGTTATTGCAGTACTGGTAAGCGCAGTAGTGCAGCAGCATTTTTGTTGGCACAGAACGGCTACCAGGTTAGTGTGCTCAATGGTGGCATACAGGTGATGGCATCTGACCTGGTTCGATAAGTTAACCCGGTGGCCAGCTGAAGGGGCGACCGGCCAACATATGCAAATGGATATGAAATACCGTTTGCCCTGCACTAGCATTGGTATTCATTGTCAAACGATAACCGTCCGCGTTCACCCCAAGCGTTGCGGCATGCTGTTGCGCTGCCAGGAATAACTTACCAACAAGTTCTGCATCGGTAGCTTCCAACTCATTAACCGTACTGATGTGCTTCTTGGGGATGAACAGGACGTGATGTGGTGCGACCGGGTTGATATCATTAAACCCCAGCACAGCATCGTCCTCATATACCTTGTCTGCAGGTATGTCGCCGTTGATAATCTTGCAAAAAAGGCAATCAGACATAGTTTTCTCCTCGTGTGTTGTTAAGGGCTGGGATTTGGATGTTGCACGTGGATTTGCTCGATAGCATCTAGCACAGCATCGTTTAATTTAAGATCAGCGCTCGCGATATTACTTTCAAGTTGTTCCATTGTCGTCGCACCGATAATATTGCTGGTTAAAAATGGACGGCTGTTTATATAAGCCAGTGACATCTGTGCAGGGTCAAGCCCATGTTGTCGTGCCAGCCTGACGTATTGTTCTGTCGCGGCGATTGCCTGGTTATTGATATACCGGTCGTAATCAGGCCAGCGAGTCAGTCGTGCACCCGCTGGTCTCTGGTTATCTAGGTATTTGCCTGACAGCACACCAAAACCCAGTGGTGAGTAGGCAAGTAAGCCGGTTTGTTCGCGCATAGCAATCTCTGCCAGGCCAATCTCGAAGGTACGGTTCAACAGGCTATAGGGATTCTGAATGCTCACCACGCGTGGCCAGTTATTGTTTTCGCTTATCTTCAAAAATTCCATTACACCCCAGGGTGTTTCATTGGACAGGCCTATGTAGCGTACCTTACCCGTCTTTACGATGTCGTTAAGTACCTGCAGTGTTTCTTCAATCGTTGTTGTGTTTGCGTCAGGTTCCGGCGCATACCCCAGTCGGCCAAAGAAATTAGTCTTGCGAGCAGGCCAGTGTAATTGATAAAGATCAAGGTAGTCGGTTTGTAGTCGCTTGAGACTGCCATCAATCGCAGCCTCGATATTTTTCCTGTCATGATATGACTTTCCGCCACGTATGTGTGGAATCCACTCCTCACCGGGACCGCATACTTTACTTGCCAGTACGATATCATTGCGTTTACCACGTGATTTTAACCACTGACCAATAATTTCTTCCGTCTTGCCATAAGTCTCTGCTGTGGGGGGAATGGCGTACAGTTCTGCGGTATCGAAAAAATTTATACCATTCGAAACGGCATAATCCATCTGCTCAAAGGCTTGTGCCTGTGTGTTCTGTTCACCCCATGTCATGGTGCCGAGACAGATCACACTTACCTTGATGTTTGTATTGCCGAGATTTCGATATTCCATTGCGTTTTCGGTATTTAACTTGTTAATTATCAGAATTTGGTTACAGATTTATGTATGCAAAAAGGTAGTTTGAAGACTATGCTATGTATTATCCTGATCACCTGTGGTCATGGCAACAGGTGAAAATTCTAACAGAGAAGCGGGGGGTCGAATGCCAATAAGATTCCTTCATAAATCCATTTACACTCGAGTAATTTCGTTTACAGCTGTCATTGTTCTCGTGCTGTATTTTTTACCGTTTGAAACAGTAACTGCGGCAACTGAGAATAATACCGATAAGGCTGTTATCGCTTTAATCGGTGATATGCCCTATAACGCCAGGCAAAGACAACAATTTCTGAACGTGATCGAGGAAATCAACGCTGCTGAGCTTGCATTTGTTATTCATGTTGGTGATTACTGGTTTGATGGTCTGGCATGGAATAAAAACAGTAAAGGCTTGCCACCGTGCAGTGACGAGGTGTTTGCAGACCGCCTGGAAATGGCTAAAAGCTTCAAGCACCCTTTCGTTATCACCCCGGGCGATAATGACTGGACCGATTGCTACCGAGCCAAACCACGCGCCTATGATCCCCTTGAGCGGTTGGCAAAGCTACGCAACATGTTCTTCCAGGGTGACGAAAGTCTTGGGCAACGTATGATGAAGTTGAAGCGTCAGAGCAAACAGGAGAAATATGCGAAGTATGCCGAAAACGTGCGCTGGGTATATGCGGATGTTATGTTTGTAACGCTGCATATGGTTGGCAGTAATAACAATCTCGGTCGCACAGCTGAAATGGATGCTGAATATCAAAAACGCAATGAGGCTAATCTCGATTGGCTGGATGAAGCTTTTTCAGAGGCAAACAGTAACGATAACAAGGCTATCATGATCATTGCCCAGGCCAATCCACAATTTGAAAACCGCTGGACTCCAACACAGAAGCGACGCTATTTACTAGGTGGGCTCGGGATTAAACCAGCCAGTGAACAGAGAGAAACTGGTTTTGATGGTTTCCTTGACGCGCTCGAGGAGCATGTTATCGATTTTGGTAAACCAGTGGTGTACGTGCATGGTGATACGCATACCTTTAGGATAGACAAACCACTCATAGCTACTACCAGTCGACGCATGCTTGAAAATTTCACTCGTGTCGAAACCTACGGCTTCCCGGATACGCACTGGTTACGAGTCAGTATCGATCACCAGGATCCCAACATATTTCAATTCAGGCAGGAGATTGTAGAGAAGAACCTGGTGGAACATTGATAAATCATAAACATGTTTGTATTTGTTGGCCTTATAAAAATAGTGTCAGCACACCGGTATAGCCATAGAGACGATTACCAGCGATTTCACCATTGGCATAAAAGCCGACGATAGGGATATCCCCAAGTGTTTCGGCAATGAGCTCCATTTCTTTGTGTGCTTCACCGAACATATATTGACCGCGCCCCAGGCAAGAAAAATACAGCCCACCCTTGATAGTGCCTTTTGCACGGCGTTTGATGTTATTTAACATACGTTGCAGGTCTTCAACGGCAGTTTTGCCATCGCGCTTGCAGAACATGATGGGCACACCTGGTTGCAGATAGTCACCGATAGCAATTGCGCCGGTATTGACATCAATGCCTAACAGGTTTCTTACAAGGTAATCACCCGTATCGGTGTCGGCAAGGGGAAAGCCGGCAAATATGTACCCACCGATTCTATTAAGATCGCGTGACAGCACTTCACCGATTTCTTCTTTCATCACATCCAGCGCGGGTCGTTTATCAATACTGATAGCGATATTACTGTCACATTCGGTTAACTGGTGGATATTGCCAATCGGGGAGCAACCCTGGGTCAAGCCAGTCACGACGCTGACAGAGTCATCGAAAATAATGCCGGACAGGTTTCCTTCTACCAGTTCCCCGGCAACCTGGTAATAATAACTGTCTGAAGAGGTAAGACCGCCAACCAGGTAACCATTACCTATCTGGTCAGGCAACTGTTCTATCAGTTTGGCCAACTGGCCATTACGTGGATCACCATGAGTAACGGCAAGTCGAAAATGGTCTGTTTGGGGTAAGGCAGGTATTTCCTGGCTGGATTTAAATACTGTGTATTGATCAGCAGATAGATCAGTAACCATTAATACGATAGCGGGTTGTTCATAGAACTCGGTACGTGTGCAACAGATAGCCATGCCCACCGTGCCAATCCAGTGGGAAATCCCGGTTTGTGTTTCCAGTTCACGCAATATATTTGCCAGGTTATTCGCGTGGCTGTCAGTGACATAGATGAAGCCAAGCCCCGCGTCAGATGGGAGAGGCTGCAGTTGTTCGAGACAGGCATCAATGGCAGTTTGCCAGTCCTGTTGATGGCTTTTAGCTAGCAGGTAGTGGTCCATGTATCTATTCTATATAGATGAGCTAAAAAATAAAAAGCCGGGGTAATAACCCCGGCTTTTTAGGATTATTCGCAGTACATTAACCTTTTTTCTTTTTGATTAACTCATGAATAATCGGGTTCAGTATCAACTGCATCGCAAAGCCCATTTTGCCGCCGGGTACCACGATGGTATTAGGGCGCGACATGAATGAGTCATCAATCATGTTAAGCAAGTAGGGGAAATCCACGGCACCGTGATCACGGAAACGAATTACCACGAAACTTTCATCCGGTGTTGGTATATCACGCGCGATGAACGGATTCGAGGTATCCACGGTGGGTACACGCTGGAAGTTAATATCCGTGCGCGAAAACTGCGGGGTAATAAAATTCACGTAGTCATCCATGCGGCGCAGGATGGTATCTACGATCGCCTCGGCAGAATAACCGCGTTGTGCATTATCGCGGTGAATCTTCTGGATCCATTCCAGGTTTACGATAGGCACTACGCCTACCAGCAGGTCGGTATGCTTGGCCACATCAACCTGGCCGTCAACCACACCGCCATGCAAACCCTCGTAGAACAACAGGTCTGTCTCTTCGCTGATCTCTTCCCAGGGTGTGAATTCACCGGGCTTCAGACTGGTACTCAGGCGTCCGTTATGCATAGCAGCCTCTTCATCACTGTGCAGGTAGTATCGGCGCTTGCACTTTCCAGTCTTGCCATATGTCTCAAAGGTCTCGGCCAGCGTATCGAAGTGGTTAGATTCGGGGCCAAAATGGCTCAACTGCTTACCCTTGGCGGCAAATTCTTCGATAGCTACTTTCATCGCGGCACGGTCATAACGGTGGTAGCTATCACCCTCTATAACGAGCGGGTTGATCTTCTCGCGGAAGAAGATGTGTTCAAAGGCGTTTTTGACGGTTGTGGTACCGGCGCCCGATGAGCCAGTGACGGCGATGACCGGGTGTTTAGTAGACATGGGTACTCCTTAAGCTCTTGATCAATATGATAATTTTTATTCGGACTATAGTAACTTATTGATATTACAATATTTTTTACCAAGTCCCCCAGAATTCGAGCCGCTTATTGTACTGAAATAGACCTGTCCTGTAACCCTAGACTTCACTTGTTGGCGGATGAGTCTTTTTCCCGGGCAATGGCCCGATAACCAATGTCATTACGGTAGTAGGCACCGTCCCAGCTGATCTTACTCAACCGTTGATAGGCTTTTTGCTGAGCCTCACTGACCGAATCACCAAGCGCTGTTACGCACAGCACGCGGCCACCACTGGTTACCACGTCACCATTGGCAAGGGTGGTACCAGCATGAAACACCTTGACGTCTGGTGTGGTGTCATCAAGCCCACGTATGACCTTGCCCTTGTCATAGCTGCCGGGATAGCCACCGGCAGCCATCACCACGCCGAGAGAGGCTCGTGGTTCCCATTCTGCCGTAACGGCCTCGAGCTTTTGTTGAAGCGCAGCCTGACAAAGTGCTACCAGGTCTGACTTGAGACGTAGCATGATTGGCTGGGTTTCCGGGTCACCAAAGCGTACATTGTACTCGATCACCTTTGGGGTGCCATTCGCACTAATCATCAGTCCCGCATACAGGAAACCGGTATACGGGTGGCCTTCAGCCGCCATCCCATTCACTGTAGGCTCGATCACTTCATGCATGATGCGCTGGTGTATTTCATGGGTCACCACGGGAGCAGGTGAGTAGGCACCCATTCCGCCGGTGTTGGGACCCGTGTCCCCTTCACCAACTCGTTTGTGATCCTGGCTGGTTGCCATCGGCAGAATGTGTTGGCCATCGACCATGCAAATGAAACTGGCTTCCTCGCCTTCCAGGTATTCTTCAATAACCACCCGGTGACCGGCATCACCAAAGGCATTACCCGACAGCATATCCTCAACCGCGGCAATGGCCTGTTCCTCGCTCATGGCGACGATCACGCCTTTACCGGCTGCGAGCCCATCGGCCTTGATCACGATGGGTGCTCCTTGCTCCTTTATATAGTCAATAGCAGCCCGGGTGTCGGTAAAATTCTGGTAGTTGGCCGTAGGAATATTATGTCGAGCAAGGAAATCCTTGGTAAACGCCTTGGAACCTTCCAGCTGGGCTGCGCCCTGGCTGGGACCAAAGCAGGCCAGGCCATTGGCCTTGAACTGGTCAACGATGCCTGCAACCAGCGGTGCTTCGGGGCCAATGATAGTGAGGTCGATTTGTGTTTCTTTGGCAAAGTGAATTAACGCAGAAATGTCCTCCGCACCGATGGGCACATTTTCCATGTTGGTTTCCATGGCAGTGCCAGCATTGCCCGGTGCCACGAATATTTTTTCCACCACGCCTGACTGGGCCGCCTTCCATGCCAGGGCATGTTCGCGACCGCCGTTTCCCACCACCAGTACTTTCATTTTTTCTACCTGCCTAAATTTTCAAAGGCGCACTATGCATAGTGCAAAGGTCGAGATCAAGCAGATAAAGCGATTTTTATTGTTCAATTTTATTGTTATGCAGCATGTACTTGGTAGTTTCATAAATACCGAAACATAATTGTTGCATTTGTTGTGCAATTTCAGGGTGTTTATCGAATAGATTTATTCTTTCGCTACTATTATCTAGTGCAAATAATTCAGGATTGCTGCCATCTTCCAGCGAGCGAAAGAAAAACGTTTCACTAAGCAGGCCGATTCGTGCATTTTTGCCATGCAAGATAGTAAACGCATAGCGATTATCATCGAATTGAGGATCAAACAGGTCGCGTCCCATCGTGGTATTAATATGGGGTGTACCTGTCAGGCTGGCGAGAGTTGGAATGATGTCAACTTCGCTGGCAACGCGTTGTATGATTCTTGGCTTACCAAGTAATTTTGGCGCATAAAAGAGTAGTGGAGTATGTAGACCAGATAATTCGAGTTGTGTCAGGTAGCTTTGACTATGCTCACCGGCATAGCCGGTGATGCCATGATCGCCAAAGAACACAAAGATGGTGTTGTCGAAATATTTTTCTTTGCGGGCTGTTTCCATAAAAAAGGCAATACTGTGATCCATGAACCTGAAAGAGTTGAATTCATCGTTACTTATAAAACCAGCCTTTTTCAGAAGCTTTTTATCAACCTGCTTTCGCTCAAAACCACGGGTGTCTTCAGGAATATTGTAGGGTCGATGGTTTCCAGCAGTCTGAATAATGGCAAAAAACGGTTTTTCCTTTGTACGCAATACTCGGTTCGCTTCCTCGAACAGGTGCAGATCAGAAATACCCCACACATCCATGCGCGGAGAGTCGTAACTACCTTCTTCATAAAGGTGCAGACCGGGAATATTGTGCGAGAGAATACCGCGAATATTACCCCAGTTAGCGCTGCCACCAATAAAATAGAACTTCTCGTGATTGGTTAAATGACGGATTACGGTATGCTGCTCAACGACCAGCGGATTGCGTGACGAGGTTTTATTCGGTTCGATATCCGGCAGACTGGTTATACCAGCAAACACCGAACGAGCAGTACCAGCATGGGGCGTATAAAAATGACGGAAAGCAATGCCATTTGCATGCAGCTTGTCAAAATAGGGCGTTGGATCGAGTGGATTGTCAAACGCCCCTGTCTTGTATCCGGCAAAGGATTCCAGGTAGATCATGACTATATTCGGAGTTTGATCTAACCTGGCCGGTGGATTGACCGTGCGGCGAAAGTTGAGTGTATTTTTATTCGGCTCGGTTACACCCAGGTAACGGCTGATTAAATCATAATACTGTGCTGTTTTTTCACGATCAAAGGTGATTTCCTTGTTTTTGATCGTGTTGGCGAAATACAACACCGGGTTACTGGCAACGGCGGCCGCATACGCATGCGTACTGAAAAAGGCATCACTCCAGCGTAACGGGTACCAGGAAAACTTGCCAAACATCGCAAATACGAACACGAAGAAACTCAGTGGTGCCACCCACAATTTGTGCCGTTTTTTGAGTGGGATTGGTTGTAAATTCGTAAAGTAGCGCATCAGCCTGTTTACAACCCAGGCATCAAGCGCAATCAGGAAGATAAACAGCATCGACCATGGAATGATGGCGTAAGATTGCCATGCCATGGTCATGGAAGTCTGGAAGTTGGCGAGAAAACGCAAGACTGTCGCATCGACACGTTTGTGCAGGTAGGCATAATGACCAAAATCGACCAGGTAAAAAACCAGTACAGCACTGGCAGCCAGTACCAGGTAACCCAGCCAACAATAGTGGGCAATCCTGTTATTGAAAGGACTGAATGGTTTAATCCAGCCAAGCACAAACAGCGGAATCAGGACATACAGCGTCAGGCGCAGGTCGAACTTGGTGCCAAGATAGAAAGAATAAAGCAGGTCACCCGTAGGCACCGGGTCGGCCGGGTTATTGAAAATAAACCAGAAAATCAGGCGCAAGCCAAACAGGATAGCCAGCGTCAACAGGCTAATGGCGACAATAAAACCGATCAGGCGTGGAATGCGAGTCATGCTTGTGATTTTACTCGGGACTATAGATACTTTTACAATGTTCGATGAAGTAACGTGTGAACGAGCGCTAGTTTAGCAGCCATCAACCAGCGATATCAAAGACATTGCCAGCATTTTTACACAACATTAGGTCCAGCTTTCTCAAACTGCTCATCTATTTAGTGGGCGGTTTTTTCCTGTTGTTGCTGGTGCTGGCGGCGGGCTGGTTTGGCATGGTCTACATGCAAAGCATGGTAGACAATGCACGACCCCCCTACCTGTTAATGAACAGCACTGACTCGATCCGTGTTCGTTGGGGTACAGATGAGGCGGTAATCGGACGCGTTCATTATGGTTTGCAGCCCAACCTGCTTGACCAGGTGGTTAGTGAAACAAAAGCAGTCAAGGATCATCGTGTCATACTGAATAACCTTCAGCCGGGTACGCGGTATTACTATCGTATACAGAATGACTCGAGCTGGTTACTTCAGCAACCCGAGTGGTTTTATACATCGCCGTCTTCAGAACAATATACGTCGAACCGCGTATGGATTATCGGTGATCCGGGCTACGCGTCTGAGATTCAAAGCAAGGTCAGGGACAGCGCCATCGAGTGGATGAAGGCGCGGCCACGTAGCTCATTACCTTATGTCGATATGCTATTGACCACCGGTGACAATGCCTATAACAGTGGCAAGGCCTCTGAATTTGACCGGAATTTTTTCCAGTCATACAGAACTATTCTGAAAAATATTCCGGTATGGCCGGTGTTTGGTAACCACGATGCCAGGCGCTGGGCCTATTACAAACTGTTTGATACTCCACAACAGGGTGAAAGTGGTGGGTTGGCCTCTGGTGATCGGGCCTGGTATTCGTTTGACCATGCCTTCACACACTACGTGATCCTGGATTCGCATCATGGTGAGATGGCACATGGCTCGCCGATGCTGGAGTGGCTGAAGCAGGATCTACAGCAGAACCGCCAGCCCTGGACTATCGTGTTATTTCATCAACCCCCCTATAGCAAAAGCACACATAACTCGGATTCACGCGACGATAGTCGTGGCCGCATGTTCAGGGTGCGTGAACATATTTTACCGATACTGGAACAAGCTGGTGTGGACCTGGTCTTCTCGGGGCATAGTCATACCTACGAACGCAGCCATATGTTGAGTTGTCATTACGGTATCTCAAATACCTTGCAGGAATGGATGCTGCAACGCGGCAACAAGACCAACAATAATGCTGTAAGCATGTTTAAAAAGCCGAATAACACACAGCCTGCTTTTAAAGGCACGGTATATACGGTGCTGGGCTCTTCTGCCAAGGTGGACATTGGCAAGTTGAATCACCCGGTTATGGCGGTTTCTTTGCAACAGGCAGGTTCAGTGATTCTCGATATCAACCAGCACACATTGTCCATGGTGTTTTTGAATGACAGTGGCGAGGTTAGCGACCAGATANNCATGCCGGTAAATACCATCGCCATGCCATGTTCATCGGCTGCCGCGATGACTTCATCATCACGCATGGAGCCACCGGGTTCAATCACCGCGGTAATACCCGCCTCAGCAGCCTGGTCTATTCCGTCACGGAACGGGAAAAAGGCATCGGAAGCCATGACGGCGCCCTTAACTTCCAGTTTGGCGTGCTCAGCTTTAATTGCGGCAATACGTGCTGAATTAACCCGACTCATTTGGCCAGCACCGACGCCTATTGTCATGTTGTCCTTGCCATAGACGATGGCATTCGATTTGACGAACTTACTGACTTTCCAGCTGAATAACAGGTCTTTCATTTCCTGCTCGCTGGGCTGTCGCGCACTGACAACTTTCAATTCGTTGTACAAGGCCAGGTCAGAACCCTGTACCAGCAGACCACCATTGACGCGTTTGAAATCCAGACGGGCAGTAGCCTTGTCTGACCACATACCACACTCCAGCAGGCGGACGTTCTTCTTTTGACTGACCACAGCGATAGCGTCGGCGTTGATGGTTGGTGCGATGATCACTTCTACGAACTGGCGCTCTACAATGGCCTTTGCGGTTTCAGCATCGAGCTCCTTGTTAAAGGCAATGATGCCACCAAAGGCCGATTCTGGATCAGTGCTATAGGCGCGGTCATAGGCCTCAAGCAGTGAATCCCCAATGGCAACGCCGCAGGGATTTGCATGTTTGACGATGACACATGCAGGCCCTTCATCAAACTGTTTGGCACATTCCAACGCGGCATCGGTATCACC
>DJMK01000160.1 GCA_002436485.1 Proteobacteria bacterium UBA6492
TGATACTGAAGTCCAGCAGCCAAATACCACATCTACTTTTTCTTTTTCCAGTAACTCACGTGCCTTCTCGGCAAACAGCGGCCAGTTGGATGCCGGGTCAACTACCACAGCCTCCAGCTTTTTGCCCATTACACCGCCTTTCTTATTTTGTTCGTCAATCATCATGAGTACCGTGTCCTTCAGCGTGGTTTCACTGATGGCCATAGTACCGGATAGCGAATGCAGTACACCTACCTTGATGGTATCAGCAGCCTGCGCAGTTGCAGTCAATCCCACAAGTACAGCAGATACTGTGATTGATTGCGTCAGTTTTTTAAACCATGTACGCATGTTTAGTTCCTCCTCGTTATTCGATTTTATAAATGCGTAAAAATGAAAAAGGTGCCAAAGCGAGATGTGAACAGTTCGCCTTGACACCTTATTTGTCTACATTGCTGCGATATTACAAATCAAACGATTTGGTATAACCGACGTAGAACAATGGGTTTTCAGTTAAACCACCTGTTTCAGGAGTAACGCCGTCATTATCCAGCATGCTAACAGCCATAGTGATTTCATCTGTAGCAGAATAGCTCAGCGTGAAGTGACTATACTCATTACCCGGGTTCTCCAGGTCCCACCAGCCATACAGGATATTGAACTTACCGAAAGAGGCATCGACAGTGTAGTACTTGTCATCATCTGCTTCGCTTTCAACTGCGATGTAAGCAGCCGCCGTTACCGGACCAAAACCGGCAGAAAGAACTACTTCTGACAGGTCGTTATCACCAAGGTCACAGCTAGGAACTGCGGTACAATCTTCTGGATACAGGTATTTCCAGTAGGAAACATCGTATGAGAAGCCACCAATCTCACCACCATAGCCTAAGTACAGGTCAGTCTCATGGCCATCTGTTTCTGTGGTAGCCCAAACACCGGCATAAAATCCACCTTTTGTATAATCGAGGCTACCGTGCGCCTGCGCACCACTCGGCGTCAGGTTCTGACCACGCCACAAGTACATGTTCGCAACGCCGATAGTTGTTGAGAGTTCAGCTTGTGCAGCTAGTGGCACAGCAAAACTACCACCGGTGACAAGAGCAGCAGCAACTGCAGCTGCGGTTAGGTTCGTTGTCTTTTTCATCATAAGCTCCTAAGTATTGATGTAAAAATTCGTTTGTTTTGTCGTAACCGTGTTTGCTCCCCGGAATTTGATCCCACACGAAGACAAGACAGGTTGCCTACCATTGAGCAAGGGCTGTGCCAACTGAATATTTATAATTAAAAACAGTCAGTTAAGTAAATTTAACAATTATGAAACAATCATGGATGTGTCATGCTGGTGCGCATGCACCACGATTACGCGTTAATCTGGTGCAGGTTTGGCAAGTTTTTGTGGTATGAATTACAAAAGAAGTGACATTTGTACAACAATCCGCTGATTGACGGATCACAAATGATTATTCGAGCATGCCCTTTTCGATCACAAAGCGCTCAATTTGCTTGAGGCCTTCACCGGTTTTGAGATTAGAGAATACAAACGGACGTTCACCACGCATTTTTTTCGCATCGCGCTCCATCACTTCCAGTGATGCGCCAACATAAGGCGCCAGGTCTATCTTGTTAATCACCAGTAAGTCCGACTTGGTAATCCCTGGCCCACCTTTACGCGGTATTTTGTCACCGGCTGATACATCGATAACGTAGATAGTGAGATCAGACAGCTCCGGGCTAAACGTGGCACTCAGGTTATCACCGCCACTTTCCACCAGCACCAGGTCAAGATTGTTAAAACGATTATTCAACTCTGCCACTGCCGCAAGATTCATTGAAGCATCTTCGCGAATTGCCGTATGTGGACAACCACCTGTTTCAACACCAATGATGCGATTGGCATCGAGCGCCGCATGTTTTATCAGGAACTCAGCATCCTCTTGCGTATAAATATCATTGGTGACCACGGCGATATTGAACTTCTCGCGCATGGATTTGCATAGAGCTTCAACCAGTGCTGTTTTTCCGGAGCCTACTGGACCACCAACACCAACGCGTAAAACCTGATCGGGCGACATCAATTAACTCCTGAATGTAATCATGAACGAAATAAACGTGAATACTGTGTTTCATGTAGTGCACTGGCAATACCCAGCCCGGGTGCCAGGCTACCTATCTCATTATCCGCGAGTAGTGCACCTGTCTCTACCGCGCAAGGTATAACGTCAGCAAGTCGTATTAGCATTTGTTGTCCGATCGTTTGCCCCAGCGGTACTAACTTAATAGCGGCTGCCACCTGGTTTTCACACCACATCCACAAATAGGCCTTCATGATCGATTCCACATCGATTTGCCACTTGACTGCTGCCAGTGCCAGCAAGTTTACAAATGGTGCAGCATTGGAGGTTGTGTATTTTTTCGCATCTTCAATATCAAGGTTTGCCAATAACGTTGCCAGCGCCCTGCCCAGGTGTAGATCTTCTTCAACCAGTTCTCGCGATTCACGCGCTGCAAGAATAAATGTACTCCAGTTATCTATGCTGGCAACATCATTCTTTTGCCAGGCTACATACAGGCGTGACAAAACTGGTATATCCAGACATGCCAGGTTGTTTTTCAACTGCCCACTGATCCATTCCTCAACATCCTCGGCATTCTTGATCCACTCGGCATGTAGTGCATATTCGAGTCCTTGCGAATAGGCATAGGCACCGACCGGCAGTGCCGGACTGATAAGTTGCCAAAGACGCAGGCTGGCGAGGGTGTCATGATTATCTTGCATAGCGTTAATGCTCGTGATGATGATGTCCACCACCGTATGCACCGGCTTCTGGTTCGAAGGGAACTTGTTCTGTTGTCGTTCGTATACCTAGGCCTGCCAGCATGTCATCCAGCACATGATCATGCAGATAGCGCAGCCAACCATCGCCTATTTGTAACGGCACATGACGGTTACCAAGATGGTAACAGGCACGCGCAAATAGCATTTTATCTTCAATACGCGCAACCGAAACGGTTTCATCGGCTGCCTGAATCATGATGCGAGTACCATCTTCCGCGCGAATACAATCACCACCACGTAGTATCGTGCCACGTGGTAACATCAGCCCGATATCGGTACCGTTATCCAGGCTGGCGCGCAAGCGGCTCTTTTGTCTTGATTCGTAGGGCAAGGTCAGTGTGGCATCACAAGCATTTTCAGCCGTAATCAATTCTGTTGCTTTTAACATTTGCCTGCCACCTAGAACAGAAAGTAACGTTGTGCCAATGGAAGTTCAGTTGCCGGATCACATGTGAGTAACTCACCGTCGGCACGCACTTCATAGGTCTGTGGATCAACTTCCACCTTTGGCTGGTAATCATTTAGCTGCATATCTTTTTTACGTATCGCACGTGTATTGGAAACCGCCCTAACCATCTTGTTCAGTCCCAGGGATGCTGCGATACCGGCATCCTGTGCTGCCTGCGATACAAAACTGATACAGGTTGCATGCAGTGCGCTGCCGTATGCAGCGAACATCGGACGGTAATGCACAGGTTGTGGCGTTGGAATCGACGCATTTGGATCACCCATTGGCGCAGCAACAATAAACCCGCCCTTGATAATCAAGGATGGCTTGGCGCCAAAGAATGCTGGTTTCCACAACACGAGATCGGCCAACTTACCCACTTCGACTGAACCAACTTCATTGGCAATACCATGTGTAATAGCGGGGTTGATAGTGTACTTGGCGATATAACGCCTGGCGCGAAAATTATCATTACGCTCATTGTCCTGTGACAATGCGCCACGTTGCAACTTCATCTTGTGGGCAGTCTGCCAGGTACGCGTGATCACTTCGCCGACGCGCCCCATGGCCTGTGAATCCGATGCGATCATGGAGAAAGCACCCAGGTCATGAAAAATATCTTCGGCAGCAATGGTCTCGCGACGAATGCGAGATTCGGCGAACGCTACGTCCTCGGCAATATTTGGATCCAGGTGATGACATACCATGAGCATGTCCAGGTGTTCATCGACAGTGTTAACCGTGTACGGACGGGTCGGGTTGGTACTGGATGGCAATACATTTGCCTCACCGCACGCCTTGATGATATCCGGCGCATGGCCACCACCTGCACCTTCAGTATGGTAAGTGTGAATAGCCCGTCCCTTGAACGCAGCAATGGTGTCTTCCACAAAACCCGATTCATTGAGCGTGTCAGTATGGATAGCAACCTGAATGTCTGTCTGTTCCGCCACGGACAAACAATTGTCGATTGCTGCCGGTGTCGTGCCCCAGTCCTCGTGCAATTTTAAACCCATGGCTCCCGCCGCTACTTGCTCCAGCAAGGCATCGGGTGTACTGGCATTGCCTTTACCGAGAAAACCAAAATTCATTGGCAGGGCATCGGCCGCCTGCAACATGCGATGAATATTCCACGGTCCCGGGGTACAGGTAGTGGCATTGGTGCCGGTAGCCGGACCAGTACCTCCGCCGATCATGGTTGTTACCCCGGACATTAATGCTTCTTCAACCTGTTGAGGACAAATAAAGTGAATGTGGGCATCTATGCCACCGGCAGTCAGAATCTGTCCTTCACCGGCGATGGCCTCGGTACCTGGTCCTACCACGATATCAACACCAGGTTGTACATCGGGATTACCAGCCTTGCCAATACCGACGATACGACCATCCTTGATACCAACATCGGCCTTGATGATACCGGTGTAGTCGAGAATCAACGCGTTGGTGATGACCGTATCAACCACCTCGATGGCAACACGCTGACTTTGTCCCATGCCATCACGAATGACCTTGCCACCACCGAACTTGACCTCATCACCGTAAATTGTTTTGTCCTGCTCAACCTCAATGATCAGCGCCGTATCGCCCAGCCTGACACGATCGCCGGTGGTTGGGCCATACATTTCGGCATAGGCCTGTTTGCTGATTTTACTCATACTTGATCTGCTCCCCGTTAACTCGCCCGTTAGTCCAGGCTACCCATGATCGCGGCATTAAAACCGAAAACTTTTCGCTCCCCAGCGTAGGCCACCAGCTCTACCTCGCGCTCCTGCCCGGGCTCAAACCTGACGGCCGTACCAGCCGGTATGTTCAATCGATAGCCCCGACTCAATTCCCGATCAAATTGCAGTGCCGAGTTGGTTTCGTAAAAGTGATAGTGCGATCCAACCTGTATCGGTCTGTCACCGGTGTTTGCAACACGCACCGTAACCGTCTCACGGTCTTTATTCAGTTCAATATCACCATCATCAATCAGTAACTCACCAGGAATCATGTTTTATCTCCCGAAACAAACTTGTTGTCATACGATTGGGTTATGGACCGTCACCAGCTTGGTGCCATCTGGAAACGTCGCTTCGACCTGCACTTCCGGAATCATCTCGGCAATACCCTCCATCACGTCTTCCTTGCTTAGCAAGGTTGTTCCATAACTCATCAATTCCGCCACACTCTTGCCTTCCCGCGCGCCTTCCATAATGGCTGCCGATATATAGGCCATTGCCTCTGGATAATTCAGTTTCAGGCCTTTGGCTTTGCGGCGCTCCGCAAGTAACGCCGCGGTAAACAGCAGTAATTTGTCTTTTTCTCTTGGTGTTAATTCCATATTGAATAACTCCGCCTCTTCTTAATCCTCTTGAAATATCATGTCTGCCAGATTCTCGGCAAGCATGCCGGCTTGCCGATCCAGGTTTCACGTATTTTTTGCCAGATACCTGTAAACCATTCTCTCGCCTCAATACCCTGCTTGCCAAGATAGCGGCATACCAACACATTGTTTATCAGCGTTACACTACCACGCACATCACTATCAGTCTGAAATTCAACAAGCTGCTCAAGCACGTTTTTATCACAATCGGTGACCAGCATGGTACCTACGACAGGAAAGCCCGCCATCCCCCATTGTGCACGTTGAATTTCAGTTTCACCCCGTAATCGTGTTCGCTCAATCACCAGGGGCTTGCCCTGACGAAAAATCTCGAGTCGCTGGCGACATTCACCCTGTATAAATTTTTCACCNNGCGAGCTCACCGTTGCTGCGATAAAACTTGGTTGAAGCAGGCGTTGTCAACAGTGCATGGGCACGCGGGTTGACCTTCACAGAAAGGTTTAATTCGTCACCACCTACGATACCACCAGGCGGATGCAGCAAATAAGTATGACAAACATCCCCCTCGGGATAAAAAGGACGCTGGATAGTCAGTGGGCCCTCATGCTCACGCTGCGAGATAACTGTACGTTCATTTTTCTGGCTATATTCCAGCGTTAGCCTTGCAAGCCATGATTTTGATGCAGGCATTACAGCATTCATAGCGTGACACCTCTAATAACTAACACACCGGTAATTATTGCGGCCGAACCGGTAATCAGTCGCAAAACTCTTATTGCGCGCTCACCTTGTTTTTGCATGAAGTCCTGTAAATACCCGAATATGCCGCCAAACAATAGCATCGCCGCCAGAACACCAAAGGAAAACAGTAACAGGTAAATTACACCATATAACGGCGATTGCAGCGATGATACCGGAACAAGCACTAGTAAGGGTGCTGAACCGGCAAGCCCATGTATCACACCGATAAATACTGCTGCATGGTCATGATGATGATTTTTGTTTGAATGTGTCCCGGATTTTTCATGCACGTGCCAATGGGCATGCAAAGGCAACCCGTCATGATGATGAAAGTGCAGATGTACACGTGATCGGTATAAATTCAGTAACAGCACACCACCGAGCAAGACAAGAATCAGACCAACAAACAACTCTGCATACTGGCTGACGGAATCTGGCAAGTGCATACCGAAGATAAAAATTGCCGTACCAATCAGTACAAGCACAAGGCCATGCCCGACCGCCCAGCGCAAGCAAAACGCAAAGTTCCTGCGCCTTCTTTGCTGTCCAACCATCAGCCCGGACACGGCCATGATATGATCCGCGTCGAGCGCGTGTAACATGCCAAGGCCAAATGCCAGAGACATCAGTAATATCAGGTTGGTCGATTCCATCAACTTGGTTTACCTAAAAACGAACTATTTTTTACAATCTAATCGAAAACCAAACCGCTTCACAAGCGCTAATCTTCATCGATAGCTTGTGCACCATTTTGCAGCAGCAAAAAAAAGCCCGCATATGCGGGCTTTTNNTGAGATTTGCGAATTACATCAAGTCAAAAGCCTTGCTGTAAGAAACGGATATGCGTGGATCACCAGGCGCATTCGGCAAATCATTATCGTCAATAGCAAACGTAAAGTCATCCTTGCTCAGGCTGACGTGTATGTGTGAATAGTCTTCATTTGCAACATCATTGTCAAAATCGTAGCTGCCATATAGCAGTTTGAGGTTCAGGTCCTT
>DJMK01000157.1 GCA_002436485.1 Proteobacteria bacterium UBA6492
CCCCAATACCTGCCATCCTACTGGCTCATCTGGATTATATTTTAAGAACTGCTCACATATTGATTGTGCTTTCGAGTAAAGCCCATTTTCAAAAGACACTATTGCCGCTCGCAAATCGGTTTCTTTATCCGATAAAGCTGACTGCTGCGCTTTATTGCCGCCACAACACTTCTTGAATTTTTTACCGCTGCCGCAGGGACAGGGGTCATTTCTTCCGGGCATTAATTTATCCAATGAAACGTATAATACATTTTACAATAAAAAGGCTGTGACCCCTGGTATTTATTTTAATACAGCTTGCACTTCTCAGCGTGCAATAAAAAACGGGTGAAATCCCATACAACTGAAAAATCTATAAACGGGAAGGACCTCCCATTCATACGGCACAAATAAAAAACGGGACCCGAAGGTCCCGTTTAAGTACATCTAATATTGTTATTATTAGATATCTACGCGAATACCAGCAGACAGGACACTGAAGTCGTCACCAGCTGTATCTTCATCTACGTCTTTATAACCGACGAAAACGCGAGACTGCTTGTTGAACTTGTGGATGTAACCAACAGTGATCGCTGAAGTATCATTGTTGTCACCATCCGGGTCAGCTGTACCATACTGAGCATTCAGCATGCCTTTGCCCAGCTTCAGCTCATAACCGATCCACATGTACTCAGTTGTCGGGTTGACTGCTGCACCAGAGTCAGTATCTTCATACTGTGCACGGATAGTGTTGTTACCGAATTTGAAGGAACCAAACACCTTCAAGTTTTCGCGGCCATTGTCCAGGCCTGAACTATACATGGCAGCACCTGCTTCCCATGCCTTGTCACCAAACTTGATACCGGCAGTAGTTTCACCAGCACCGTCAACTCCAGTAGCTCCACCACCTTGGTTAGTGTCGTCTGGGCTGTAAGTCAGGTGCAGGTTAACCATACCGAACTTGCCAGTGTAGATCAGGGCATTGTTCAGGAAGCCGTTCTGACCGTCAGTACCGCCACGCATGGTAGTACCACGTGCTTCCAGTGTAGTAGTTACGAATGGGTCGTACTTAACACCACCGTAGTATTTGTAAGCAGACTTAACAGTACCCAAACCGATAGAACCAAAGCTGCCTTTCAGACCAGCGTTGATTTCACGAACGCGCAGTGCGTGGCGTTGGGTGTAGTCATCACCAGCTGTCGTTGTACGAGTTGTGGAACCGAATTCTGCGTCACGGTTGCCGCCTTCGAAGTCGAATTCAGCTTTTGCCCATGACTTCAGGCCACCGCCCAGGTCATGTCCGCCCTTAACACCGATACGACCACGCTGGTTGTCAGTTACGACCGTCGCGCTATCACCAACTTCTGGGTCGATGTTAGCGATTTCGAATTGAACGTGTGAGTACACGGTAATTTCTGCCTGGGCAGCCATTGGCGCCGCAAGGCCAGCAGCAACAGCCGCTGCAACAAGTTTCTTATTCATATGAATACTCTCCTTATGAGCTTGAGTAGGTTAGGTAAACTCGGATGCTTTTATACAAGAGTATTTGCGCTTGCGCAACAGTTTATTGCACTAAATACAACATTTTTTTCAAATTGTTGTATTATTGCTACAAACACGACTAAATGCCTAATTCATCACATAATTTTAGAATATTAGCAGCTTCTAAATTAGTCACAGCTAATCTTCAAACCAAATGTTTGTTGTATTTTTGCTACGCGTTACTCGACTGCACTCAGAGTCTCAAAAACGGGTAAAAATGGTAAAATAATCGTCCACCTGGATTCCAAATATCGACCTGCCATTTCCCCAGGCGGCGCCATGAACAAAATTCAACGGCCCAAAACGACAACGCCCGTCGAAAGACGGGCGTTGTTTCACAGATAAGACAGAAAATATTAACGCTTGGAGTACTGCGGGCGTTTGCGTGCCTTGTGCAGGCCGACTTTCTTACGCTCCACCTCGCGGGCNNCGGCTGATACCGTGGCGAATCGCACCAGCCTGACCACTGTTACCACCGCCAACAACATAGGCATTGATGTCAAACTTGTTCTCGGCATCCACGACCTGCAGGGCCTGGCGCACGATCATGCGGGCGGTTTCCCGGCCAAAGAACTTGTCCAGTGGCTGGTTATTAACGGTAATGTTACCGCTACCACCGGTCAGGTAAACACGCGCGGTTGAGGTCTTGCGGCGACCGGTACTGTAATAGGTTTCTGCTGCCATTTGTTTGCTACCTTCCTTCAATATCCAGCGGTTGCGGCTGTTGTGCCTGGTGGTTGTGCTCTGCGCCAGCATAAACTTTCAGCTTGCGGAACATGGCACGGCCCAGCGGGTTCTTGGGCAACATGCCCTTGACCGCGGTTTCAATGATGCGCTCAGGCGCCTTCTGGCGCATTTTGTCGAGTGTGGTTGCACGCATACCGCCCGGGTAGCCACTGTGCTTGTAATAGGTCTTGGCTTTTTCCTTGTTGCCAGTCACTTTTACCTTGTCAGCGTTGACGATCACGATATAGTCGCCGGTATCCACGTGCGGAGTATACTCCGCCTTGTGCTTGCCACGCAGGCGACGGGCAACTTCCGTGGCCAGACGGCCCAGAACTTTGTCAGTCGCATCAATGACATACCAGTCACGCTTGACCGTTTGCGGCTTGGCGCTAAACGTTTTCATAATTCTTTGCTCCAAAAGGCATCACTGCTAGAAAAAGAGGCGGAATGGTACAGAAAAACCCCGCCCTGTACAAGCCACAAGCTCCAATTGGAGCCAGAAAAATTACTCTGCCATTCAGTGAGTTAGGTAAACCCATGAAGAAGCACGGAATGCATAATTCTGGGAAGGCTAGAAAAAAGAAAGGCGCGGTAAAGGGGGGAACCGCGCCTTAATAATTACCACCATAAGGAGGATGGAGGAGTCAAATTAATACTCAATGAAGAAGAGTAGTAATTCAGTATTTAATAATATAGTAATGAAGAAAGACAAAGTCAAGCTGAAATGAAAAAATAACCAGTTATTTTTACAACAAGCTATCTTGCTATTTTTATTGGATTTTTAGGTTAGTATGCGCTTGCTAATCAGGCGTGTGGCCAGTGGAAAGGCGATTAAAGTGTAAGCAATCAGCACAGACAGGTGCAGCAATACATCCTGGGGTACTCCACCAATCATCAACGGTCGCATCATCGCAATGGCATGGTAGAGCGGCAGCAGCTTGGCACCGACCTGTACGGCCTCAGGCATGCCACTGATGGGAAAAAACACCCCGCTCAACAGTAGCATCGGGGTAATCAGCAGAGTGAAGTAATACAGGAAGAAATCGTAATTCCGTGCCACAGCGGTCACTACCAGCGCCATGGAACCGAAACACACCCCCAGCAGCAAGGCGATTGGCAACACCAGTAAGGCGCGCACATCCGCCACCAGCCCCAGCAGTCCGGCAATGATCAGAATAGCCACGACACTGATGAAACTCTTGGTGCCACACCAGATGACCTCGGCAATTAATACATCCCGTATGCTCAACGGTGCCGTCAACATGCCGATCCAGGTATCCTGCACCGCCATGCGGGTATAGGCGGAATACATGCCTTCAAAGCTGGCAGTATTCATAGCACTGGCACACACCATGCCCGAGGCCAGGAACACCACGTAAGGCAGGCCTTCCAGGTCTCCGAGGAAACTCCCCAGCCCGTAGCCCAAGGCCAGCAAATACAGCAATGGTTCCCCGATATTGCCCAGCAAGGCGGGCCCCAGCAACTTGCGCCAGACACGCACATTGCGCAACCAGACGGGGTACCAGCGTAACCAGGGTGACATCGTCAGGCCATTCACTCGCGTAACTCCCGGCCGGTCAGTTTCAGGAACACGTCTTCCAGGTTGGCGCGGCGATGCAAAAACTGCAGGTCATCAATCTGGCATAACTCGCTCACCAGCGGTGCTTCATCATGGGAATAGACAAAGGCAGTTTCACCCAGTCGCTCTACCCGCTCCTGTGAAGAAACAGTGCTGTTGTCCAGCCATTTATTCAGCCCTGCCCCATAGACCTCGATCACGTGTGGCTCGATATGTTGCTCGATCAGGTTTGCCGGTGTGCCTTCAGCAATGATGCGTCCGTGATCCATGATGGCCAGCCGGTCACACAAGCGCTGCGCTTCTTCCATGTAATGCGTGGTCAGGATCAGAGTGCGCCCTGCCCGTTTTAATTCACGCAAGCGTTGCCAGATCAGTTGCCGCGCTTGTGGGTCCAGCCCGGTAGTGGGTTCATCCAGGATAAGCAATTGCGGATCATTCACCAGGGCACGCGCCAATGTCAGGCGGCGTTTCATTCCACCGGACAGGCTTTCGATAGTTGCCTCGGCCTTGGCACGCAGGTTGGCAAAATCCAGTAACTCCTCGATACGCTGTTGCATCGCGGCGCTATGCGGTTTGAGGCCAAAATAACTGGCATAGGTACGCAGGTTTTCTATGACGCTGAAATCCGGATCCAGGTTGTCCATCTGTGGCACCACACCGATATTACAGCGCATTTGCTGCGCCTGTTCCGGTATGGCATGGCCGAGCACATTGAGCACACCACTATCCGGTGGTGTCATACCAAGCAGCATTCTTAGCGTAGTGGTTTTACCTGCTCCGTTTGGACCGAGCAAACCGAAGTATTCGCCCTGTTTGACGCTCAGCGAGATGTTATTGACCACGCATTGCTCGGCATAGGACTTGCTGAGTCCATCCAGAGAAACAATGTCCGTATAAGTATCCATGACTTATGACCAGGCCGACTTGATACGTTCGTTTAACAGCGTAAGTTTGCCATGAAAAAAATGCCCCGTGTCCTCAAACCATAAAAAGGTTGGTTTTATCGCTTGTTGATTTTGCCATTCCATCACTGCACTGGCAGAAACAATTTCATCTTGTTCACCCTGTGCCAGTATCCAGTCGTTAATGTTCACCTGCTGGTCCT
This sequence comes from Proteobacteria bacterium UBA6492, assembly GCA_002436485.1. Lineage (GTDB taxonomy): Bacteria > Pseudomonadota > Gammaproteobacteria > UBA6429 > Thiohalophilaceae > UBA6492. Next base: position 4,932 of record DJMK01000157.1, read on the forward strand.
TTACCTGGGGATACATATCAATCGCCGGTGCTACCAGTAATAATCGCACAGGTCGCACAACATCATGCGCCAATAGCGCAACGCAGGCACCAAACGAAAAACCTGCCAGCCATAGCGGCGCGTCGGGATAGACCTGTTTTACCCATTGATGGACCGCGAGTAAATCCTCACGCTCACCGGTCATGTCGGCAAACTCACCTTCTGATTTTCCGACGCCGCGAAAATTAAAGCGCACCGTCAAACAACCCATTTCATTAAATGTCTTGCTGATAATATGCACTACCTTGTTGGTCAGGCTACCACCATATAATGGATGCGGGTGACAGCAGATGGCGATCGGACCAGTATGGATCCAGTCGTCTGGTGCATTAATACGACATTCTAGTTGCCCGGCGGGACCCGGTATCAGCCTGGTTTCTTCCATGTTCGTCAGCGTGAATACAAAAGATTAGATTTGCAGGCGTTTTACCACACGTCCGTTGACAAAGTGCTCCTGGATAATTTCATCCAGGTCCTGTTTATCTACGTAGGTATACCAGACCTCTTCCGGGTAAACTGCGATTACCGGTCCGAGTTCACAACGGCCAAGACAACCTGCCAGGTTAATGCGCACACCGCCCGGACCATGAATGCCCAGCTCCTTGGCCTGTTGCTTGACATAATCCCGCATGGAGCGCGCGTCAAAATCGGCGCAACATCCTTCACCGGGTTCACGCTGGTTGGTACAGAAAAAAACGTGGTATCGATAAAAGCTCATGATGGATACATCATATAGAGCCTCCAATAAAAACTGAAGCGCTCAACAACTAATTAACTCGACTGAGAATTGCACCTTAACTGCCTGATCGGCTATCTTATTAAGATGCTAGAAAGAAATTATTCACCGCTGGATCGTTTGCTGGATGTCGTAGATACCGGGCTGCGCACGGTATTTAGCACCCCGCCCACTGGTGAGCGTGGCAACCCTGCCGACAATCTGCAGGAATCCGAACTCACCGATGCGCAAAAAGTACTGGCTGGTCGACTGATGCGAATCAATCACGCTGGTGAAGTGGCCGCACAGGGTTTATATACCGGCCAGGCATTGACGGCACACTTGCCCGATGTGCGTGAAAAAATGCAACAGGCCGCCGAGGAAGAAAACGATCACCTGAACTGGTGTGCAACGCGTATCAAGGAAATGGGTACCCATACCAGTTACCTGGATCCATTCTGGTATGCTGGCTCGGTCACGATTGGTGCGCTGGCCGGACTGGCGGGCGATAAGTGGAGCCTTGGCTTTGTGGCTGAAACTGAAAAGCAGGTGGTGGCTCACCTGGATTCACACCTGGCACAAATCGATGAGCACGATACAAAAACGCGCGCCATTCTTGAACAAATGAAACAAGATGAAGGCAAACATGCCACCGTGGCACTGGAAGCGGGTGGTGCCGAGCTTCCCTCTCCGATCAAAGGTTTGATGGGTCTGACTTCGAAAATCATGACACGATCCGCTTTCTGGATCTGAAATTTTCTGGCTGGCTAGAATGCCAGAACGAACCTACCTGGTCATGTTCTGGCCGTAGAAAATCTCCAGCATTTCGCGCTTAAGGGCCTTGTGAATTTTATTGTGCTTGGCTGCCAGCAGATCTTCCTCGTTGACTCCAAACAGGTAGTTATCCAGCACAATATCCTTTAACAACATCTTGGTGTGAAAAATATTTTCCTGGTAAACATTCACATCGATCATCTGGTAAAGGTCCTTGATGTCCTTACCAATGAAATTCTGAATGGAATTGATCTTGTGATCGATATAGTGCTTTTTGCCACGCACATCACGAGTAAAACCGCGTACTCGATAATCGAGTATCACAATATCCGAATCGAAACTGTGTATCAGGTAGTTCAATGCCTTAAGCGGTGAAATTCGACCACAGGTTGAAACATCGATATCCGCACGGAAGGTACTGATGCCGGCATCGGGATGGCTCTCCGGGTAGGTATGCACGGTGATATGGCTTTTATCCAGGTGACCGACAACCGCCTCAGGACCAGGTGCCTCCAGGTTGGTCATCTGTTCCGCCTTGAGGGGCTCTTCCGAGATCAGCATGGTGACACTGGCACCCTGCGGGTCATAATCCTGGCGCGCGATATTCAGGATATTTGCGCCAATCATATCCGAGACATCGGTAAGAATACTGGTCAATCGCTCGGCGTTGTATTCTTCATCAATATATTCGATATAGGCATTCTGCTGTTCCTGTGTTTCAGCAAAATTGATATCGTAAATATTAAAGCTCAGGGTTTTTGTGAGGTTGTTAAACCCGTGCAGCTTGATTTTTCTGGCTGACTTTTTCAACGTTCTATATTACCTCAAACCATACGTGGCTTTGGGCCGTGCTTTCATGGGGGGAAACTCCTGATTGGGACTAACCAGACGTCTATATTCTATCAGATAGTAACAGGTTGAGTAGTAGCTTCGGCAGGCCGAAACGTATTTTCTCGTATGGTACGCCAGAGCGGCTGGCCGAAGGCCCGGCTGATCACCCAGGGCAAACCGATGCTACCAGCACTCAGCAACCGGTCGTGAAAGTCCCTCAGGCTGAATGAGTCATTCATTGCCTGCAGTCGATCGCGAGTCATGTTAATCAACAACCAGCCGGTCGCATAGCCCATTGGTACGGTAGGCGACTGACTGTACCAACTTAAATCGCCCAGTGCCTGTGCAGCACTGAAACCCAGCTTGTCCTGCATGACCTGGCTGGCCTGCTCGATACTGCGATCACGCACATGCAATTCCACATCCAGCATGACACGTAAACTGCGCCATAGACGATCCTTCAGTAACACGAATTTTGATTCCGGCTGTTGCAGGAAGCCCTGCTCGTACATCAACTGCTCACAATACAACGCCCACCCTTCGTATAGCGTGGCAGAGGCGTTCACCAGTCGCGGCAGGGATCGCGATGTTTCATCGCGGTTGGCGGTAACAAATTGCAGATGGTGTCCGGGCCAGGCTTCATGCACACATGTGTGTTGCAGGCTTAACAGGTTGTGCTCTCCCCAACTTTCTTCATCCTGCGGAGGCGTAACATAATAATAACCTGTCTGTGCCGAGTCAGTTGGCATGGGATCAAGGTAGGCAGCAAAAGGAATCTGGTGGCGCAAAAACGCTGGCGTCTCGACCACATGTAAAAACTGTTGATCAGGCATGCTGACGAGCTCATGTTGTTTAACGAAGTCATGTGCTGCCAGCATATTCTCCTTGTAAAGCGTCAGTAGATCACGATCGGGTCGATACTGATGCTGGATTTTTTCAGTCAGTGCAGCAATATCCTCGTTACCCTGTAACTCGCGCGTAACCTGTTTCAGTTCTGACAGTACCTGCGCATAGAGCGATTCACCAAATGAATGTAACTCGTCAGCACTGATATCCAGGCCATGGCGATGTAACAACAATCGCTCAAAGGTAGTTTT
>DJMK01000206.1 GCA_002436485.1 Proteobacteria bacterium UBA6492
CAGCAATCGCTCTGAGCATGCTTTTTGGGGCAGGCGCTAAAGCGCTATCATCCAGGCTCGGCTAGCCCGGGTGGCGGAATTGGTAGACGCAGCGGACTTAAAATCCGCTGGCCATAGCTGGCCGTGCCGGTTCGAGTCCGGCCCTGGGCACCAACTTATTAAAACAATCAGAGAACAATTCCGGTTCGCACTGCTTTGAACCGCTGTGCGGTTCATGCAGCATACCCTACGCTTCGCTCCGATAAGTCCGTCCTGGGCACCAACTTCAAACTATACATCTTCTTAATTCGGTATCGGCATGGCACTGGTGCCGGTATTTTGCTGTGCCCGGTAAAACGGTCAAAACCGCCTCGGGACTCTCTTCATAATTCTGTCACTTATAAGCACGCCTCACTTTCTTGATAACTCCAGGCTCTCCGGTGTGATAGCGCAATTATTCAGCATCAAATCTTTTTTATAAAAAATGGGAAAATATTCCCATTTTTAAGAAAATTGTGTTATAATTTTAAAAATTGAAGCATTAACTGTGCAGGTGAAGGAGAAAGATCATGAAAATCATTAAGTTAACAAGTTTACTGGGTGCGGCAGGTCTTGCTGCCTCACTCGTAGCCTGTGGCGGCGGTGGGGGTGGTGATACCACTACCGGCGCTGGCCAGTCTACTTTTGGCGTCATTACCGGTTTTGGTAGTGTGTATGTTAATGGTATCGAGTACGAGACAAACGGTACCAGTATTCGAGTAGGTGATGACTCTAACAAGTCTGAGGACGACCTGCGTGTGGGCATGATGGCCTGTGTACAGGGTAGCCACAACGGTACCACTGGTACGGCCACCAGCATTAGCGCTCATAACGAGGTGGAAGGCATGGTAACCAGCAATAGCATTGCACCGGGTGCTACGACTGGCCAGATTGGTGTGATGGGTTATATTGTCAACGTGGACGGACGAACCATTTTCGAGAGCAAGGTTGCCGGTGTAAATTCTGTCGACCAAATCGCCGTTGGTAATATCGTAGAAGTCAGCGGCTATAGTGATGGTGTGGACCAGGTATTTGCCACACGTATTGAGGTCTACGCGGCTAATCTGACTGACTATCTCAACTCAAATCCCGAGGGTGTTGAAATCAAGGGTGTGGTTCAGGAACTCGGAACCGCCGATCCAAACAACAATGAGTCATTCAAAATTGGCAGCCTGGTAGTTGATTACAGGAATGCCATCGTCGACAACAGTCTTTCCCTGGTTGACGGTGCCTTTGTGGAAGTTAAAAGTACACAGGATCTGGACGCCAATGGCTTCCTTATCGCAAGCAAGGTTGAGGACGAGGATTCCTGTGAAAGCGGCGAGCATCATGATGATGACGAGTACGAAATGCGCGGCAAGATCACCATGGATTTTGATGGTAACAAGTTCATGATTGACCGTACGGAAGTTNNAAGGTCGAAGCTGAAGACGAGGGTGACGTCGAGCTTAAGAGCACCATCAATTCGATTGATAAAGCAGATGGTGAGACCAATGTTGGCACAATCATCCTGGCGAATGGATGGACAGTCCATGTCAGTAATGACACCATGATGTTTGATAGCCGTAGCAGCAACAACATAGTGAAATTCAACCTGACTTACCTGCAGCAGGGACACTTGGTTGAAGTTTATGGTGTCCAGATCGGACCTAACGAGGTCAATGCAACAAAAATTGAACTTGAGGATTAAATCCGAGAGTTCTGGTATAAGTAACTTATGTTGATGAACTGTACTGGCGGAAGGTGAATCACTTTCCGCCAGTTACACCATAAGAAAAGACGATATCGATGGCAGAAGGCATTAACAAAATACTTACCGCGGCGATTATTCGCATGCTTCGTCCGCTGGTCAGAATTTTATTGCACCACAAGATTCCTTATGGTGCTTTTGCTGATCTTGCCAAGTGGGTATACGTGGACATTGCCGATCGTGAGTTTAATGTGGAAACACGCAAGCAAACGATTTCACGTGTTTCCGTGATCACTGGTCTTAATCGCAAGGAAGTGGCGCGATTGCAAAAAATTGCTTCGCCGGATGACGAGGCTGTTGCACAGGAATATAACCGTGCGGTACGCGTCATCAATGGCTGGCTGTCTGATAAACGCTATACGCAAGGCAAGGGCAAGCCAAAAACGTTGCCATTTGAAGGCGATGAGAGTTTCATGTCGCTGGTGAAAAATTACAGCGGTGATATTCCGGCCGGTGCCATTCTGGATGAATTAACCCAGGTGGGCGCGGTCAGTGTGGACAACGAAAGAAATGTTACCCTGGTGCGACATGCCTATATACCATCGGCCGGCCTTGAAGAGAAAATGCACATTCTTGGTACCGATGTCGCATTACTTTTACAGACAATCAATCACAATATACATACTGAAAGCTCAGAGCCGCGCTTCCAGCGCAAGGTGATGTATGACAACCTGCCGGAAGAGGCGCTAGCCGCGTTTCGTGAACTAAGCGCGGAACAGGCGCAGAGCTTGCTGGAACAACTAAATGAATACCTGTCAAAACAGGACCGGGATACCAATCCGGAAGTGACAGGTAGCGGGCGCAAACGCGCCGGCCTGGGAATTTATTATTTTGAAGAAGATGTTGATGAGGAGAACCTCAAATGATTACGCGCATGGTTGGTTACTTAAGTTCGTTACTGGCACTACTGGTGCTGGTGGCATCCTGCGGCGGTGGAGGTTCGGTAGTAGCGGAAGGTGGTATCGGTGGAACCGGGATTTCCTACGGCAAGATTACCGGTTTTGGTAGTGTGATCTCCAACGGTGTCACGTTCAATACTGAGAATGCCACATTCACAAAAGATGATTTATCAGTCACGCAGGCTGACTTGCGTGTCGGTATGGTAGTGAGCATTCAAGGCGAGATTGATGACAATGGCACGACCGGCACCGCCGACAGTGTCACGTATTTC
>DJMK01000033.1 GCA_002436485.1 Proteobacteria bacterium UBA6492
CCGCTTTATTCCCTTTGGATACAAGCACGGTGTGCCTACAGGCTCTGATTTTGTTTTCGACGTACGTTGCCTGCCCAATCCACACTGGGAGCCGGCATTGCGCAAATTATCCGGTCTGGACCAGCCTGTCATTGAGTTTTTGCAGGAACGTGAAGTCGTTGGTCAAATGTTTACTCAGCTGGAACAGTTTCTGTCTTTCTGGATTCCGCACTTTGAATCTGAAAATCGAAGTTACCTGACCGTATCCATTGGTTGTACGGGTGGGCAACACCGGTCCGTCTATTTGTGCCACAAGTTAGCCGAGTTTTTCAAAAAGAAACGCGACAATGTCACCGTTAGACACAGGGATCTCTGATGACTGTCGGGCTCTTACTGATTACTCACGAAAATTTCGGTGACGTTGCATTACAAACCATTAAAACCATCTTGGGTGTCTGTCCATTGGACACCCAGTCACTCAGGGTACCTTTCGACGCTAATCCGGACACTATTTTTAGAAAGGCTAAATTTTGCCTGGAGGAACGNNGGTCAATGGCAAGAGTATTATGGGGGTCATGATGCTGGCTGCCAGTCAGAACAGCCAGATAATTATTACCACCAATGGCGAAGATGAAAACGACGCTATGCAGAAAATCGAGCAGTTGATCAATGACCGTTTTGGCGAAGCAGAGTAATACCCCGCTAACCGTAAATTATTACTTACCCACTTTATCCACCTTTATTTCTGATTGAGCTGCCTGAATACGCCACCCCGTTGTACCCTCTACCCGCCGGCACAAATGTAATGACGCACCTTTTTTACTGTTTCGGCTATCTTGCTACCCATATGTATCAAATCGCGATGCTTTTAACGTGTGGATACGTTAAACTGCGAACTGTTCTAACTGGGGTGTAACATGCCGGCCAGCAACACTGATGAACAGCAATCCGACCGACTGGACATTTTTCACGAGCTGATCCGTGAAGAAGATGCGGTTGCGTTGTCTGATAAAATACATGAGCTGCACCCTCCTGAACTGGCCCACCTGCTTGAAGCCCTGCCACGTGAAGAACGAGAGAAAGTCTGGTCCCTGGTCGATCTTGACGACCACGGTGATGTACTGCTCTACGTTAATGACGAGGTTCGACACCAGTTACTGAAAGACCTCGAAGATCACGAGCTGGTCGAAGCTGCCCGCCACTACGAAACCGACGATCTGGCCGATATCCTGATTGACCTGCCGGAAGACGTTACCCAGCAAGTATTGCAATCCATGGACGAACAGAACAGGAATCGCCTGGAAGCGGTAATGTCCTATCCAGAAGATTGCGCCGGCGGGTTGATGAATACCGATACAGTCACCGTACGCGCGGATATCACGCTTGATGTTGTACTCCGTTATATGAGAGCTCGCGGCAATGTACCCAGCATGACAGACAACCTGATCGTTGTGGACCGGGAAGGAAACTATCTCGGCACAATGCCCTTAACGGAATTAATTATCAAGGACCCCATGCTGTCCGTAGCTGAAGTCATGTCCATGGAAACCGAAGCAATACTCGCCACCATGCCCGCGCGCGATGTCGCTAACCTGTTTGAACAGCGCGACCTGGTATCGGCTCCGGTAATAAACGATGATGGAAAACTGGTAGGCCGTATAACCATCGATGACGTCGTGGATGTCATCCGTGGTGAAGCCGATCACTCCATCATGAGTATGGCGGGTTTAAACGAAGAAGATGACATGTTTGCTCCAGTAGTAAGGAGCTCCAAACGGCGCACCGTGTGGCTGGGTATCAACCTGATCACAGCATTACTGGCATCCTGGGTCATCGGACAATTTTCAGACACCATCGATAAACTGGTAGCCCTGGCGGTGCTGATGCCCATTGTTGCCAGCATGGGCGGTATTGCCGGCAGCCAGACNNCCTCATTGTTGCCGCCCTGGCCGGCGCCACCATCCCCCTGTTTCTAAATCGTGTTGGCGTGGACCCCGCACTGGCAGGCGGTGTAGTGCTGACAACCGTTACCGACGTCATCGGCTTCCTGGCCTTCTTAGGTCTGGCCGCAATGTTCCTGGTTTAACCAGACGTTATTTCCTATGCCGTCCCGCAGACCTGAAACACCTTTGCTCACCGTCGACATCATTGTTGAACTCAATAACCACCCAGGCTCACCCGTTGTATTCATCGAACGCAAAAATCCTCCGCATGGCTGGGCATTTCCCGGTGGCTTTGTGGATATTGGTGAGACGGTTGCCCAGGCCGCTCGGCGGGAGGCGCTTGAGGAAATCAGCCTGGATGTTCAGCTGACCCATTTACTGGGCGTTTATTCGGTGCCTGAGCGTGATCCCAGGGGACACACGGTCAGTGTAGTATTTATAGGCGTAGCTAACAGTGACCCAGTGGCAGCAGATGATGCCAAACATGTTATGGCGATAGTGCCGCAACAAGCACCAACACCCCTTGCTTTTGACCACGGTGATATCCTGCAGGATTATCTGCGCTTCAAAGAAAGTGGTATTCGACCATCACTCGAAAGATAATTAATCTGTTTTGGCTATCCACTTATCTGATGGGTCAGTAAGTACAGCCTCAAACTCCTGCTTCAGGTAACTCAACTGTAGGAGCCTGCCGTGCAGGCGATTAATATAATGCTCCCTTTCCGGCGCCAATCACCTTCCTGGCAAGCAACTACTTCATTGAATGGTGAAACAAGAATATCAGCATGAATTTTTCAGCAATGCTGTAACATCAAATTTCCCGTTTCATCGGCATGACACTGCCAACCTGGTTCAATATACGTAGTAGATACGGTTTCTGTAATGAGCACCGGCCCGTTGATGACATCATCTATTGCCAGTTCACCACGTGCAATCTGATTTACAGGTTCGTTTACATTATAAAGATTCAATGTGCGCTTAATCCTCGTGTTGACACCAGCAGGTGTTTTAAGCAAATCACGCAAACCATCCATCTGTGTCATTTTCCCCTGCGCTTTTACCCGTAATGTGACAATTTCCACGGGTTGCGACAGGCTGTGTCCATATCGCCGACGATGGGCATCGTGAAATTCATCGCTGGATTTCGCCGCCCCGTGCCAGGGCAGGTTAATCGCATAAGACTGCCCGCGGTAACGAAGATCGACACTGGGGTGCAGGGATATTTCATCGGCTGTCAGACCTTCTGCCAGCAGTGCGTCAGTTCCCCGTTTTGACAGCGTCGCAAAAACGCTGTCCATGTGTTCAGTGTCTATTTCATTAATTAATGCACTGTATGACTGGGACAAATGTCGTGCCCTGGGCGCCACCAACATACCAAGCGCGGACAACACACCTGCGTTAACCGGCACCATGGCCCTGGACATGGAAAGCGCCTCGGCCAATGCACAAACATGTAATCCACCTGCACCGCCAAACGAAACCAGGGTCAAACGCCGGGGATCGATGCCACGTTGTACCGACATCACCCGCAGTGCCCGGGCCATGTGTTCGTTGGCAACTTTGATAATGCCTTCGGCGGCTGCTTCAACTGATAACGATAGCTGGCTGGCGATGGGTGCAATCGCCTTGCTGGCAGCATCCAGGTCAAGCGACATGGCACCACCCAGAAATGCATCGGCCCGCAGGCGCCCCAGCACCAGGTTAGCGTCGGTGACTGTGGCATGCGTCCCTCCCCTGCCATAACAGGCCGGGCCCGGATCGGCACCTGCAGACTGCGGCCCTACCTGCAATAAACCACCACTGTCGACAAACGCAATGGATCCACCACCGGCGCCAATCGTATGCATATCCACCATGGGTACGGCGACAGGATAACCGCTGATACTGCCTTCATTGGTTAGTTGTAATGCGCCATCTATGAGAGCCACATCAGTGGAAGTTCCTCCCATATCAAAAGTAAGCAAACGATCTACGCCAGAACACGCTGCAATATATTGCGCTCCTGCCATACCGCCAGCCGGTCCCGACAATAACAGTTGCACGGCCTGATCACCTGCCTGAGCAGCGTCAATGGTACATCCCGAACTCTGCATCACCGATATCCGGGTCTTGCCTGGCTGACCAGATGCAAACTGCTTTTTTACTCCTTCACCCAGGCGGCGTAAATATGCCAGTACGATAGGCCCCACTGAGGCATTTAACCAGGTAGCAATTCCACGCTCATATTCTTTTATTTCCGGCAACACCTGGGAAGAACGCGACACAAACAGATCATCAGGCAAAATTTCATGTATTCGCTTTTCATATTGGTCATCAAGAAATGAAAATANNCACCCGTCTCCAGGCATAGATTCGCTGGAACCGGCGATGATTCAGGTTGCGGTTGTAGATTATAGAGCTGTTTGCGCGCCTGGCGACCAAGCGTAAGAATATCCGCCATGCCGCGGTTAGTAATATAAACGGTTTTAACGCCCTTGCCTTCCAGTACCGCATTAGTCGCCACAGTGGAACCGTGGACAATTAACAGGTCAACGCATGCGATATCCGGTAAACCCAGCTCCTCGATGCCACGCAGTATCGCCTGCTCCGGCGCAGCTGGGGTGGAAAGCACTTTATGGATAGACAGGCCCTGGTCTTTTACCAGTACAAAATCGGTGAAGGTCCCGCCTGTGTCAATTCCCAGTAATATCATTTGCCCAAGACAAGCTGGTGTTTTTTGCGTTGCCTGGCATTATAAAGGATAAAGTGTCTTGCTGATATGTTCTGAGGGAAGTGATGTCTTCAAATACACCAGCGGATGAACGCTGATAAAAATATTGGCACTTTTAAAACGACTGTTTCGTTATAATTAATTGGCCAGGGCGACCTGGTTTCGTCCATTTTCCTTGGCCTCATATAACGCCTTATCAGCACGTTCAACCAGTGAATTAACGTCTTCGTCTTCTTTTACCATGGCAACACCCATGCTGATCGTCACATCAAGCAATACTTCCGGTAAATCAATGGGCGTAGCCACGATGCGGGAACGGATACGTTCGGCAACCATGCGGGCGGTCTGTAAATCGGCACGATTCAGGATCAATAAAAACTCTTCACCGCCATAGCGGCCCACGATATCAAATCCACGCAGCGAATTTTTTATACGACTCGCGACT
>DJMK01000152.1 GCA_002436485.1 Proteobacteria bacterium UBA6492
GCCGGTGAGATTGCCTATCTGACCGATATTGCTCAGCCTGATGTTGCCATTATCACTAATGCAGGTCCTGCACATCTTGAAGGTTTTGGCAGTCTCGAAGGTGTCGCAAAAGCCAAGGGAGAGATTTACGGTGGGCTCAGCGAAACTGGTACAGCAATTATCAATGCAGATGATCGTTTCAATCCTTTATGGCGCGAGTACTGTGCTGACTACAAGACATTGACGTTTGCACTGGACAACGATGCAGACATCACTGCGAGCTGGTCTGTCGATGATAAGGGTAGTTTAATCAACGCAAAAACACCTGCCGGAGAAGTCAGTATCCACCTGCCCTTGCTGGGAAGACACAACGTCATGAATGCACTTGCCGCGATTGCCGGTACTCTTGCTGCCGGTATTACGCTTACCGAGATCAAGACCGGACTTGAATCACTGCAACCCGTCAGAGGACGTCTGCAAATCAAGAGCGGGTTGAACGGCAGCAGGGTGATCGATGATACCTACAATGCTAACCCCGCGTCATTGAATGCCGCGCTCGCTGTACTTGGTGATTTTACTGGCCAACATTTCCTGGCACTGGGTGATATGGGTGAGCTTGGTATGAATACCGAGCAACTCCATCACGAGGCCGGTATACAAGCGCGCAATACCGGTATAGACAAGTTGTTCACCGTCGGTGACCTGGCAAAACACGCGGCACAAGGGTTTGGTGACAAAGCAAAGAGTTTCAATGATCAACCAGCAATGATCAGTGCGATATCTGGCGAAATGAATGCGGATGTTACTTTACTGGTTAAAGGTTCTCGCTCGATGCACATGGAGCGGGTAGTGGATGCGTTAACTCTAAACGGGGAGAACCGCTGATGCTGTTTCACCTGGCCGAGTACATGCAACAGTTTTACAGCGGGTTCAACGTTTTTAACTACCTGACGCTGCGTGCGATTCTTGGTGTATTAACTGCATTATTATTTTCTTTCTTGTTTGGCCCATACATGATCAAAAAGTTGAGTGTTTATAACATCGGGCAGACAGTGCGTGATGATGGGCCGGTTTCGCACCTGACAAAAGCGGGCACNNAGCTTTGGCATTATTGGTTGGATCGATGATTACAAGAAACTCGTTAAACGCCATCCTGAAGGACTCAAATCACGTTACAAGTTTCTTGCCCAGTCAGTCATTGCACTGCTTGTTGCTATCTACCTGTTCAAAACCGCCAGCCCAGTTGAAAAGGAATTTATTGTTCCAGTATTCAAGACGATAGCAATCCCGCTGGGTATCTTTAGTTTTGTGGTCATTACCTACCTGGTGATCGTAGGTTCAAGTAACGCAGTCAACCTGACCGATGGTCTTGATGGTCTTGCCATATTGCCGAGTGTGATGGTTGGTGGTGCGCTCGGCGTGTTCGCCTACGCATCCGGTAACGTGAATTTTGCGAACTACCTGGCTATTCCACATATTCCTGGTGTTGGTGAGCTGATTATTTTCTGTGGTGCACTGGTAGGAGCCGGTCTTGGTTTCCTCTGGTTCAATACCTATCCGGCACAGGTGTTCATGGGTGATGTAGGCGCATTGCCGCTCGGTGCGGCATTGGGTGCAGTAGCAGTCATGGTCAGACAGGAACTGGTGTTGTTCATAATGGGTGGCGTGTTCGTTATCGAAACTGTCTCAGTCATTCTACAGGTTGCCTCTTTCAAACTGACAGGCAAGCGAATTTTTAAAATGGCGCCACTACATCATCATTTCGAACTAAAAGGCTGGCCGGAACCAAGAGTAATTGTTCGTTTCTGGATCATAACCGTCATACTGGTATTGATTGGTTTGGCAACATTGAAGGTACGTTAAAAGAGTATTGCTGTGTTAATTATGCCAAAACAGGATAAACAAATGATATGCCCGGATATTTACAGCGGCCAACGAGTGCTTGTTGTCGGTCTGGGCAAGACTGGTATGGCGTGTGTCAGGTTTTTACTGGCGCGCGGTGTTGAGGTTGCAGCCATGGACAGCCGGGTTAACCCGCCGGCCCTGCAGGAATTAAAGCAGGCTTATCCGGATGTGCCAGTGTTCCTCGGTGAATTTGAAAGGCAGCCTGTTGACAGCTCTGATGCGCTGGTTGTCAGCCCCGGCGTTTCGCTCAAAGAAGATGCCATTCAGTATGCAAAACAGACTGGTAAACAGGTTGTGGGTGATATCGAGATCTTTGCAAAGTGTGTTACGTGTCCGGTAATCGCGATTACCGGGTCAAACGGCAAAAGCACGGTGACGACGCTGGTCGGTGAGATGGCGAGAATGGCCGGCAGGAATGTCGGTGTCGGCGGTAATATCGGTCTGCCGGTGCTGGATATGCTGGATTCACAAACTGACATGGACATGTATGTGCTGGAGTTATCCAGCTTTCAACTCGAAACAACACACAGCCTTGATGCGGTAGCCAGTGTCATTCTGAATGTGAGCGAGGATCACATGGATCGCTATGCATCGATGGATGAGTACGCAAATGCCAAGCTCAACATATACAGCGGCAAGGGCGTAATTGTGATTAACAGTGATGATGCACGCTTGATGACACTGACCGGCGCGCTCACAGATGATCGCCAGGTGTTTTATTTCACCCTTGGTGAACCGAATGCAGATAATGTTTTTGGTATTACTCGCTACCAGCAGCAAGACTGGCTTGCCAGGGGACAGCAACGTTTGTTGCCGGTCTCTGCAAGCAGGATTCAGGGTAGACACAATATTGCAAACATACTGGCCTCACTTGCACTTGGTTCGGCACTGGATTTGCCGATGCCCGCCATGCTCGAAGCAATACAGCTTTTTCCAGGTCTGCCACACCGCACGCAATGGGTCGCCGAGCATGAAGGTGTCAGCTGGTTTAATGATTCGAAGGCAACCAATGTCGGTGCAGCAATTGCAGCAATTGAGGGGTTACAGTCGGAAAAACTGATTGTATTGATGGGTGGTCAGGGTAAAGGGCAGGACTTTACTCCTTTAAAAGATGTACTGGCACGGCGTGCCCGACATGTCCTGTTGTTTGGTCAGGATGCACAGCAGCTGGCAAAAGTTCTTGCAGCGGTTCCCCATACAATCGTAGCTAACCTGTCGGAAGCGGTGTTAAAGGCAAAACAACTGGCGTATTCAGGTGATGCTGTTTTGCTTTCTCCTGCATGTGCAAGCTTTGATATGTTCGAGGGATTTGAACACCGCGGTGATACGTTCATGCAAATGGTGCGGGAGGTGACCCAGTGAATATGCCGGTGACTTCCTATATGCAGAACGTGTTTGGACGCGACAAAAAGTCCGACATCAAAACGGTGGCCTGGATTACCGATTACTGGTTAATAGGCTGTGCGATTACGTTACTGGTGCTTGGTTTGATCATGGTGGGCTCCGCATCAGTATCAATCGCGGAACGTCAGCTTGGCACGCCGTTTTATTATCTCTGGCGCCAAATCGCATTTACCGGCATTGGTCTGCTTGCTGCACTTGTCGCCTTAAAGATTCCGATGCGCCTGTGGGAAGAATTTGGCCCAGCACTGATTATTGTCAGTATTTTGCTGTTGTTGCTTGTGTTTGTGCCAGGACTTGGCCGAACAGTCAACGGCAGTACACGCTGGATTGCGGTTGGCAGTATCAACCTGCAGGCATCTGAATTCGTAAAGCTGTTTGCCATCATGTATTTGTCAGGCTATCTGGTGCGACATAACGAAGCAGTGCGCACCAGCATGTCAGGTTTCATTCGTCCCTTGTTATTGTTAATGGCGCTGACAGTGTTGTTGTTACTGGAACCGGATTTTGGTGCAGCTGCCGTAATGCTAGCAACCGCCATGGTATTGATGTGGCTCGGTGGTGTCAGAGTTAGCCAGTTCCTGTTTTTGATCGCGGCAGTAGCGACCGCGCTTGCCCTGCTTGTTTATACATCCGAATACCGCATGCAACGGCTGACAGCCTTTTTGAATCCCTGGGATGATCCATTCAACAGTGGTTTCCAGTTAACCCAGGCACTCATCGCATTTGGTCGCGGTGAATGGTTTGGTGTTGGCCTGGGGGCCAGTGTACAGAAGCTGTTTTATTTACCCGAGGCTCACACAGACTTTTTATTTGCGGTCATGGCCGAGGAACTCGGCTTATTCGGTGTGGTGCTTGTCATCGGGCTGTTCACTCTACTGGTAATCCGAGCGCTAAGAATAGGCCGCTTCGCTGAAAATCGTGAAAGGCCATTTGCCGGTTACGTGGCATATGGCCTCGGTACCTGGATTGGCCTGCAGGCGTATATCAATATCGGCGTCAACATGGGTGTCCTTCCGACCAAGGGCCTGACGTTACCATTTATGAGTTATGGCGGTAGTAGCATCGTGGTGATGTGTATAGCGATCGCGTTACTGATTCGCGTTGATTACGAAACACGACGCGATGATCGTTACATTCAAAAGAAAAAGTGGAGTACGCGTTGAGCAGTCAAAAGACAATACTGGTCATGGCGGGTGGGACAGGTGGACATGTGTTTCCCGCGCTGGCTGTAGCGACCCATTTGCAACAACAGGGTAACCGTGTGCACTGGCTGGGTACACGTCATGGCCTGGAAAAAAATATCGTGCCCAATGCCGGCTTTCCGATCAGTTATATCACTATCAAGGGGCTGCGCGGAAAAGGACTGGTCGGCTGGTTACTCGCGCCGGCAAGATTATCCATTGCCATCATGCAAGGTTTACGTATCTGCATGCAACTCAAACCGGATGTAATCCTTGGCATGGGTGGATTTGTAACTGGCCCTGGAGGTATTGCCGCTCGCTTGATGGATAAGCCGCTAGTGATTCACGAACAAAATGCTATCGCCGGTATGACCAATCGCTGGTTGGCGAAAATNNTAAGGCAATCCATTCTTGAGTTAGACGACCCACAACAACGCATGAAAGGTCGTACCGGCGCAATCCGTATTTTAATCATCGGCGGCAGTCTGGGTGCACAGGCATTAAATGAGTGTGTCCCTCAGGCCATCGCTATGCTGGATGCTACGCAGTTACCAGAAGTATGGCACCAGACCGGCAAACAAAAACTTGATTCAACCCAACAGAGATATGAACAACTGAATGTAAAAGCCAGGCTAACGGAATTTGTTGACGACATGGATGCAGCCTATGCATGGGCGGACCTGATTATCTGTCGGGCAGGTGCTATGACAGTTTCCGAGATCAGTAATGTTGGTCTCGCATCCATTCTCGTTCCTTACCCGTATGCCGTGGATGATCACCAGACGGCCAATGCAAGGTATTTAAGTAATGCGGGCGCCGCAATTCTTATTCAACAGGTTGATTTGACACCAGAACGCCTGGCAACAGAACTGAAACAGTTAATTGGCGCTGGCCGTGAAAAATTATTGCAAATGGCTAATAGCGCATTGGCGACTGCAAAGCCCGATGCAACCAGTGATGTTGCGAGACTGTGCATGGAGGTGGCCCGGTGATCGATATAGCACGTTCAACAGTTGCATCTGATACCGGTCAGGGTGAGACAGGCATGGGACGGATCAAGCGTGTGCATTTTGTTGGTATTGGCGGTGCAGGCATGAGTGGTATTGCTGAGGTGCTGATCAACCTGGGATACGAGGTCAGTGGTTCTGATTTGCAACAGAATACAGTGACCAGGCGACTGGAAAAAATGGGAGCCAGGATATTCATTGGGCATGCGCCAGAAAATGTTGCGGGTAGTGATGTAGTGGTTATTTCCAGTGC
>DJMK01000107.1 GCA_002436485.1 Proteobacteria bacterium UBA6492
TCATCGGTGCGGCGGCAAACCTTGGCCCGGTAATTGACTTCTCCGACGCGGCAATCTTCGCCATGGCGGTTGTCAACATCATCGGCCTGTACTTCCTGATGCCGATTGTCAAACGAGAATGCGATAGCTACCTGTCGCATTCTCGTTTGACAATCGGCATCAGGAAGTACAGGCCGATGATGTTGACAACCGCCATGGCGAAGATTGCCGCGTCGGAGAAGTCAATTACCGGGCCAAGGTTCGCCGCCGCACCGATGATGACGAACAGGCAAAAAATGGTCTTGAAGGTAATTTCCTTGTTCTTGCCTTCGCCGAACAGGTAGGTCCAGGCCTTGAGACCGTAGTAAGACCACTAAATCATGGTCGAAAACGCGAACAGGATGACCGCGATCGCAAGGATGTACGGGAACCAGCCGATCGCGCTGGCGAACGCGGCCGATGTCAGGCCGACCCCGGAGGCCCCGGAAACGGTGACGATGGCGCCGCCCTCGGTGAGATAGTTACCGGTAGCGGGGTCGATGGCCAGCTGCCCGGTAATAATGATGACCAGCGCGGTCATGGTGCAAATGACAATGGTATCGATGAAGGTTCCCAGCATTCCAATCATACCTTGCCTGACTGGGTCATTGGTTTTCGCTGCTGCATGCGCAATTGGCGCACTGCCCAAACCGGCTTCGTTTGAGAACACGCCACGCGAGACACCTTGCTGGATTGCCAGCATAAAAGCAGAACCAACAAAGCCACCGGTCGCCGCGGTTCCTGTGAAGGCGTCACTAAAGATCTGTATAAATGCATCAGGAACGGCGCTGGCATTGTTTAAAATTATTATTAATGCCCCAACCATATAAGCAATTGCCATGAATGGCACAGCCTTACCAGCAAAGGCACCTATTCGTTTAATGCCACCAATAAGTACAGCTGCAGTCAGTCCTGCGAGGATGATGCCAGTGATCCAGTTGGCGAGTTTGAAATTTTCATTTAGAACACCTGCGACTGCATTTGACTGGAATGAATTACCGATACCAAATGCGGCGATGGTCCCAAACAAGGCAAACAGAAAAGCCAGCCACTTCCAGTTATTTCCAAGACCGTTTTTGATGTAGTACATGGGACCGCCCTGGTAGCGACCACGTGAATCAACCTCACGGTATTTAACCGCCAGTACAGCCTCACCATACTTGGTGGCCATTCCAACCAGCGCGGTCATCCACATCCAGAAGATAGCACCGGGTCCGCCAATGGCGATGGCACCGGCCACGCCAACGATGTTGCCGGTCCCAACGGTGGCAGACAACGCCGTCATCAAGGCATTGAAAGGACTGATATCGCCTTCATTTTCACTTGCTTTTCGCCCTTGCCACAGCAGTTTAAAGCCATAACCGAGTTTTCGTATTGACATGAATCGCAGGCCAAGCGTCAGATATAAACCTGTACCAACCAGTAATGCCAGTGTATAGGGGCCCCAGACGAAATCTTTAACTGTGGTTAAAATTTGAGTATACAGATCCATATGCCACCTCGGTGTATTTGCGTGTTATTCTATTTATACATGTTCGCAACGGCGATACGATAATATCAGATAATTCATGCCGAGTGACGATCATCTGAACCGGGACTGTTAGTTGAAGCAACAACTCAAACTGTTTCTACAGGCAATGCTATCCAGCATTCGGGATTTGTTACCCATCGTGCTGGTGATCGCCTTTTTCCAGTTCTTCATACTGCAACAGCATTTACCGAATATCGTAGATATTCTCGGTGGCCTGCTGTTGGTGATTCTTGGATTGACCCTGTTTATCAAGGGGCTGGAAACGGGCCTGTTTCCTATCGGTGAAGCCATGGCGTATGCCTTTGCGCGCAAGGGTAGCGTGTTCTGGTTGCTGGGCTTTGCTTTTTTACTGGGGTTTGGCACTACCATTGCCGAGCCTGCCTTGATCGCGGTGGCTGATGAAGCGGCTGAACTCGCAGCAGAACACGGTACGATTGAGAATAATCTTGAGAGTCGCGACGATTATGCATACGGTTTACGCTTAACCGTGGCACTATCAGTCGGTATTGCTATCCTCATTGGCGTATTTCGTATTTTGCGTGGCTGGCCTATCCACTGGTTGATCATTGGCGGGTATATCATGATCGTAGTTATCACCATGTTTGCACCGCGTGAGATCATCGGTATCGCTTATGATTCAGGCGGTGTCACCACGTCCACTATCACTGTTCCGTTGGTAACTGCACTGGGCGTGGGCCTGGCATCGAGCATCAAGGGTCGTAATCCCATGATCGATGGATTTGGACTAATTGCATTTGCATCGCTGACACCCATTATGTTTGTGATGATTTACGGAATACTGGTCGGATGAGTATCGAGAGCATTATTCATTCCGAGTTTGTCAGCATCCTGCTGGAAACGATACGTGACGTGTTGCCAATCATTATCGTTATTTTTGGTTTTCAGTACCTGGTGTTGCGTCAACGTATTCGTAATGTCAAAAAAGTCCTGGTGGGACTGGTGTATGTCATTCTGGGGCTTGCCTGTTTCCTGGTCGGGCTGGACAAGGCATTGTTCCCGCTGGGTGAACTGATGGCGCAACAACTGACCAGTCCCGAATTTATCTACGCGAAAGGGCAGGCAGTTCTGGATTCGGTACGCTGGCAGGATTATTACTGGATTTATATCTTTGCGGCGGCCATTGGTTTTGCCACCACGGTGGCTGAACCGGCATTGATTGCGGTCGCGATCAAGGCCAGTGATGTATCGGCAGGCACAATTAGTGTCTGGGGATTGCGTATCGCGGTCGCGATCGGGGTTGGGATCGGAATTGCCCTGGGAAGCTTTCGTATCGTGACGGGCACCCCGTTGCACTATTACATCATTGCCGGTTATGTGTTCGTGATTTTTCAGACCTATTTTGCGCCACGCACCATCATCGCACTGGCTTACGATTCTGGCGGAGTAACAACCTCCACGGTGACTGTCCCGCTGGTAGCTGCGCTGGGTATCGGCCTTGCCAGCACCATACCGGGTAGGAGCCCGCTGATTGATGGTTTTGGCCTGATTGCCTTTGCCAGCTTATTTCCCATGATCACGGTAATGGGCTATGCACAGTTGAGTCATTGGCGCTCAAGGCGAAATTCAAAAACTGAAACTACAATTAGGTCAGGAGGCTGACTATGCACTTTAAACTCATTATTGCTCTGGTAGAGGATGACAAAACCGATGCAGTTCTGGATGCGGCGCGGGAAAAAGGCGCGACCGGTGCAACGGTTATTACATCGGCGCGCGGCGAAGGCTTACGACGCAGTAAAACGTTTTTTGGCCTGACGCTGGAAACACAGCGCGATGTATTGTTGTTCCTGGTAGAAGAACATTTATCACGGGAAATACTTGAGAAGATAGCCAATGTCGGCGAGTTTGATGAGAAGCCTGGCACCGGCATTGCTTTTCAGGTTGACGTGGAAGATGCGGTAGGGGTGGCGCAACAGGTTGCCAGCCTGACCGGTGTTGTGGAGGAGAAAATATGAGTAAACGCGAAATAGTCAGAGTCCGCGATGTCATGAAGAAGAACTATGATATCGTTGATGGCATGACAACCGTCAAGGAGGCGCTGGGTAAAATGCGCTACGTGGAAACCAAGTGTCTTATTATCGACAAGCGCCATGAGAATGATGAGTACGGCATTGTCATGTTATCGGATATTGCAAAAAATGTACTGGCACGTGACAAGGCGCCGGAACGCGTCAATGTATATGAGGTCATGACCAAGCCGGTATTAACTGCCGATCCCGATATGGATATTCGTTATTGTGCACGCATGTTTGACAAGTTTGGCCTGTCGCGTGCACCGGTAATCGAAAATGGCAAGGTAATCGGCATTGTCAGTTTCACTGATATGGTTATGTACAGTACAAGCAATGGGTAGCTAGTTTGTACTCTATCGATAAGGCAACCTCGCTGCTGCTGGATACCCTGTATGTTCCATCACCCAACTGTGATGCACGGCCAGACGAAAACGATATCAGCCTGATCGTGGTGCACAATATCAGTTTGCCACCAGGCGAGTTTGGCGGACCGTATATCGAGCAGTTTTTTACCAACCAGCTTGATGAAGGTGCACACCCGTTTTTTGCCACCATTGCCGATACACGAGTATCAGCCCATCTGCTTGTACGGCGTGATGGCCAAGTGATCCAGTTTGTTCCTTTCGCCAGGCGTGCCTGGCATGCCGGTGTTTCCTGTTTCGGGGAACGGGATTGTTGTAACGATTATTCCATTGGTATTGAACTGGAAGGTACAGATGACACCCCGTATACCGAGCAACAGTATGTGCAATTGGCAAAACTGGTTGTCACCCTGATGGCGCAGTATCCTGCCATCAATAAAGACAGGATCACCGGGCACTGTGACATTGCACCATCGCGCAAGACAGATCCAGGCCCTGCCTTTGAGTGGTCAAAATTGTTTCATGTACTTGATGCCAGATTAGGATAAAATCAACAAAACCAAGCAGGGCACAAAAATAGTCATGAGTTTTATCGCGATTCTAATCAGTATCTTTATCGAGCTGGGCCTCAAGCAGCTGGAAGACTGGCGCCGTTTTGGCTGGTTCGAGCAGCTGACTGACTGGATCCTGTTGCGGATGAAAAATAC
>DJMK01000043.1 GCA_002436485.1 Proteobacteria bacterium UBA6492
AGGGTCACGCTATGTGCCTTCTCATCGTCGGTTAACGCCTCGGGTGGTTGCTGGTAAGTAACCTTGCCAGACATGAGTTTGCCCTTGCAGGTGCCACACAAACCATTACGGCAGCCATACGGTAGACCGATACCTTGGCGGATGGCGGCTTCGAGTACGCTTTCATCGGCATTCACCAGAAAGCGACGGCCACTTGTTGCAATTGTTACCTGATAACTCACGAAAATACTTGGGTTCTCTAAAAAAGCACGGCATTATCCCTGAATGACCATCAAAGATACACCCCAAAAGCATGTGCTTATTGTCGGTTGTGGCGACATTGGCGCCCGCCTGGCACGACTATGGCAACAGGATGGCACCGTAGTCACCGGGATTGTGCGCAGCCGTGAATCAGCGGCGAAACTGCGGGCAAGCAAAATTAGCGCGGTGCAATGCGACCTGGCAAATAAGGATTCAGCATTACCGGATTTATTACCGGAAAGCCTTATCTATTACTTTGCACCGCCTCCGCGCAAGGGGCGCGAGGATTTGCATTGCCAGCGTTTCCTGGAATTGCTCAATACTCAACAGCATAAGCCGCGTAGCATTATTGCCATCAGTACCACCGGTGTCTATGGTGACCGCCAGGGCGAGCAGGTAACAGAAGACGATCCGCTCAATCCGCAGGTGGATCGCGCCTGGCGTCGTTATGATATGGAAAATCGCTTGCGTCAGTGGTGTGATGACCACGATGTTAGTCTGGTCATATTGCGCGTGGGTGGAATTTATGGCCCAGGTCGGTTGCCATTGGAAAGAATAAAAACAGGCATTCCGATATTACATGAAGAACTTGCGCCCAAAACTAACCGTATTCATGCCGATGACCTGGCGATGATTTGTAGAAAGGCTGCGGATGTTACTCATCGCTATCGTGTCTATAACGTCAGTGACGGACAGGACAGCAACATGACTGAATATTTCGATATTCTGGCGGATCACTTTGGTTTACCCAGGCCGCCAAAGGTGGATTGGGAGCAAGCAGAAAAAGAAATCAGCGCTGGTATGCTATCTTATCTAAAAGAATCCAGGCGGCTAGATAACACACGCATGCTTAACGAGCTGAATATAAAATTACGCTATCCAACACTTCAACAAGCCTTAAAGTCGAAGGAGTTCGACCAAACGGAGTAGCTTCAGGATCTGGATATCAACTTATAAACATAAGGAACGTGTATCATGAAATTAATCCTGGATATATTTAAAACCCTCTTTTCACGCATTGTTATTTTGTTTTTGGTTGCCCTGGCTCTGGTGGCAATGGATGTTGGCAAACAAAACAAACAAAATTATCTATTGGCTGCAGACTTGCTTAAGGAAAAAGAGGCATGGATTCAAACTAACGAGGAAAAGCTATTGGAGCAGACAAACGCACAGTCTGCAGAGCACTCAAAATATCTGAGCGCATTAAAAATATATACAACAAAAAAAAGCAGCCTTGAATTAGAGAAAACTAAAATAGATCTGGAGATAAGTATCATTGAGGCCAAGTTGCACTGGTTTAATAAACCCTTTGCTTTCAAGAAAAAAAAGGAACTTAAAAAATTAAAAAAAAACAGGAAAAAGATTGTCAAGCGACTGAAAGGACTCAAAGCTCCCAAGCCACCCAACAGTATTACTCTGTCGTTAGAGGATATGAAAGATGGACTTCCTGTGCAGTATAGTGATGTGTATATCCATCAACTACAGAACAAAAGTGTATGGAGTGGCGATTTTATAAAAAAATCGATACTGAACAATCATAGGAATGTGCTTTTGGTATTGTTTTTTGGACTGTTTTTTGCCCCATTTACTCTCAAATTCCTCAATTTTTTCCTGTTTGCGCCACTGGCCAAAAAAGCCGATTCAATCAGAATTAACCCGGAAAGTAATAACCAGGATGATTTGGTACAGTATGGTGAGACACACAAAGAAATAATGGTCGATATCGAGAATTCTGCGTGTCTATTCGTTAAACCGGGGTGGTTTAATCTGAACACGGATGGATTAACACGTACACGTATTTTTTGGGACTGGAGTAATCCGTTTGTATCCTACGCGTTAGGGCTGGTTGGCATGACAGAATTTTTGCATGGCAATCAGCAAACAAGACAGGTAAAGCTTGCGTCAGAAGAAGATCCGAACCAGGAAATCATCACAGTTCGTTTAACTGATCATCCTGGTTATGTTGTGAAGCATGGTCACGTGGTCGCCTTAACGGGGGACGGGCTTAGATTAAAAAAACAATGGCGTCTTATGGACTGGAAGAGCTGGTTGTTTGGTAATATCCGGTATGTTTATTTCCAGGGTACGGGGACCTTGTATGTTCATGGGTATGGTAATGTGACAACCAGCATTGCAAGCACCGATAGTCGAATCAAGGAACGTCACATCGTAGGTTTTGACACAAGAACGCCATTCAAAATGGCAAGGACAGAGACATTTATTAATTACTGGCTATATAACAAGCCACTCTATGATGTTTACTTTCCGGAACAGGGTAACTTTCTGCAACAACAGTCATTTGGGAAAAGAGACGAGAAAATATTCAGAAGCCTGCTGGAAGATGTATTAGGTTCGATCGGCAAGGTTCTCGGATTTTAAATACCCAGTTCATCCCAAAGCGCGTCGATACGTTGTTTCACTTCATCACTCATGCTGATGGGTTTGCCCCACTCACGCGTGGTTTCCCCCGGCCACTTGTTGGTGGCGTCNNGTGGTCATGGCCCAGATGACATCCTGCCAGTCACGTACGTTAACATCATCATCGGTAACGATAACGAACTTGGTATACATGAACTGCCGCAGAAAAGACCAGATACCAAACATCACCCGCTTGGCATGCCCCGGATACTGTTTTTTCATACTAATAACGGCAACGCGGTAGGAACAGCCTTCGGGCGGCAGATAAAAGTCGGTTATCTCGGGAAACTGTTTTTGCAATATCGGTACAAATACTTCGTTTAATGCAACACCGAGCACAGCCGGCTCGTCAGGTGGTCGACCAGTATAGGTGCTGTGGTAGATTGGCTTATCACGATGCGTGATACGTTCAATGGTAAACACCGGAAAGCGATCGACTTCATTGTAGTAACCGGTGTGATCACCAAATGGTCCTTCATCAGCTTCTTCACCTGGATGAATCACCCCTTCGAGCACGATTTCGGCGGAGGCGGGCACCTGCAGATCCGATCCAATACATTTGGTAACTTCGGTTTTACCGCCGCGCAGTAAACCAGCAAAGGCGTATTCCGAAAGGCTGTCGGGTACCGGGGTTACGGCACCCAGAATAGTAGCGGGATCCGCACCCAGTGCTACGGCCACGGGGAATGGTTCACCGGGGTTGGCTTCACACCAGTCCCTGAAATCCAGTGCACCACCGCGATGGGCCAGCCAGCGCATGATGACCTTGTTCCTGCCGATGACCTGCTGGCGATAGATACCGAGATTCTGTCGCTCTTTATTCGGACCCTTGGTGACGACTAATGCCCAGGTAATCAGCGGTCCGGCATCACCGGGCCAGCAGGTCTGGATCGGC
>DJMK01000011.1 GCA_002436485.1 Proteobacteria bacterium UBA6492
TCGACATAAAAAGCGGCAGACTGGTGCGGGTTTTCACCGTAACGCATGGCCTGGGCTTTATGGAACTGCATGTTGAAAGTGCGGGGAAAGGTTTCCTTCTCGCCACTGGTATTAATTGCGCCCAGATAATTGGCAATCGCGCCATCATAGTTCGCTGTGTGCTCGTAGACTTTCACCGCCAGATCAAAACGCGTGGCATCATCTACCGCACCGTTATGTTGTTTCATGGAAGCAAGCACAGTTTCATAGTCACTGGCATTGACTATGACGGTGACATCTTTGTGATTCTTGGCGGCAGCGCGCAACATGGTCGGACCACCAATATCGATATTTTCTATCGCAGTTGGCAGATCACAGTCCGGCCTGGCAACCGTTTGTTGAAAGGGATACAGGTTCACGACCACCATGTCGATCGGTGGAATGTCATTTTCCTGCATCACGGCGTCATCGGTACCGCGGCGCCCGAGTAAACCGCCATGTACTTTAGGATGCAGTGTCTTGACCCGACCATCCATCATCTCGGGAAAACCGGTGTAATCTGAAACTTCGGTCACTGGAACGCCATTGTCCGCCAGCAGTTTTGCTGTACCGCCGGTTGAGAGGATCTCGATGGCAAAATCCCCGTGCAGGTGTTTTGCAAATTCGACAATAGCGGTCTTGTCCGAGACGCTGATCAAGGCGCGCTGGATCTTGTTCATGGCAGTGTCCTGGTTATTCGGTTTTTAAATGCGGGATAAACGATAACAGCGCAGGGCAAACGGGTTACCCTGCGCTGTTGGTAGTGCGTATTGATTACTGGTGTAATCCGTACATTTTAAGTTTCTTGCGCAAGGTACCACGATTGATACCCAGCAGTTCGGCGGCCTTGCTCTGGTTTCCGCGAACGTAAGCCATTACTGTTTCCAGTAACGGTGTTTCCACTTCCTGCAGGAACATGTTGTAAAGCTGTCCTGCTGAATGCCCATCGAGTTGCTTGAGATAGGCGTCCATGGTTTCCTTTACGCTGTCACGCAAGGTATTTTGAGTAGTGCTGGATTGCTCCTGAGTCGCTTCATCCAGAGGTGCCAAGACTGTTTCAGTCATGCTGCTAACTCCTCCCTGGGGTTAAGTTTGTTAAAAAATTCGTTAACCATTTCAATTTGTTGCTCAACATTATCAACGCGATTAACTGCCTGTCTGAATGCAGCACCGCGTGGGTGTCCTTTGCTATACCAGCTTATATGCTTGCGGGCGATCCTGACGCCGGTAAACTCCCCGTAAAAAGCATACAAGTTATTAAGGTGTCCGATGAGGATATCGCGAACTTCCTGCGGTGTTGGTTCGGGTAAGTGCTCACCGTTCTCTAGGTAATACTGTATTTCGCGAAATATCCAGGGTTTCCCCTGCGCCGCGCGACCAATCATGACCGCATCAACACCCGCATACTCTAACACAAACTTTGCTTTTTCGGGTGTAGTAATATCGCCATTTGCGACGACAGGAATGCAAATTTTTTGCTTGACTTCTGCAATCGTATCGTACTCAGCGTCACCGGTGTATTGACAGGCACGAGTGCGGCCATGTATCGACAGCGACTGTATGCCGGCGTCTTCGGCGATTTTCGCAATTGCCAGAGCATTTTTATGCTGTTTGTCCCAGCCGGTCCTGATCTTTAGTGTTACCGGAATATCAACTGCTTTA
This sequence comes from Proteobacteria bacterium UBA6492, assembly GCA_002436485.1. GTDB lineage: Bacteria > Pseudomonadota > Gammaproteobacteria > UBA6429 > Thiohalophilaceae > UBA6492. The sequence goes on from DJMK01000011.1 coordinate 1,681, forward strand.
ACAACCGAGCTTAAAATGTTTTCCACCAGCTTTTCGTCCTGCATTAATGCCGATCCGGCCATGACGTTGCAGACCTTTTTGGCAGGACAACCCATGTTGATATCAAGAATCTGTGCGCCATTGTCGGCGTTATGCCTGGCGGCTTCTGCCATCATTTCTGGATCAGCACCGGCTATCTGTACTGATTTGGGTTCGGTCTCGCCTTCATGATTGGCGCGGCGTTGGGTCTTCTTGCTGCCATACAGCAGCGAATTACTAGTGACCATTTCAGACACGGCCATGCCAGCACCCATTTGCTTGCACAGTTGGCGAAACGGACGATCAGTGACACCAGCCATGGGGGCCAGGATCAGGTTGTTTGCCAGCTTGTAAGGTCCGATTTGCATGCAGAGTGTCTATGTGCCTGTGAAAGGTTGCCGATCATACCGCCTAAAAAGCAGGGATTAAACCCGTGCCAGTCACAAAATTGCATATGTTTACAGGAAGGTGAATTCAAAATTGATGGCGTCATCACCCGGATCAAGCACCGGCAGGGTGATATGCACGGGCGTGCCCGCTTCCATCAATAGAAAACGCGAGTACATCTTGTCGAGGTATTCCTCTGGGGTAAATCGGCGGTTTGCGACGATATTCCCACTTAGATCAGACAACTTAACAAGGATGTCCGGGTACGGTTGATCAAATCCGGCCTGGTTGACAAAGGCCGCACTGATTAGCAACGCATTTTTTTGCGTTGGGTGGCTGCGCACATCACGGTTGGTGAGCGAGATCTTGCTGACATCGACTGGCCCGCTGTATACGCATGATAACGTATCGCACAGACTCATCAGCATAGGTTGCAATGCGGGGCTCATCCGCGCCAGTTCGGTGTTGCGAAATATCACTGCCTGCAGCAGAAGGCCGAGTATCAATATCAACAATGCAAACGAAAGTCCGGTAGTAACCCATGGTGAGCGGCCTGGTTCTTCCGCTTTTTCCAGGGAGCGCCGTAATGCCATAGGAATATTCTGATCCAGAGACGGCAGTTCGTCTTCCTGCGGTAGTGTTTGCTTGCTCGATAAGCTGTCCTCAAAAAAGTCATCCGTGTCATCAGGTTCAGGCTGGGTTGTTTGCTCGGGTTTTGCTTTCTGCTTAGTCTGCTGCTCATCCTTTTGCTTGAAGGCAATATGCGGTTCCGAATCCTTTACACCAAGCATGGAATCAGTAAATGCAGACTGCTCGCCGGTGAATGGTTCGATTCCCAGGTTGTTGGCATCAAAATCAATAGAGCGATCCCGTTGTTTATCGCTGAGCGGTTTGCCCGGTTTTGCCGTTGTATTTTCGGGTGATGTATTTTTTTCAGGTGCCTCAGGCAGGATTTCTATTTCTTCAACCTTGTCCAGATCATCATCGCCGTTGTCGACAGTATCATCCGGCATATCACCTGATTTATCGAGGCTGCGAGTAAATGCCAGTAGTTCGTCAATGTGTTTATCAATCTCGTCCTGGCTGGTTTCTTCTCCGGGTTCCGAACGCAATATCTCATCTGCAGCCGAGTACAGGTTTTGTATCTGTGCGGTATCTTCGTCAGTGGCAGGTGCTTCCTTTGACTCGACATCTTCGTATGAGTTTTCTGGTTCTGCCTGTTGCTCGTTCGCTGTTTCTTTTGGCTCACCAAACTTGATGAACGATTCACCAAATTCAAGTTCGCCTGGAATTGGTACCGGTGCCATTTCATCGAGGTTGTTGTAGCGCGCATTGGTGCCGATAGTCGACTCCATGAAATCGCTCTGGTCCGGTTGTTCGGTTGGTATGCTCGCCGGTTTTTCATCGGACGAACCAGTCAGGTCGATGTGTTCGTGGTCTAGTCGGGATAAATCCTGCGGGCGGATTGCAATATCCTCGGCCGGTGGAATCATGTTTTCCTCAACCGGGGGTAAGCGGGTATATAGATGCCCGGTCGCGTCAAACACATCCTGGCAACTACCACAGCGCACCTTGCCTTTGGCCGCTTTAAGGTGTGCTTCGGTGATGCGAAAACAGGTCTGGCAATGGGGGCACTGTGTATACATGAGATAAGCTAGCTGGCTTAACCGGGACGCCGTTTACCGGTCAGCAATACCCAGTCTTCCTCTTCCTTCGTTAAAGCAATGTCGAACCAGGGCTGATAGGCATTCAGGACATCACTGGCCTGTTCCCGCAGAATCCCGGATAGCACTATCTTAGCACCTGCACGGGTAAATGCCGAAAATCGTGTTGCCAGCTGAATGAGGGGGCCGGCCAGAATATTTGCCAGTAATAAATCGCATTCCATGGGTATACCCTCGACACCCTTGCAACTGACCAGCGAAGCCACCTGGTTATGCTTCGCATTAGATTTTGTTGCCAACAGGGCCTGAGGATCATTATCAATGGCTTCAACATGGCTGGCGCCCAGTTTTGCCGCGGCAATCGCGAGAATGCCCGAGCCACAGCCATAATCGACAACCTGCAAATCCCGCGGCGGATGTGCATCCAGCCACTCCAGGCACATGGCTGTGGTCGGGTGAGTGCCTGTTCCAAATGCCAGGCCGGGATCCAGCAGAATGTTTACTGCCTGTGTATCTGGCGGTGAGTGATGAGACGGAATGATCCACAACCGCTTTCCAAATTGCATGGGCTTGTATCGATCCATCCACTCACGTACCCAGTCCTTGTCTTCGAGTATTTCACTTCGGGCCGCGCTAATTTTATCCTGGTGTACTTTCACAAGCTGTTTAGTGATTCCGTCAATATTGTTGCTGGCATCAAACAACCCGGTGATGATGGTCTCGGCCCAGATCGGGGTCTCACCCGGCGGTGGTTCAAACAGTGGCTGATCCTGTGCATCTTCATAGGTGAGTGACAACGCGCCGAGCTCATTGAGGGCATCGGAGAGTACATCGACGTGCTTGGAAGAAGTATTTATTTTCAGTTGTAGCCAAGGCATGACAAATAGGATGACCTGCAATGGGGCGAGGACACCGCTTTCGATAAATGATTGAAAACGCTTACTGGCTTTCGGCCAGCTTCTTTTCCAGGTAGTGAATGTTCGTGCCGCCTGCTTCAAAGGCAGCGTCACGCATCAGTTCCTGGTGAAGTGCAATATTGGTTTTGATGCCTTCAATAACAATCTCGGATAACGCGATGCGCATGCGTGCAATAGCAGCCTGGCGTGAATCCCCATAGGTAATCAGTTTACCAATCATTGAGTCATAGTATGGCGGAACGGTGTAACCATCATAAATATGCGAGTCGACACGAATGCCAGGACCGCCCGGCGTATGGTAGGCAGTAATGGTTCCGGGAGAGGGCAAAAATGTTCTTGCATCCTCGGCATTGATACGGCATTCAATGGCATGGCCGCGAATGATGATGTCGCTTTGTTGCGCGCTCAAAGCTTCACCCGAGGCAATGCGAATCTGTTCTTTGACAATATCCACGCCGGTTACCAGTTCAGTAACGGGATGCTCAACCTGAATACGCGTATTCATCTCGATAAAATAAAATTCGCCATCCTGGTATAAAAACTCGAACGTTCCAGCACCACGGTAACCGATATCAACACAGGCCTGTGCACAACGTTCACCTATGCGTTTGCGCATTTCCCTGGTAATCCCCGGAGCGGGTGCCTCTTCAATGACTTTCTGGTGACGGCGTTGCATCGAGCAGTCACGTTCACCGAGGTGAACAGCACTGCCATGCTCATCAGCCAGAACCTGGATTTCGATATGACGTGGTGTCTCGAGAAATTTTTCCATGTACACCATGTCATTGTTAAAGGCAGCACCGGCTTCGGCCTTGGTCAGGGTGATAGCATTAATCAAAGCTGCCTCGGAGTGTACAACGCGCATACCACGACCACCGCCACCACCGGCAGCCTTGATAATCACCGGAAACCCGATTTCACGCGCAAGACGAATATTTTCCTTTTCATCATCACCCAGGGGACCATCCGATCCCGGTACGCAAGGTACGCCGGCTGCTTTCATTGCCTTGATCGCCTCAACCTTGTCGCCCATCATGCGGATCGTTTCTGCACGTGGCCCGATAAAAATAAATCCTGACTCTTCTACGCGCTCGGCAAAGTCGGCGTTTTCAGACAAAAACCCATAGCCGGGATGAATTGCTACCGCGTCAGTGACTTCAGCTGCGCTGAGCACAGCTGGTACATTGAGATAGCTGTCGGTTGATGCCGCCGGACCGATACAGACGGACTCATCAGCCAGACGCACATGTTTCAGATCACGGTCTGCCTCGGAATGTGCAGCAACAGTCTTGATGCCCAGTTCACGACAGGCGCGCAGTATGCGCAGGGCGATCTCGCCACGGTTGGCAATAAGGATCTTGTCTATCATGCTTCTGTCTACTTTATTCGATTATAAAGAGCGGCTGGTTATATTCGACGGGTTGCCCGTTTTCCACCAGTATCGCCTTGATCGTACCGGCCTTGTCGGCCTCGATCTGGTTCAGCAGCTTCATGGCCTCAATGATACAAAGCGTATCGCCGTTCTTGACGCTTTGACCTTCCTCGATAAATGGTTTGGCGCCCGGGCTAGGGGCACGATAGAAGGTTCCCACCATGGGTGCACGAACTACGTGCCCGGTAATCTCTTCCGACGGTTTTTCCGCAGGTGCTTCAGCCGCGGGTGCTGGCGCGGCGGCCGGGGCAGGTGCAGCGGGTGCCATCATCATCGGTGTTGAACCGGTGGCACGACTGATACGAACCGATTCTTCACCTTCCTTGATCTCGATTTCTGCCACGCCGGACTCTTCCAGTAGTTCGATAAGCTTTTTAACTTTTCGTATATCCATGTTTATATTCTCTTCAAAATAATTATTTTGACAGTTGCGACAAGGCAGCCTGTAACGCAAGTTCATAACCGATTGGACCGAGGCCGCTGATCACACCCACTGCCAGGTCCGAAAAATACGAGTGCTGGCGAAAATTCTCGCGGGCGTGAACGTTGGACAGATGTACCTCGATGAACGGAATCTTTACTGCTGCCAGGGCATCGCGTAACGCTACGCTGGTATGGGTGAAAGCAGCCGGGTTGATAATGATGTAATCAACAGCATCTTTTTCAGCCTGTTGTACCGCATTGACCAGTTCGTGTTCGGCATTGCTCTGGACACACTTAAGCGCCTGCCCTGCCTTACTGGCGATAGCCGCGAGGCGATCATCAATCTGGGCCAGGCTTGTGGAGCCGTAGTGTTCCGGCTCGCGTGTACCCAGCAGATTCAGATTGGGACCGTGAATTACGAGAATGCCTGCCATAGTGTCTGTTTATGTATTTCGCTGCAAATACATGCATTTTTACAGCATGTTCACAGAAATTTCGTAGTCTAGTTGAAGATGAATTTTCGCTGATTATGTGCGAATTGTCCAGTTTTACACTAGATAAGCCTCAAATAAGTGATTTTGGCGGATTTTAGCGACAAATTTCGACCAGATACGGCCAAAGAATAGTGAATCGGATCACAGTAACGGTTGAATCAGCTTTTCTACTTCCTCGTAGGTTAACTCATGAAGCAATGTATGGATGATGGCGCCTTTTCTGTCAACGATCACCGAATAAGGCAGGACACCCAGGTGATTGCCATATTGTTGTGTCAGGACGATGCCTTCTTCTTCCCCCACCAGGATTGGGTAGTTAATCCCCATGGGATCGACAAAGTCCATGGCTGCCTGGGGTGTATCCAGAGCCACGCCGACAATCGCAAAGCCCTGTTCACGGTATTTATCCTGTAGCTCAATGAAAGCGGGAATCTCACGCCGGCAGGGTGGGCACCAGGTAGCCCAGAAATTGATCATGACGACCTTGCCATCCCACTCCGACAGTTTACGCAGCTTACCCTCGGTATCTTTCAGGCTGAAATCAATGCGCTGCATACCAACGACAGATGAAGGACGAAGCTGTTTGTCCTGCTTAGCGGTGGTTTGTGGTGTCTCATGTTTGGAGAAATACCCGCCGACAAGGATGCCTGCGGCCAATGCAGCGAGCGCAATAATGACTAGTATTATTTTTACCTTGGTGGGCATGATCATCTCTACTACTGGTTCTGTAAGACCTGGTTGACGCGTTCAGTAAATTCTTTCGCGTCCATCTCGCCGATGACACGTAAGTTGCGTTTCTCAATACCGTCTGGTCCATAGAACAAGATTGCCGGTGGAGCGATCACGCCGGTTGATTTCATCAGTGCATTGTCCTGATCGTCTGATTTGGTGACATCCGCTTTCAATAAGACGAAATCCTTCAACAGGTTCTGTACCTGTGGATCGGTAAACACGTAATCCTCAAATGTCTTGCAGTAGGTACACCAGTCCGCGTAGTAATCCAGCATTATGTACTTGCCGGCCGCTTTTGCTGTATCGATCTCGCGCTGCAAGTCTTCTTTAGTCTTGATTTTCTTAAAGGCCAGTTGTGCCTGTGCCTGGCTGGCTACACCACCACCGAGTAGTTTTGAACCATGCAATGGGTCGTTAAAGTTACGCGCACCAGACAGGCCACCAAGCATAACGACGACACCATAGATTACGAAGACAAGTCCAAGACCTTTCCATAACTTATGCCAGCCGGATGCGCCTTCTTTGATTTGTTCAAGTGCGCCCATGTATACGCCGGAGATAATAAACAAGGCTGCCCATAACAACATGATCAGCATAGCGGGAATGAAGCTCACGCGTTCCAGGAACAGTAGCGCAATGGATAACAGGATGACGCCCGCTGCATATTTGACGGTATCCATCCAGCCACCGGCTCTTGGTAAAAATTTACCGGAGGTCAAACCAACCGCCAGTAATGGCAATCCTAGTCCCAGTCCCAGTACAAACATAGACAGGAAGCCGAGGAATACACTACCGGTGGCAGCAACATATGCCAGTGCACCGATAATTACTGGACCAGCACATGGACCGATAATTAACGCAGACAGTGCACCCATGATGATCACGCCGATAAACGAACCACCCTTTTGCTGACTGCTGATTTCACTCAATTTGCCCTGCAAAGAGGCAGGCATTTGAATACTGTAAAAGCCAAACATAGAGAACGCCAGTAGTACAAATACCAGCGCAAACGGAATCAGGAATACCGGGTCCTGGAAATAGGCCTGTAGGTTTACGCCCTTGGCGACACCTGCAAACAGTGCACCCATAACGCCAAAAGTTATTGCCATTGAAAGCACGTAAAACAGTGACAGGTTAAACGCATGTGCAGTGGTAACTTTCTCACCCTGTCCGACGATGATCGAGGAGAGAATGGGAATCATTGGATACATGCAGGCAGTGAAGGCAAGTGCCAGACCGCCCAGGAAGAAGTACATGATGATTTCCAGTGTTGATCCAGTCGCAAGTATCGATGCGGATTTATCCTGGTCAGAAACAAGGGCACTGGTGTCGCTTGTGGCAGATTCTGTCGGTACCGCCGTCGTCACAGCAACACCGTCCTTTAAATCGACACTTAGATTATTTTTGATTGGTGGATAGCAAATACCCAGCGTTTCGGCACATCCCTGGCCAAGCGCTACAAAGTCCAGTGTTGTGATGCCTTGCTTGCTGACAGTAAATGGCACCTTGATGGTGATCTGCTTCTCATAGGTTTCGACTTCACCTTCCTTACCGTCCGGGGTGATGCCATGTTTCCATTTGCCAGCCGGCAGTTCGGGTTTAGCAAACTGAATGTTTGGGTTCTTTGACTGAAAACCAAACTTGTCCTTGTACATGTAGTAGTCGGGCGCGATGGTCCAGGTGGCAAGCAGGGTATTGCCTTCAACCCTGGCATCAAACTGAAAAGCCTTAGCTGGTTCAAGCGGTTCATCAACGTTCGCTGCACTATCGATTCCAAGTTGCGCACTTAAATCACCGATAGCATTGACAGCGGTTTTCGTTTCAGCTGCAGCAATGGTAAGCGTCGTCTCACGTTTTTGCGGTGGGTAACAGATGCCGAGTTTCTCGGCACAACCTTGTGAATGGGCGATCAGCTTTAATTCACCACTACCTTGTTTGATAGGTACTTCAATAGTGATGGCCTTGGAATAGGTTTCTACTTCACCCTCGGTCCCATCAGGCCTGATGCCGTGTTTCAATTTTCCTTTTGGTAATTCAGGTTTTCCCAGCTCGAGGCCTGGCGTGACAGACTCAAAACGAATCTTGTCCTTATACATGTAGTAATCATCAGCCGCGGTCCAGGTGGCCTTGATGGTGTTACCTTCAACCACTGCCTCAAATTTGAAAGCTTCCTTTGGATCCAGGGGTTCGTCAAAAGCAAACACATGTAAGCTGCTGCCAAGCAACGCGAGCAGGGCGATGAGTGAAGTGATTTTCTTATTCATTATTTTTCGACCGATTGTGTTATCCAGTTCAGGTATTCAGTAAGCCCACCAGTTATAGGGACATCGATGATTTCTGGAAGTTCATAACTATGCAGTCTTCGAATCATCTTTTGAACCTCTGGCAGGCATTCCGTTCGTGTCTTGATTAACAGCAAAATCTCCTTGTCGCTCTCGATCTTACCCTGCCATGCATAAACTGATGTGATGCCAGGCAGAATATTCACACAGGCCGCCAGTTTTGACTCTACCAGTTGTTGAGCAATCGTTTGCGCGGTATTTGTGTCACCGCAGGTAGACAAAACCAGCCGATAGCGACTTGATATTTCTTCCATCCACCCAAAGATACATTAAAACTACTGTTTACACTATATATAGGTATAATCAACCAATGCGTATTTTCCCCCTCGCTGTGGCACTTTTTATCCTGGTGCCAATTCTCGAAATCTACCTGATCATAAAGGTGGGTAGTCACTACGGTGCGGCTGTGACCATTTTGCTTATAATTGCAACAGCTGTGCTTGGTGCCTTTTTATTGCGCATGCAAGGGTTCTCGACCCTGCAACGTTTCCAGAACCAGGTGCAGCAAGGAGAGTTGCCGGCGACCACTATGCTTGAAGGTATGATGCTGTTTTTTGCTGGCGCGCTGCTTTTAACACCGGGATTTTTTACCGATGCGATTGGTTTCTTGCTACTTGTTTCACCCATACGCAGGGCTATTGCACTCTGGATACTTGAACGCAGCGGCTGGATCGTACAAATGCGTGGAGCCCATTTCCATCAGCATTCATATAAACAACATGACAAGCCAAACATCATTGAAGGTGATTTTGAACGCCATGATGATGAAAAAAAGTGATTCATAGGGAAACTTTCAGGTAGTTTCAATTCGTTATACACACTTTCCTTATTTGGTAATTTTGGTCATTATATTCGGAATGATATTGTAAGCCTGACAACTCGTTACATAGCGTTGTGGGTATAACCCCGTGTTTACGTTTCTGGCGCGTTCATCCGAGGGAGCAAAGACGTGTTTTTTAAACAACGCTCTGCAAGTCATCGCTGGTCATTTCACACTTCATTCAACAGGATTCTTACCCTGCTGTTGATGATTATGGTACTGAGTGCAACCGGCTGGGGCACGCTGGCAATTTATTATGGTGATTCACAAACTAGTGTGCTTCAGAGTGTGTTGGCGAGTGTATTTGCCGCCGCTGGGTTGCTGGTTGCGACTGTTGTTTGGTTGCCCCGTTGGCGAAAGTCTTGTCTGGTTATCTTTGTTGTGCTCTTTCTTGTGGTACTAACCTGGTGGTTTAATATTTCACCCTCTAATGATCGAGTATGGCAAACTGATGTCGCACAATTACCCTATGCAGAGATCAAAGGCAACGAAGTAATTGTGCATAATGTTCGTAATTTTAGATATCGCTCTGAAACTGATTATCAGTCTGCCTACGAGACGCGCACTTATGACTTATCGAAACTTGAGAGTGTTGATTTGTTTACGGTTTACTGGATGGGACCAGCAATTGCTCACACGATTATCAGTTTTGGCTTTGCAGATGATGATTACCTTGCGGTTTCGATTGAAGCACGCAAGGAAGAGGGTGAGGGTTATTCATCGATCAAGGGTTTTTTTCGGCAGTATGAATTGATCTATATCGTGGCTGACGAGCGTGATGTAATCGGCCTGCGTACCAACTATCGCCATGATCCGCCAGAACAGGTCTATCGATATCGATTTACTCTTTCACCAAATGTCGCAAGAGGATTTTTCCTTGAGTACCTGAAATCAATTAATGAGATCAGGAAAGAGCCCCGTTTCTATAACACCCTAACAGCAAATTGTACTAATGTGATCTGGATGCATGCACAGGTTAATCCCGACCGGGTGCCGTTCTCATGGAAAATATTGGCCAGTGGTTATGCGGCAGAATATTTGTATGATATGCAACGACTGGACAACTCAGTTCCATTTGATACCTTGACGCAGCAAGGACACGTCAATCCATTGGCAAATTCACTGGGTATTACAAATGCTTTTTCAAAGCAGATACGCCAAAATCATTTGACAACAAAAACAGTCCAGCCAGGGAAAAAAGTTGGTGTTGCAAATGTACAATAAAAGCAAACACTCGATACTGCTTCTACATATACCGATGCTTATGGTTGTCGTGATGTTGTTAATGCAACCATTGCCGGTCTGTGCTGCAGATAACGTTACTACTGAACGACCACGCATTGGTTTAGTGCTCGGTGGTGGGGGTGCACGCGGTGCCGCGCATGTTGGCGTGCTCAAGGTGCTGGAAGAGTTGCGTATTCCAGTTGATGTAGTGGTTGGCACCAGCATGGGGTCGATTGTCGGCGGACTCTATGCCGCGGGCATGAGCCCAGAAGAGATAGAACACGAAATGCTGGCAATCGACTGGGGTGATGCATTTCAGGATTCTCCAAAGCGCCAGGATCGCTCTTACCGCCGTAAACGTGATGATGACTTGTACACGCTTGATGCCAGGCTGGGGGTTCGTGATGGAGAAATCAAGATACCCTTGGCCTTTATTCGTGGTCAAAAGTTGAATTTGTTACTTAGCAAATTGACGCTGCCGGTAGCAGGTATAACCGATTTCGATAAATTACCGATTCCCTATCGCGCCGTTGCGGCCGATATCGAAACCGGTAAACAGGTTGTTCTTCGCAAAGGCAGCCTGGCCAATGCGATACGCGCGAGTATGGCAGTCCCAGCGGTGTTCGATCCGGTTGAAATAGATGGCCGTTTACTCGTCGATGGTGGCATTGCCAATAATGTGCCGGTTAGCATAGCACGTAAGCTGGGTGCTGATGTGGTGATAGTTGTTGATGTGGGTAGCGGATTGTCAAAGCGCGAAGATATAAAAACCGGGCTTGATATTACCTTTCAATTGACCAATTTTCTATTTACTCACAATACCGAGAGAGAATTGCAAACAATTGGCAAACGCGATGTGCTAATTCGGCCAGCTTTGGGTGAGATTGGTGGTGGTGATTTTAAACAGGCTAAAGAGGCAATCGCTGTCGGTGAGCAATCTGCCCGTGAAGCGATTGCGAATTTACAGCGATACACACTCGATACAAACACCTATAGCCAGCATTTAGTTGATCGTACCCAACGTCAAGTTGCGGCTACCGTGATCGATTTTATTCGCATTGATAATCAATCCACCGTATCCGATGACGTGATTGCACAACGTATCTCAGCGAAAACGGGTATGCCAATCGATATTAAGCGGCTCGAAAAGGACATTGCGCAGGTGTATGGCCTGGAAATTTTTGACTCAGTAAGATACGAAATTGTCAAAGAAAATGGCAAGACTGGTTTGGTTATATCTGCCAAAGAGAGAACCTGGGGGCCAGGTTATCTGCAATTTGGCGTATCCAGCTCCAACAACTTCAAGGATGAGTCGATTGTCAGGTTTGGTGTTTTCTATACACTTACCCAGCTTAATGAACTCAACGGTGAATGGCGCACTGGCGTACAACTCGGTGATGAACCAGGGGCATTTACCGAATGGCATCAGCCGCTTGATCCGCTGTCGCGTTATTTTGTCTCAGCCAAAGCTGATTACCTTAGAAATGATATAAACATTTTTGATAGCGCGGGTAACAGGTTGTCGAAATATCGCTTGAACGCCGCAGGCATTGAATTGGGTGTTGGCCGCGAATTTGGTAACTGGGGTGAAGGCCGGCTAGGTTATCGACGCGCTACAGGTACTGCACAAGTGAGCGTTGGTGCACCGGCGCCAGAGCTTGATTTTGAACGAGGCGAAGTATTTTTGCGGTTGTCTGATGACAAGCTAGATAGCCGGTATTTTCCACGAACAGGCCATGCCGGCAGTGTTGAGTATCGTTCATCGCGCGAGAGTTATGGTGCCAGCGCTGATTATGATCAATGGATCTTTCACTACATGCATGCCTTTTCATGGGGGCAGAATACAATTATTACTGCTCTGGATGGCAGTACAACACCGGATGATGATGCACCCATAGAAGGCTTATTTGAAACAGGCGGGTTTTTGCGATTGTCGGGTTTGCAGGAAGACCAGTTATCAGGGCAGCATATTGGTCAGCTCAGCCTTGTTTACATGCGCCGACTATTAAAAATGCAGTTCTTTGAAAGTTATGCCGGTATGAGTCTCGAAGTCGGTAACGCATGGCAGCGTTCCGAGGATATTTCACTTGATAATACCATTACTGCAGGCAGCGTCTTTCTCGGTTTTGATACACCCATTGGTCCATTGTATCTTGGCTACGGTATCACTGATACCAGCCAGGAGAGTGGCTATTTATACCTGGGTCCGCGCTTTGCTTACTGATTATTACAGGCTTTGCGCAAAATCGATACTGATGCGATCGCCGGCGATAGGACGGAACAAGTCGTTGGCAAACGCAACATGATCCGGATGTTCGCGATAGCTATCGATCACTTTTGCGTGCACGAATTCAATGAGCCAGCTAAATTTGTATTTTGCATCGTCGCGTATGGCCGTTGCAGTGATCACACGGCGCACGCCGGGTATTTGACTTAATATTTCTTCACCGCGAGCCATGATGTTTTTGACTTGCTCTTCCGTGGTATCTTTTACGTTGTAAATGATCACGTGATGCACTGGTTGCCAGTGTTCACAGTGTTTCATTACTTCGTCCGCCTTGCCAGCAGAACCCCAGTTACGCATGCAGCGTTTCACCTCGTTGTGAATTTCATCCTGTATACCTTTGACGATACCTGTGTAACCGCAACGCGCGTCAGCGTCTACGTTGTTACGCATTCTGTTTCCTGCAGCATCGGCCAGTGCCGTGTAGTAGTTAATCTTGGTTACTCCATTAGCAATGAGTTTGCTAAACTGTTCATCCGACAGACCAGTACCACCGTGAATGACAAGCGGGATTTTTAGTGACTGGTTGATCTGCTTGAGACGTTCAAAATCCAACTGGGGTTCGCCACGCATGCGGCCATGTACGGTGCCGACCGAGACTGCCAGAAAATCAACGTTGGTTTGTTCAACATACGCTTTGGCTTCTTCAACCGAGGTATACACCACTTCACCGGGATGCTTTTCGGCATCTTCACCCTCTACACCTGCCACGTAACCCAGCTCGCCTTCCACCGGCACACCGCAGGCATGCGCCATGTCGACGACTTTTTTCGTCGCGGCCACATTTCCCTCAAAGGGTTCGTGAGAGGCGTCAACCATTACGGCATTACAACCGAGGTTGATAGCGCGTACCGCAGATGCAAACGAGGCACCGTGATCGAGGTGAATGGCAACCGGGACAGTGCTGCGCTTGGCAGCCGCTTCAGACGCCGCCATAGCCAGTTCGAAGTCGTAATACTCGAAATGGGATTCGGCCAGTGAGAGAATCACCGGTGATTGGACGGCCTCGGCGGCGGCCATGATGGCCTCAAGGAAATCCAGGCTAACCAGATCAAAGCCGCCCACTGCATAACCATGCTGGTAGGCATGATTCAGCATATCGCGCATGTTAACCAAAGGCATTGGTATCCTCCTGCATCGCTTAAGCGAGCATCCGTCCTTAATAATGCTACCAAGGATTATACCCGCCGGCCCTGAATTTTCTGTTGCAGGCCGTAAAATAACGGCTGGCTAACGATTGAAATCTCACTGACCATCCCCAGATCCATGCACAGAGTAAACAGGTCGGCTGTGTTGCTTGACAGCAGGGCAGTCACCGCTAGAATTAGCACTCATCTGACGAGAGTGCTAATCTCGAACCCTCCAAACAGGGTTAAAAACTAGATAACTTACTGTATTTCAAGCTATTTTAAGGAGAACTGCGAATGAAAATTCGTCCTTTACACGACCGCGTCATTGTACG
>DJMK01000129.1 GCA_002436485.1 Proteobacteria bacterium UBA6492
GCATGCGCCACCTGGTTCATGGAATGAACCATAGCCTGATCGACATGACCATGCATCAAACCCTGGATGAAGGAGCCATCAATTTTTAATGTGTCGACCGGTAAATGTTTGAGATAGGTAAAGGAACAAAAGCCTGCACCAAAATCATCTAGTGCCACATGACAGCCCAGGTCTTTTAACTTGCTGATGAAATTGCGAGCGGCCTGCATATTTGCGATGGCAGAGGCTTCTGTCAGCTCAAAGGTCAGGGATTCAGGCTTCAGCACGTTAGTCGCAAGAATGTCCTGAATCATTAGCAGCAGCTCATGGTCATCAATGGCGCGTGCAGAAAGATTGATTGAAAAGCGCGTTTCAAAATTGTCACCTTGAAGCCTGGCGAGTGTTTCCATGGCGTGTCGGACTGCCCAGCGATCGATGTTATGTATCAGGCCAAGGCGTTCTGCAGCTGGAATGAACCCACCGGGTTTAATTGAATCGCCATCATCGGTTGGCAGGCGTAGCAGTACTTCGTAACCGTGTATCTGATTGGTATCAAGTTGTACGATAGGCTGGTAAAAAAGTTTAAAGCTGTTGTTATCAATCGCATCACTGACGCGACTTGCCCAGCCGATGTCCTGTGTCATGATGGATTTTTCATGATCCAGATCGGTATATTCATGCACGCAGTTACGGCCTTGCGCTTTGGAAATATTACATGCCAGGTCGGCTCGGGATAATGCTTCATCCGCAGAACTGATATCAGCATCAATCATACTCAGACCGATACTGCAGGTTACGTTGAAAGTCTGGCCGCTATCCATGAAGCGGTAATGCTCAAACATGTTCCTGATGTTCTCGGCTACTGGTAGTGCATGAGAATGATCAATGTTATAGAGCAAAATAGTGAATTCATCGCCACCGAAACGCGCAAGCAGATCACCTTCGCGTATATTTTTACGAAGTAGCTCGGTACATTCCTTTAACAGGCGATCGCCGGCGGCATGCCCTACGGTATCGTTGACATACTTGAACTGGTCCAGGTCGAGGTATAACAGCGCACATTCTGCACCGCTACGCGCAATACGCGAGATAACCCGCTCCAGTTCACTCTGGAAATAACTGCGGTTATACAGGCCGGTGAGCGTATCATGCTGGGCCTGGTAGGTGAGTTCCTGTTCAAAGTGTTTTTGTTCAGTGATGTCACGTGCGGTACCACATATATAGGAGACTTCCCCTTTATCATCAAAAACCGGCCTGGCATTCAGGCTGATGTAAATGCGCTCGCCGTTTTTATCCAGGTGTACAGTTTCATACTGGAATAATTCCTTGCCTTTCATTATCTGCTCAAAGGCCGCGGCATCACGTTCACTGGATTCGGGTGCCTGAAAATCCGAAAAATGACGATTTAGCATTTCTTCCTGGCGGTAACCATAAATTTGACTGACTGCATTGTTCAGATAGATCCATTCTCCTTTGGTGTCGATACTCCATACAAGGTCATGTGCAGTCTCTACCAGGTTGCGATAGCGTGATTCTGCTTCGAGCAACTTTTGTTGTGCTGCTTTACGCTCTGAAATATCTGCAACCAACAAGGTATGGAATTTTTGTTTGTCGCGGGTCATTTGGCTGATACGTACCTGTACCGGTATGGAACTACCATTACTGTGCCGGCCAAACACTTCCTGCTCGCTTGTTATTTTCATGTTGTTATTAGCTAAGGAAAGATCCGGCAATAACCAGCGCAAAGGCTTGCCACGAATTTCCTGGCACTGATAACCAAACAGTTTTTCCGCGGCAGGATTGAAAACATCAATGTTTAGATTTTCGTCCAGCACAATGATGCCTTCAGCGGCGTGATCAACGATGGCAGACACATGTGATTCCTGTTCAGCCAGCCGCTCAAACTGGTTACCCAGCATTCGGGTCAGATAGCCAATTTCATCCGAGGAATATGGACGTAGCCGGTTGGCAAGGTGTCGATAGCTGGAAGCACCGCCCTTGTTGATGGCTCGTCTGACAGGGTGTAGTGACTGGTGCAGACTATGGATTGCGACGGCGGTAATTACAAAAGCGACCAGGCTAATGGCAGACCAGGCCAGGATAATTTCACCTTCCATGTGACCTGTGCGTTGCCAGTAGTAATATAGTAACAGCGCAGTTGTCAGCACCGGCAGATAAGCACCGATTAACAACATTTTTGTTTTAATGCTGACCTGTACGGACGAAAGACCAACGAAGCTGTGTAAACGACCAAGCGTAGTAAGTGAAAACAGGTACCCAGGCATACCAACCAGTACGGCAACTACCAGTTGTAGCAACATGCTCTGTAACAGGCTGACGCTGGTGGCACTGCTTAGATACTGGATTGTTGGCAGAATAATAACTGCCAGAAGGAAAAAGCCCCAGTAGCGGTTCGAAAAACTATGCAGATGCCGGCAAAGCGACTCCGGTAAATGACGGCTGCTTGCATGCGCGTCATGCCACGCGATAACTGGTTTTGTGAAATTGGTAAAGTGCACTGCGCACCAAGCAAGCAGCGAACTATAAGCGGCAATCAAATAAATACCGGACGTGGAAAATAACAGGCGTGGTTCGAACATGCCAAATATACTGGCAGTGGTATATGCGAATAGCGGGCTCAGGGCCAGGCTGGTTGTAGTAACCAGCAAAAGACGTTTCTGAATCCGCGATAATGCCTGACTCAAATTAGGTTCCTGTTTGTTTTATTTGTTAAGTAGGGATTGCCTGGATGAAACGTGTCGCAGATAAAAATCTGCTACTTGTCCCCCAGATGATAATGGCAGAATGTATTCAGTCCTGCCACTTCGGAATGTAGAATATGAAAGTATTTTTAACCGAACTTATCAGTCTTAATTAATGTATAGTCTGATCGTAATACGACAAGTAGTTGATGCTTCAGGCTATTTAATATTTTGTCTACGAGCATAAAATAAACGTGGAAAAGTTTTCACCATGACGAACTGTACAAAATCCCGGACAGGAGGAAAAACAAAATGAGGCGTCGTGAATTTTTGACCAAAGTTGGTGCAGGCAGTTTGATCACCGGTAGTGCGTTGAGTGTCTCGCGCATTGCCAATGCGAAACCGCAGTACAAATGGAAGATGGTTACCACCTGGCCAAAGAACTTCCCGGGACTTGGAACAGGTGCAAACACCGTTGCGCGCCTTATCACTGAAATGAGTGGTGGACGTATCCAGGTAAAAGTGTATGGCGCAAAGGAACTGGTCGGTGCATTTGAAGTGTTTGATGCCGTATCACGCGGTAATGCCGAGATGGGGCATGGTGCTGCCTATTATTGGAAGGGCAAGTCATCAGCTGCACAGTTTTTTGCCGCTGTACCGTTTGGTTTAAATGCCCAGGAAATGAACGGTTGGCTATACCATGGTGGTGGTTTGCAGTTGTGGAAAGAAATCTATGCTGAATTCAACCTGGTGCCCGCGGCAGCCGGTAATACCGGTGTGCAAATGGGTGGCTGGTTTAACCGTGAAATCAAGTCTATTAATGATTTGAAAGGTCTCAAGATGCGCATACCGGGACTGGGCGGTGAAGTGTTAAAGCGTGCCGGTGGTACACCAGTCAGTTTGCCAGGTGGTGAAATCCAGACATCATTGCAGTCCGGTGCTATCGATGCGACGGAATGGGTTGGTCCTTATAACGACCTGGCATTTGGCTTGTACAAGGTTGCCAAGTTCTATTATTACCCGGGCTGGCATGAGCCGGGCACCACGCTGGAGGCAATGATCAACAAGAAAGCGTTTGATGCTTTGCCAAAGGATTTGCAACAGATCGTGACCAGTGCCTGCAAGGTAGCGAACCAGGATATGCTGGCCGAATACACCGCTCGTAATAATGCAGCCCTGCATACACTGGTCAACAAACACAAGGTCAAACTGAAAAAGTTTCCTGATGATGTGTTGCATAAGCTCCGCACCTTGTCAGATGAAGTGGTTGCCGAGGTAGCCAGCAATGACAAGAACAGCAAGAAGGTGTTTGAATCCTTCAGGAAATTCCGCGACCAGGCGCGTGCCTGGCACGACATTTCAGAACTGGCCTATTACAATGCCAGGGCGAAATAAAAAAACGGGCCTTACGGCCCGTTTTTGTTGACTAGTCTTTTTTCAGATCCAGCGATGCCGAGTTGATACAGTAGCGTAAGCCGGTTGGCTGTGGCCCATCCGGGAATACATGCCCCAGGTGTGCATTGCATTTGCGACAGTGCACTTCGATACGGTGCATACCATGGCTCTGATCATGTTCTTCCTCTACCGCTTCTTCATTGAGTGGTTCAAAGAAGCTGGGCCAGCCGGTACCTGAATCAAACTTGCTGTCGGAGTCAAACAGGGGTTCACCACAACACTTGCACAGGTACTGTCCTTTTTCTTTACTGTCATAATACTTGCCAGTAAAGGCACGTTCGGTGCCTTTTTGGCGAGTAATGTAGAATTCATCGTCCGTTAAAGCTGCTTTCCATTCGTCTTCAGATTTTACGATTTTGTCACTCATTCCAGTTTACCCTTCATCAGTCGACCGTCCGGATAAAACGTCACATGGGCAATTTTCTCGCG
Source organism: Proteobacteria bacterium UBA6492 (assembly GCA_002436485.1). Taxonomy (GTDB): domain Bacteria; phylum Pseudomonadota; class Gammaproteobacteria; order UBA6429; family Thiohalophilaceae; genus UBA6492. Next base: position 4,566 of record DJMK01000129.1, read on the forward strand.
ACGGCTTTTGGAGATACTCTGACCATTCAGCGAAACCAGTGCTCGCCTTATGGTAATCGTGTTCTCGCCCCAGTTGATTTTGCCATAACCGCTAAGGTGGATATTTGCTGTATTGGTTTTATTGACCTTGAATCTGGCCGAAAATTTCAGGCTTTTTATATCTTTTTCTCCCACCAGCATGATGGCCCACTCCTCGTTAACATGCAGGACAACGTGATGCGGAATACGGCTCATAGTCCAGAGCGTGAACGAAAAGGCGGCCAGCATAAAAAGGACGACGAATAATTTTGACTGGGTTTGTCGTGCCGAGCCGCGTTGCATCTTCTAGATCCTGGAAGGTAACCAGGTAGCGAGTTCAGGCCAGAGCGCAAGCAGGCCCAGCGCAATAATCTGTAGCAGGATAAATGGTGCGACACCTTTGTAAAGGTGCGCCGTGGTAATTGAGGCTGGTGCAACGCCACGCAAGTAAAACAGGGAAAACCCAAAAGGAGGTGTTAAAAATGAGGTTTGCAGGTTGATTGCAATCATTACACCCAACCAGATCGGGTCAACATCCAGCATGAAAAGTACCGGTGCCACGATGGGTACAACGATCAGGGTTATCTCGATAAAGTCCAGCACGAAGCCAAGCAGGAACATCACCAGCATCACCACGAAGATCGCACCTACCTTGCCGCCGGGTAAATCTGACAACAACGCTGACACCATCTCGTCACCACCATAGCCACGAAAAGTGGCGGAAAACAAAAGCGCGCCGATGAAAATCAAAAACACCATGCTGCTGATGCGCACGGTGCTTTGCATGACCTCGCGCAGGATTTGCAGGTTAAACTGGCCATTCACGCGGGCAAGCAGGATAGAGCCAATGGCGCCGACCGAGGCCGCTTCGGTGGGTGTGGCAGCACCTACCAGGATGGAACCCAGTACTGCGATGATCAGTACCAGCGGTGGTAGCAGTGCACGCGTCACTCGAATAAATAATTGCTTGCTATTTAAGTTCCGTTCACCCTTTGGTATGGCGGGCATGGCGGCTGGTTTCAAAATCGCGATCATGATGAGGTAGAGCAAGTACATGGCGACGAGTAATAAACCGGGAATCAAGGCACCGGCAAACAGGTCGGTAATGGAGACGACGTCGGGTGAGTAGTTACCCATGGCTAGCTGTGCATTCTGGTATTCATTAGAAAGTTGATCGCCCAGCAGGATCAGAATGATGGACGGTGGAATGATCTGTCCCAGTGTGCCCGAGGCGCAGATGGTGCCGGTAGCAATGCGTGGGTCATAATTCCGTTTCAGCATGGTCGGTAGTGACAACAGACCCATGGTGACCACTGTTGCACCGACGATGCCAGTGCTGGCCGCCAGTAACATGCCAACCAGGGTCACCGAGATACCCAGCCCACCGCGCAGGGGGCCAAACAGCATACCCATGGTATCCAGCAATTTTTCCGCAACCCGCGAGCGCTCCAGCATGACACCCATGAACACGAACAGGGGCACCGCGATCAGTGTTTTGTTGATCATCAGGCGGTAAAGACCATTGTGTCGAGTGGCCATGAAGTCCGGATCAAAAATATCCGGTAAGAACTGCATGCCGATTGCAGTGAAAATAAGCGCGGTACCGGCGTAGGCAAAGGCCACTGGAAAACCACTCAGCAAGACAACGAACACGGCTATCACCAGCAGGATGACCATCAACTCAGCCATGGTTGTGCCCCTGCTGCGCGTATTCCTGCGGGCATTCGCCCATACCCTGTATGAACAGACTGTTACGCAGAATAATATTGATGGCCTGCAGCAACAGTAAGAACGGCATCAGTAGCATGGCAGTTTTGAGGAAGAACACCAGGTCCAAACCGCCGGTTTCCTCTGATCCTTCCAGCCGAAGCCAGGATTCAATCACGTTGTCCCAGCTATTGATGAACACAAAACCACAAACCGGTATTACCAGTACTAGGCAGCCAATCAGATCAACCCAGGCTTTTTTCCGCGCGGTGAATTTCGAGTAAAGAATATCAACGCGTACATGCGCGTTGTGCTTGAAGGTGTAGGCGATGCCAAGCATAAACACGAATGCATGCATGTAACTGATGGATTCCTGCAGCCAGATCCAGCCCAGGTCAAAAACATAGCGAAACACCACCACCACGAAAGTGATGATGACCATGGCGAGGGTGAGCCAGGCCACGCTACGACCAGTCCACTCTGTCAGGCGGCTAATGCGATCGGCGATGGTTTGCAGGCGGTGCTGGTTGCTGGTCATCTATAATACGGATTAATAATATGGTTAATGGACAGAGTTATACACAATGATAAAAATCAATGGCTTAAGATTTTAAATTTTGCCTATACGAAACTAGCGCTATAGATTTAGTGTAACCCATTGAAATTATTATATTTTAGGGCGTAGTATAACGCTTATCTTGTTGATTTTAAAAGCAGTGCAGAAAAAAGCTTATTTATCGAGATTATTTTCCACATACTTATCCACAGGATGATGGAAATATCACCACTGCTTGATAATCCATTTATTCACCTGCGGCGGGCCTTTCAAATCGGATTGACGGCTCTCCAGCACGCCATCACCATCATGGTCCACCAGGTAGTAGGGCTTGCCTTTTTTTGGCACGACCTTGATGTAGCGTAGCTGGCCGTTGATGCGATATTCCTCGATGGTGGCGTCCTTGCGGTGAATAATATTTACTTCCGGTTGCGGTATGTTTCGGCTGTCATCAGATTTAACACCGTCAGGCGGTAAAGGCGGCGGTGGTGCCGCTGCGGGTTGATCCTGCGTATTGGTGTTATCAGCTGGTGGAGGCGGTGCAGCATCATCTGCGGCCTGTGCTGTGCCCACCAGGCCAGCCAGCAACAGGGCGGCAAGCTTAAAGTTGAAGCAGCTTTTCAACTTCATCAGCCGATGGCTCAAAACCACGACCCTCGTAGTAATCAAAGATGGCATCCAGTATTTCCTGTGGTGTCTCAAGTATTTTTATCAGATCCAGATCCTCGGCGTCGATGGTTTTTTCATTTACCAGGGTTTGTTTGAACCAGTCGAGCAGGCCTTCCCAGAAAGGCCTGTGCACCAGGATAATCGGAATACGCCGAGTTTTGCCGGTCTGTACCAGTGTCAGTATTTCAGCCAGTTCATCCAATGTGCCGAAACCCCCGGGTAGCACCACGTAGGCAGAGGCGTATTTTACGAACATCACCTTGCGCGAGAAAAAATGGCGAAAGCTCAGGGAAATATCCTGGTAGGGATTTCCAACCTGCTCATGTGGCAGTTGAATATTNNACCACCGAAAAGCCAGCGTTGGAAAGCGCGCGTGCGATATCCACCGTCAGCTGGTAATAGGGATGTTCGGGCCGAGTACGTGCAGAACCAAAAATGCTTACCGACGGCTTGATGCGTGCAAGGCGTTCAAAGCCCTCAACAAATTCAGCCATGATCTGAAAAATTTTCCACGATTCGCGAGTGAGCGCGCTATCATCGACAGGCCGCATTCCCGGGTGGGCGTGTTTTAGTTGATCGCTCATGGATTTCCTTTAGAAGAGTCTGGAGCTTAAAGTTTAGCGGGTTATGATTTCCCATACCAGCAAGCGATTTTGAAGATTTTTTTAACAACATGTTAATGTACCAATATGGCGACTGATAAAAACAAACTGATTCTCGTTGACGGCTCGTCCTACCTGTTTCGTGCTTACCACGCGATGCCGGAATTTCGTAATTCGCGTGGCGAACACACCGGTGCAATTTATGGTGTGGTTAACATGCTTAAACGTTTGCAGAATGATTATGGGCGTGATCACCTGGTCGTGGTGTTTGATGCGAAGGGCAAGACGTTTCGCAATGACATGTACAAAGAGTACAAGGCTAACCGTCCACCGATGGCTGATGATCTGCGTGTACAAATTGAACCTATTCATGAAATCGTCAGGGCCATGGGTTTGCCATTGTTATGTGTGACGGGCGTGGAAGCAGATGATGTGATAGGCACACTGGCACGACAGGCGACAGAAGCAAAAATTGATACCGTGATTTCCACCGGTGATAAGGATATGGCACAACTCGTCAATGAGCATGTCACCCTTGTGAATACCATGACAGATACCGTGATGGGTCGCGATGGTGTTAAAAAGAAGTTTGGGGTGCCTCCCGAGTTGATCATTGATTATCTGACGTTAATCGGTGATACCGTCGACAATATTCCAGGCGTGCCAAAAGTTGGACCCAAGACAGCAGTCAAGTGGTTGGAACAATATGGCTCACTGGATGCAATCATGGAACACGCCGATGAATTCAAGGGCAAGGTGGGAGAGTACTTGCGTGACTCGTTATCGTTTTTGCCCTTGTCACGCGAGCTGGTCACCATTAAATGCGACGTCGAACTGGAGGAAACACCTGAAACACTACATCCACTCAAACCGGATACGGAAAAACTCAAGCAGTTATACAAGCGTTTTGAATTCAAGACCTGGCTTGGACAGTTACTCGAGCAGGGTGAAACGGCAGATGAAAATATCAGTGACACACATCAGTCAGCCGAAAAAAACTATGAAACCATTCTCGAACAATCACAACTGGATAACTGGCTCAAGCATATTAAAAATTCGGAACTGTTTGCCTTTGATCTTGAAACTACCAGTCTTGATTACATGCAGGCAGAGATTGTTGGCTGTTCATTTTCAGTAAAAAGCGGTGAGGCAGCCTATGTGCCGTTGGCGCACGACTACATGGATGCACCAAAACAACTGGATCGCGAAAAAGTATTAAAGCAACTTAAATCACTGCTGGAAGATCCAAAACAGGCAAAGCTGGGTCAGAACCTGAAATACGATATGAACGTACTGTCACGTTATGATATCGCACTACAGGGTATTGCCTATGACACTATGCTGGAATCCTATGTGCTCGACAGCACCGCGTCGAGACACAACATGGATGCTCTGGCTATGAAATATCTTGGCTACAAGACCATCCATTACGAGGATGTTGCAGGTAAAGGTGCAAAGCAGATTGGCTTTAATGAAATTTCGATTGAAAGTGCGAGTGAATATGCGGCGGAAGACGCAGATGTCACATTTCGCTTGCACGAAGCACTCTGGCCAAAACTAAAGAAAGAAAAAAAACTGGCAGCTGTTTTTAGCGAAATAGAAATGCCGCTTTTGCCTGTTTTATCACGAATGGAATGTAATGGTGTCCTCATAGACAAGGACATGTTGCAAAAACAAAGCAAACAATTTAGTAAACGTCTGCTTGAGATTGAAAAGGAAGCGCACAAGGAGGCAGGGCAGGAATTCAATCTTGGTTCGCCTAAACAGATTCAGGAAATCCTATTTGAAAAGCAGGGCCTGCCAGTAATTTCCAAGACACCAAAAGGTCAGCCTTCAACAGCAGAGTCTGTGTTACAGGAACTGGCGCATGATTATATGCTGCCAAAACTGATTCTTGAATCGCGTAGCTTGAGCAAACTCAAGTCAACCTATACCGACAAACTACCCGAGATGATTAATCCTGATAGCGGTCGAGTTCATACTTCATATCAACAGGCAGTGGCAGCAACCGGCCGTCTATCGTCTACCGAGCCGAATTTACAAAATATTCCGATTCGTAATGAAGAAGGACGCAGAATTCGACAGGCATTCATTGCACCCAAAGGTTACGTCATTGTCGCGGCAGATTACTCGCAAATCGAATTACGTATCATGGCGCATTTGTCAGGTGATAAGGGTTTGTTGAAAGCGTTTGCCGCTGGTGAAGATATTCATCGTGCGACCGCGGCCGAAGTGTTTGGTATTGATAATGACAAGGTAACCAGTGAACAAAGACGTTCTGCAAAGGCAATCAACTTTGGTTTGATTTATGGCATGTCTGCATTTGGCCTCGCAAGACAACTCGATATCGAACGTGGTGAAGCGCAAACCTATATCGATTTGTATTTTTCAAGATATCCGGGAGTTAAAAAATACATGGACGAAACCCGCGAACTTGCACGTCAGCAGGGCTATGTTGAAACTGTGTTTAGTCGCCGCTTGTATTTACCAGAAATAAAATCAGCCAACGCACAACGGCGCCAATATGCCGAGCGAACTGCAATCAATGCGCCTATGCAGGGAACAGCGGCCGATATTATCAAGCGAGCCATGATCGACATTGATAGCCTAATCACCAAAGACAAGCTCGACATGAAAATGATCATGCAGGTGCATGATGAACTGGTGTTCGAGGTGGCCAGTAAAAAAACTGATCAGTATGTGGATATAATTCGTAAGGCCATGGTGAAGGCAGCGCAGTTGTCGGTTGAGCTGGTGGTGGATGTTGGGCAAGGTGACAACTGGGAGCAGGCCCACTAAACTAAATTTATTGCTTCCAGCTAAAGTGCTGTGAAAAAAAGTCCAGGGAATTGAACTTTGTGAAAGTGGATGTGTCCTAACTTACGGTTAGGTTTTTTAAAGTTCCCGCATCCCCTCCCTGGCGGGATATTTGACACCTGGTCCCCCCAAGTCAGGTGTCTGTTTTAGCCCCAGGTATTATTCCCCCAATACTTGGGGTTTTTCTTTGCCTGGCATACACGCATTGACCACAAAAACGGCATGGTTGAATCCTGAGTGAAAAGGTCTACTATTAAAGAAGTTCGACAGCCAAGGTATTACACTCCTCCCAGGTAGTAATACCAGGTTATCTCGGTATCCCTACCGAATAACCAGAGCTTCAGCCTCGAGGTGTCTTTCCCCCCACAGTCCATACCTCGAGGCGTTTTTTTGTTCGCGACTTTTTTCTAGACCATGCCAAGCCAGCCCAGCACCTGCAAGCGAGCTTCCTCGACACCCTGCTTTTTGAGCGACGAGAACAATTGCACCGTCGTATTGGGATAGCCTGCCAGTTCCCGCCGCACCTTGAGTAAGGTGTTCTGCGCTGGACCACGTTTCAACTTGTCGGCCTTGGTGAGCAGGATATGCACCGGCATGTTGTTGTAATCACACCAGGCCAGCATTTGCTGGTCGTAGTCAGTCAGGGGATGACGTACATCCATCACCAGCACAATACCACGCAGGGCTTGCCGGTTTGCCAGGTAAGCCTCCATGGTCTCACGCCAGTGTTGCTGGACCTTTGGGGTCACTTTCGCATAGCCGTAACCAGGCAGGTCAACCAGCCGGTGTTCTTCATCCAGCTCGAAAAAGACCAGGTGTTGGGTTCGACCGGGTGTTTTACTGGTGCGGGCCAACGACTTCTGGTTGACTAACACATTGAGTGCACTGGATTTTCCTGCGTTGGAGCGCCCCGCGAAGGCGACTTCGTAGCCACGATCCGCCGTGGCATGGGCCAGATCGGGGGCACTGAGCAAAAATCTGGCTTTCTGCAAGGGATTGGGCTGGCTGGAATTATTCGATTTGTTTGCTTGACCCGGCATCGGACTGTTTGTATAAAGGTGCCCCATTTTTGGGTGGTTTTGGCAGGGCTATTATGCCTGAAATTAAACGGAATTGGCTGAAACCGAACATTGATAATTTCTCTAGACACGGGAGTTTACAAGATGAAGAAAGTAATGATTGCTGCCTCAGTACTGGGTCTGCTGGGTCTGGCCACTAGCGCACAAGCAGATGGTCAGAAGACTTACCAGGCTGCCTGCCTTGCATGTCACGGTACCGGCGCTGCTGGTGCACCCAAGACTGGTGACAAGGCTGCATGGGCTGATCGTATCAAGCAGGGTAATGACAAGCTGTATGAGCACGCTATCAAAGGTTTCAAGGGTGCTAAGGGTTTCATGCCTGCTAAAGGTGGTCGTGCTGACCTGTCTGATGACGCTGTGAAAGCAGCCGTAGATTACATGGTGGCACAATCAAAATGATATATCGCGTAGCAGCAACTTTGCTCGCGATGGTGTTTGCGCTTCCAGCCCATGCGGCTGGAAGTGCCGATGCCGGCCGCAGCAAATCACAGGTTTGCGCAGGTTGTCACGGTGCTGATGGCAATGCTGCAATCCCGAATTATCCAAAACTGGCAGGACAACATGCCGGTTACATTGTCAAACAGTTACAAAACTTCAAATCAGGCATGCGCCAAAATGCCATTATGCAAGGCCAGGTAGCCAACCTGTCACAGAAGGATATGCAGGATATAGCCGCCTATTATGCAAGCCAGTCAATTAAGATTGGCGCTGCAAGCGATGAAGCCAAGCGAGTCATGGGTGAGCGCATTTACCGGGGTGGTATTGAAAGCAAGGGTGTTGCGGCATGCATGGGATGTCACGGACCAACAGGAAAAGGTAACCCGCCAGTGAACTATCCGTTGCTGGGTGGTCAAAATGCTGACTACATAACTGTATCTATGAAAGATTATCGTAGTGGTGCACGTGGTTCAGACGATGCGGGCAAAATTATGCATTCGGTTGCCAAGCGCATGAGTGATGATGAAATTAATGCAGTGGCGCATTACATTTCAGGTCTTCACTAAAAAGCTAGACAAATCCCAAAAATTATAAAACTACAAAGGGTGGTTAGCTCAGGCAGGCCACCCTTTGTTGTTTCTGGCGAGTAGAAAGAGTTGTACAGATGGCAGAACAGGGCAAAATACGACAACTGACACGTCGCGGTATCTTGCTGGATTTCCTGGGTTCGATGAACCTGGCAATTACCATCCTGGTAATCATTGCCGTTGCTTCTGTTATTGGTACGGTCTTACAGCAAAACCAGCCCTACAATAACTACATCATCAAGTTCGGTCCGTTCTGGCACGAGTTTTTCAAAACACTCAACCTCTACGATATATATTCTGCTTCCTGGTTCCTGGTGCTGCTGCTGTTCCTGGTGATCTCGACCAGTGTATGCATTTATCGCAACGTACCAGTAATGCTAAAAGACATGCGCAACTATCGCCTGAATGCGCAGCTAAAAACTTTGCGCACCATGGAGAACAGCCAGGACTGGCAGTTGAGTTCTGATGTGCAGGCAACAGAAAACAAGATCAAACAGTTTTTGCAGGTTAACCGCTACCAGTTACGCGAAAAACAGCATGCCGATCGCAAGGTAATTACAGGTATGCGTGGCAAATGGAACCGGCTTGGTTACATGTTTGCGCATGTCGGTATTATCGTGTTGTGTATTGGTGGATTCATGGACGGCACATTTGATATCGCGCTGCGCGAGTGGACCGGTAAATCTGTTGTTGATATCAACACGGAACTGGTGAAGGACATGCCGGAAGAGAGCCAGCTCAAGCCAGGTGAACTGTTTTCATTTCGTGGCAACATATCCATACCAGAAGGGCTAAAAGCCAATTTTGTTTTATTACAAGTACGTGAAGGCAGACTTGTACAGTATTTACCTTTTGCGGTTGAACTGAAAGATTTTCGTGTTGAGCATTATGAATCTGGTCAACCGAAATCATTTGAAAGTGACCTGGTGATTCATGACGATCAACTGGACAAGCCACTGGAAAAAACTATTTCGGTTAACTATCCACTAATCTATCGTGGTTATCACATCTACCAGGCATCATTTGGGGATGGTGGCTCGAAACTAAAATTTAAAGTCTGGCCATTCAACGATTACCAGTTGCGTACACTCGATATTGATGGTGTCGTACAAGAAGAACGCATAATCGATACAGCAAAGGGACAGTTGACGCTGGAATTCGTCGATTTCAAAAAATTTAACGTGTTTCCTGCACCCAAGGACGATCCACAAAAACGCAAGTTTATGAATTTTGGCTCCAGCGTTGTTTTCAAGGTACGTGATAGCAGCGGTGCTGCACGCGAATACATCAATTTTATGTCGCCGGTATTACAGAACGAGCGCTATGTATTTATCACGGGCATGCGTACCTCCGTGGCCGAGGATTACCGTTACCTGCATATTCCTTCTGATGATAATGTTTCCATTGATCGCTTCATGAAATTTCATGCGCTGTTAAATAACACACCCTATGTACAGAAAGTAGCTGTTGAAACAGTGAATACCATCTTGAAAGATGCGCCAGGCGGCGATCAGTTCAGGGACAATATCATTCGGGTTATGATGGATCTACTCGACCAATTCAACTACGGTGGTTACCAGGCTATCGAGCGTTATATCAGAGACGCGCAAGTCGACAATGAGCAAAAGCGCAAGATGGCTGAAGCTTACAGCAAAGTGTTAGATACATTGATGAAATCGCTGTATGTGGAAGTACTCAGGCAGGAAGGCGTTGATGTTGAAAAAGGCATTAACCGGGCGCAGGAACAATTTTATTTTGATGCGCTCGATGCATTGCGCCAGCTGCATCTGTATGGCACGCCATTTTATCTACAGCTGACCGACTTTACCCACAGAGAATCATCGGGTTTATCTATTGCGAAATTACCGGGAAAAAATATTTTTTATCTGGGTTGCCTCATGGTGATCATCGGGATTTTCCTGTTATTCTACGTGACGCACCAGCGTGTCTGGCTGGTGATGTATACAGGCGAAAATGGCGCTAGCCATTTGCTGTTTGCCGGTAGTGGTAACCGAAACCAGAGTGATTTCCGGCAGCATTTCCAGGAACTATCAGAAAAAGTGGATGCCATACTCAAGGCATAACGAGAGGTTCAACACATGTCAGTACCCGATAACGTCATACAGGATGAGCTGAAACCGGCTTCATTTTTCAAGTCGCTGAGTATTGTTGACTGGGTGTTTGCAGTCTTGCTGCTGGCCGGCAGCGTATTTGCCTATCAGAAATACGCCTATTTAATGGACGGCTATGAGGTCGGTATTCTATTTGGCACGGCACTTAGCCTGGTTGCGCTTGGCTGGTGGTGGAAACAGACCCGTGTGCTTATGTTCGCCATTGCGGCAATTAGCCTGTTGGCGATCCTGTTGTATGAACCGGCCATCGCCAATCTGAACAAGGATGGCCTGTTTGGTCGTGATGCCGTGGCCGCATTGTCCAGCCTGGATGATAAGACGCACAGCAAGTTTCTGTTCAAGTATTTCCTGTCCAGCACCTCGGCCATCATGTGGATGAGCGCGCTTTTCGTGATTGCCACCTTTGCCTATTTCTTCGCAACCTTTATCCGCAATGAATTTGCCGGCAAGGTTGCCAGTGGCCTGACCTGGTCTGCCACAACAATGGGTTTTGTTGGTCTGATGGTCCGCTGGCGTGAGTCATACCTGATTGGTGCTGATATTGGGCACATACCGGTGAGCAACCTTTACGAGGTATTCATCCTGTTCGCCGTGGTTACCGCACTGATCTACTTGCATTATGAAGGCAAGTACAAAACCAAAACCATGGGCGGGTTCGTGTTGCTCATTATTAGTGCATCCATTGCCTTTCTGTTGTGGTATCACTTTGAGAAGGGTGCACATGAAATTTCACCGCTGGTGCCCGCACTCAAGAGTTACTGGATGAAGATCCACGTGCCTGCCAATTTTATTGGTTACGGCGCCTTTGCATTGGCAGCCATGTTGGGCGTGGCCTATCTCATCAGGTCAAAAATCGAGAAAAGTAATCCTTCCAGCCAGGCCATACAGATGTTGCCCTCGCTAAACATGCTGGATGATGTAATGCACAAGTCAATCGCGCTTGGCTTTGCTTTCTTCACCATCGCGACGGTATTGGGTGCCATGTGGGCTGCCGAGGCATGGGGCGGTTACTGGTCCTGGGACCCGAAAGAGACCTGGGCGCTGATTGTCTGGCTAAACTATGCAGCCTGGCTACATATGCGGCTTACCAAGGGTTGGCGTGGTGCCCCGCTGGCGTGGTGGGCTGTGATCGGGCTGTTTATCACGACCTTCGCCTTCCTCGGTGTAAACATGTTCTTATCCGGGCTGCATTCCTACGGCGAACTGTAAGTCGGCCAGGATTGTTGGCCAGAGCGCACAGTATTTTGAATACTGTTAGCGCAGTCACTCCCTGTTCAGGAACCATCGGTGATAATTTGCATCAAATTATGTAATTATCTACGCTTTTAAGCATGCAAATATGCGGAGAAAAATAATGATACGAGGCTTCAAGTTACTTTTTGTAATCAGTGCGTTTGCGCTGCTGTTATCGCCTGCTGCAAAGGCCGAGTTTGATGAGGGAATTGAATACAAAAAGGTGGTGCCACCTGTCCGTGCTGAACAAAAGGACAAAATCGAGGTGGTCGAGTTATTCTGGTATGGCTGTCCACATTGTTACAGTTTTGAGCCAAAGCTGAACAAGTGGAAAAAGACCATGCCTGCCAACGTGACCTTCAAGCGTATACCGGCCATTTTCCCGAACAGGAAATCCTGGGAAACGCATGCACGTGCCTATTACACCGCCGAGTTACTGGGCGTGGTAGACAAAATTCATCAGCCACTGTTTGATGCGCTTCATAAGCATAAGCAAAAAGTCTTCACCGAGGATGCGCTGGCCAATTTTTTTGCTCAGCATGGTGTGGATCAGAAAACATTCAAGGATACTTTCAACTCGTTCGGTGTCACCATGAAGGTTAATATTGCGCGTGACCTCACTCGACGTTATCAAATAGATGGTGTGCCAACCGTAATTATCAATGGTCGCTATCGTACCCATGCCAGCCTGACCAACGGACAGGCAGGAATGTTGAAAGTGATCGATTACCTTATACAAAAAGAATCGCGAGCAGGAAAGTAATCGCCGTTAATAATAAATCTGTTAATCGGATGCTATTGTTTCTGATGATTAGATTTCGACAAGAACGCGTTGTGAAGGAGAACACTGCATGAAGGCGTCGGAACTGTTTATACGCTGCCTGGAAAATGAAGGTGTTGAGTATGTGTTTGGTTTGCCAGGTGAGGAAAACCTGGACGTCATGGATGCGTTACTCGATTCGAGTATCAAGTTTGTCACGGTAAGGCATGAACAGGGTGCTGCATTCATGGCCGACGTTTATGGTCGACTGACTGGTAAAGCAGGTGTCTGTCTGGCGACGCTGGGTCCTGGTGCCACCAATCTGATGACGGGTGTTGCCGATGCCAACATGGACCATGCACCACTGGTCGCGATTGCTGGTCAGGCAAGTACGCATCGTCTACATAAAGAGTCACACCAGGTACTGGACCTCGAAGAAATTTTTCGCAGTATTACCAAGTATTCATCTCGCCTGTTGTCACCGGACATTATCACTGAAGTGGTACGCAAGGCGTTCAAGGTTGCACAAACAGAAAAGTACGGCGCTACCTTTATCGAGTTTCCGGAAAACATTGCAGAAATGCAAATCGATGACAAACCGTTACCGGTCAAGCATCCACACCCACCGGAACCACCAGCAGAGCGAATTGATGCTGCCGCCGCGTTGATTTCTGATGCCAAGAACCCGATCATTCTTGCAGGCAATGGCGTGGTGCGTAGCAAGGCATGGAAGCAACTTGGCGAGTTTGCCGAGGAGTTGCGTATTCCGGTCGCCAATACATTCATGGCCAAGGGTGTTATTCCCTTCAAACATCCCATGGCTCTGGGCAGTGCAGGTTTACAGGCCAATGATTACGTGAGCTGTGGTTTTAATCGTGCCGATGTCATTATCTGTGTTGGTTATGACCTGGTTGAATACCATCCTTACCTTTGGCACCCAACCAAGGATCGCACCATCATTCACATTGACAGTTCCCCCGCCGAAGTTGACGCTTACTACAATATCAATGTAGGTGTCGTTGGTGATATCAAGCATTCACTGTTACGCATTATGAAAGTTGCCAGTCCGAATACCGGGACTGCCATGCGTGCATTGCGCGAGCTACTGATCGAGGACATGAACCAGCACAAGGATGATGATGCGGTTCCCATGAAGCCGCAAAAGATTATCTGGGATTTGCGAACCGCCATGGACCTGGAAGGTATCGCCATCTGCGACGTGGGTGCGCACAAGATGTGGATGTCTCGTATGTTTCGTTGTGAATATCCAAATACATGTCTCATCTCCAATGGCTTTGCCAGCATGGGTATTGCAGTGCCGGGCGCCATCGGCGCCAAGCTGGCCTTCCCGGATCGGCAGGTTGTCGCGGTAACCGGCGATGCCGGGTTTTTAATGAATGTACAGGAACTGGAAACGGCGGTCAGATTAAAAACGCCCATCGTCGTGTTGGTCTGGAACGATAATGCCTATGGACTGATAGAATGGAAGCAAATGAACGAATTTGGTCGAAAGTCGTATGTTGATTTCGACAATCCGGACCTGGTCAAGCTAGCAGAATCATTTGGTGCGAAGGGCTATCGCGTGGAAAAAGGTGGCGACTTGATGAGCATTCTGGAGACGGCCCTGCATGACAACGCGGTTAGTATCATTGACTGCCCGGTTGATTACAGTGAGAATTTGAAATTGACGAGCAAGCTGGGCGAGATGGTTTGCCCGATTTAGGTATTCAGCCCACATATTCCAGCCAGGTGGTCTAGTAGAAAAATGACAGGGCAAGTCCTTCGCATGTTGAGCTATAACGTTCAGGTCGGCATAAGTACGCGGCGGCCGCACCATTACGTGACGCATAGCTGGAAGCACGTTCTGCCGCATAACCAACGTCTTGCCAACCTCGACAGGGTTGCCGACCTGTTGCAGGGCTACGATCTGGTTGGTTTACAGGAAGTCGACGCCGGCTCCATGCGCAGTAACTACATCAACCTGGTCGAGTACCTGGCAATGAAGTCGGGTTTTCCCTTCTGGTATCACCAGGTCAACCGTAACCTGGGCCGATTTGCCCAGCACAGTAATGGCCTGCTGAGTCGTTACCGTCCGGTGGAAGTGAAGGACATCAACCTGCCGGCGCTGATTCCGGGTCGTAACGCTATCCTGGCCCGCTTTGGTTCACATGAAAACTCGCTTGCGGTCATTATCATGCATCTATCGCTTAGTCCTCGGGCGCGCAACAAGCAACTGGGCTACATCAGCGAGATTGTGAATGAGCATGATCATGCCATCCTCATGGGCGACATGAATTGCAAGCTGCACAGCAAGGAAATGCGTCTGTTGTTCCGCAGGACTGATTTGCATGAACCAATAGAAGAGACATTCACCTTTCCTAGCTGGCGGCCACAGCACCATATTGACCATATACTGGTTACCAGCGATTTGCGGGTGAAATCTGTTAAGGCACTCAACCATTCCTATTCGGATCACCTGCCCATCATGATGGAATTGAAATTACCCGCCGGTCTTCACCTGGGCCGCCAGGCTGCCTGAACATTTTCGGTTATTTGGCTGTTTTTGGCCTCGATTGACCACAAAATGCCGTAACTGGCTAAATCCAACGCTGGCTTATCCGATAAATAGTTACTCTCTTTCCAAACCAGACTCCTGATGGCAACCGAAAAACAAGAACTTGAAACCAATGACCGCTGGAAGGCCCGTTATTACGAGGTACTGGAAGAACTCGAAGGCCGACAGCAAGAATGGCTGCAGGCGGTGCAGTTGCTGGATGGTCTTGCTACTCAGCTGACGCGAGCGACGAATAACCAGGCGTGCGACCTGTCGGCGGTGTTGAATGATTTGCAGCGGGAAAGTGCTAATCCTGAGGAGGCTGGCGAGTTACAGTCTCATATCAATACGATTAGCCAAAGACTGGTTGAGCTCTATCAGAACACGGGTACAGGCACAGCGGCTCATCCTGCCAACGTGTTTGTCGATATTCTCGAGAAACTGCAATTGCCCGAACAACTTGCAACTGAATTCAGGTCACTGAAAAAGAACGTCAAGCGTCTTGCCTGGCAAGATGAGGGTAGCGAAGTGTCTGCCAGCTTCATGAATATCATACAGCGCCTGTTGCATGATGATGAAGAATTAACACGTCCTACACGCAAACAGAAACTAATCAGTCGCCTGTTAACACGTGCCAGTCAGTCAGAAGCCGCCGCTGAATCCTGCGACTCAAATAAACAGGCAAAACCAGCAAAGTCGGAGCAGGAGGTACAGCAACGTTTTATTGCACCTGCCGTTGGTGAACTGCTGTTACAACTTGCCTTGCGCATGCCGGATGACGTCAAGCGCAAGATAAACTTCGCAACCCTGAAAAGACATACCAACAAGGCGCGTCGCCGTAAGGACCTGATACCTATCATCGATGTGATTGCGCAACAGATCGAATCTGCGTACCAGAGCGAACAAAATGTACCGGTACTTTTAAAAAACGAGTCCGTCGAAGCCATCGCGAATGCGATCAGTCCCGTGTTTGAGCAACTGGAAACACCGGTTGATTTGAAACCGCGTATTNNCGAGATTGTAGCCGAGGTCGGCAGGCGATTTGTTAATGAACGTGATGAGCTCGAGCAATATCTATCGCAAGCTGCCGACCAGTATCATGCACTGGATGACGAGGTGCGAAATGCAGGCCCACATTTTTCTGAACTTGCAGATAACGATAAAGCACTCGCCGACGTAATCAGGCAGGAAATTAACGACCTGAAAAGCAGTGTCGAGAACGCAGAAAACCTGCAGGATTCACGCACGCAAATTCTGGAGCGGCTGGATTCCATACAACAACGGGCCAGTGATTTAAATAGCAGTGCCAAAGAACGTAATGATGTGGCAGGAAAATTATTTGACTCACTCAAGGGCGGGTTCAACGAGATGGAAGGCGCGGCTGCAGATTTACGTAATAAGCTGGATGAATTCAGGCAGCAGTCAACCGAAGATGTGCTGACCGGTATTCCCAATCGATATGCTTATGAAAAGCAGCTGGCTACTGAGGTTGCACGCTGCAAGCGGTATGGTTCAAAGCTCAGTCTGGTTGTCTGGCGGATGAGCCAGTTTAAAGAGCTAGTACACACTTATGGCCATGCTGCCGGGGACAAGATTTTACAGGAAGTTGCCGGCAGGTTGGGCGAAAGAGTCCGTGCCACCGATTTTGTTGCGCGTTACGGTACAGATGTTTTTGTAACTCTGATGACAGAAACGAAACTCGATGATGCAGTCAACGTAGCGGCAGATATGTGTGAGCAGCTTGAAAAGGTACCATTCATGTATCACGACACACGCGTGTCACTTTCCCTGACAGCAGGTGTCGCGCAATACCAGGATGAAGAGACAGCGAACAGCCTGTTTGAGCGCGCCGACCAGGCTATTCGCAAGCTGGGTGCTACAGACTAGGGCGTATTAGCCTAGAAATTGCTGCGCATTTTTTTCTGCAGGATCTGATAGAAACGACGAATATCCTTGCCCGAGCGCTCCAGGTCGGACATCAATGTATCAAGCGTAACGTACTTGTGATTGGGGCGTCCGAACACTTCCTTTTCATCCCCGTTATGAATGATCGTCATCTGACCGCCGCGTGCATCCAGCATGGCAAGAATTACGTTATGTATGCCATGACGCTTGATGAGTAATGCCATCAATTCTTTTTCTCGTTTCTTGTCGATTTTTACCTTGGAATAAGGCGACAGTACCGACAGTTCATCTTCAAACAGTTTTGAAAGCTGCAGGAGTGCATTGGGGCGTGTCTCCTTCAGTGCATCAATGTATGCATCCAGGAACAGGTCGTTATAGCCCCTGCCGCCTTCCGAATCGAGGAAATTCAGGTAAACCGTGACCTCCTCCAGGCTGAGGCTGCCATAGGCCTTGTCAAAAATGTGTGGCAGTGTTTTGCTGGTGATGGAGCCCATCTTAACACCGATGAGCTTGGCACCCTGTTCAAGTTCCTTGTCAGACAAACGCTTGTCAGGTGGCCGGGTATAATTTTGCAAATAGATGAAGTGTTCCATGGTTTTGGTCAGGAACGCATTGGCCGGCGCGAAGGTGATTCGCTCGAACTTGGTCATCAGGCTGGCACGTTCATTGGACATCTCCGGCATTTTCTTTGGTATACCTGCCTCGGGGTCACTAAACAGTGATTCTGTGGCAAGTTCCATCTTGGAGATCTTTTGTCCCAGTGGCGTAACCAGCCACTTGTGTGCGCGATCCAGCACACTGGCACGCCCATTCTTGATCATGTACTCAAGCATGTGCTTTTTGATGTCAGTAAAGTTATCGTCGACAATCTTGCTGATTTTCGCAGACTCGCTTTTTTCAAGCCCGGCTACCAGGCTGTCTTCGCCATCAAGCAAGGATTGCTTGATATTATCAAGCAGCTTGTCGTTATTGTTGATTTGCCAGAGCTTGTAAACCAGGTCCTTGGTTTTGGCATCAGCATGCGCAGCCAGTGGCAGTAGAAACAGGCTGCATGCAAAAAAGGTGATGAAACTGCTGAATTTGAGGTAACGGGTCAGGCGGTCAATTTGGTGTTTTGATTTGTACTGCATTTTCTTGTCCATTTGGCTGTTCTACCCAGTATGCCAGGTCGCGATTCAGAAACTCGTCTACGTGCAAATATTGCGAACCGTCTTTGGAAAAGGTCAGGCCGACCATACCATTCATTACATTCAGTGAACCGGAACGCAGATAAGTTATATCGTCAGCTACACGCAGAGCCTTTAATTGGGCAAAAACCAGCGGAATGCGGTCTGTTGCCACGCTGGCGGCGCTATCGTAGTCGCGTTTTGGATATTGTAGGAACAACTCGGACTTCATCAGCTCTTCCATGCTATGTAGCCGGTAGTGCAGCGGGTCATCCAGTGACCACAACATGCAGCGGTCACTGGCAAAGTGCAGGTTGCAATGAAAGATGCCATGCTCCTGCAGCAGGGTAGCCATGATGTAGATAAGATAGTCGATATTTTCATCCATGTTACTGTAGTTACGGCGCAACATAGATAAGGCGCTACCCATGGCATGATCACCGCTGCCCAGGCTCCATTGTCCACTCTGGAGGGGGCTGGCCGACAGGTTTGGCAGGTCCTTTAAATGAAAATCTGCCGCCACGAAACCCAGTAAATTTTCATCCTGCCTGACTGCCTGCAGTACCGTGATACAGGGTTGCATGCTTCGCTGGCTGATATAAGTTTCCGACAACATCATGCCCTTGAATGGCAGATTGCAGTTGAAATAAGGCCGCATTGACAGATCCTGACCACGCCAGCGGTGGTCCGTCCCCTGCCGGCTAATGTTATCGCTCGTCTGGTGGCCGCTGGTATCGATGGCATAAAGCAGCTGGCTATGTGGCAGCTTGCACAGGCTTTGTTGCAGGGTGGTAGTAAGCCTGTCCGGCTCATGCCAGACATCCGAACAAATCTGGCCAAGCTGTGTAAGCGGGCTTTTCAGCATGCTGGCCAGAAATTTCTTCTTCTGTGCTACGTTCTCTTTAAACCACATCGTCTGTCTACTCAGGGTTAGTCTTTCAGCAAAGGTGATTGCATCCGCCCCGGTTGCGTGAAACAGGGGAAAAGCAATGTACCTTCATGGGAGTAAAAACTGTTCACCCCCGATTATTGGTGGTTCTTGTGTAATGTCAACAGCTTGGATAGCAAATGTGTGAAGTTAATCGAACATATTATTAGTAAGTTTTTGCCATTTTGTGGTTTTTGGCACATTTCGCAAGCAGTTAGTCGAGGTCAATCTACAAACCTCTTGTCGTGGTNNCATGAAAAAATCTGTCAGCATCACCCTATTGTCAGCAACGATCCTGTTGAGCGGTTGCGGTATTCTGTTTACGTCCGATGATGAGACTGTCATGGAGGTTGCCAATAACCTGCTTGAAGCGCAAAAGGATCAATACGGTGACAAGATGAAGGTGGATATGCCGATTCGAGTCAATTATTCAATACATCGAAAGCCGGTTATCAATAAGGAACTGGAAGTCGAGTTTGAATTTTTACCGGAGCGGGATATTCCTGTATTGAGGGCGGCAACTTCTTCCAGTGATGGTCTTGAGATTGTGGATGGTGAAATGAGCGATCAATACCAGGACATCAAGGCCAGGCAATACTTCAAGCGCTATGTCACAGTAGTACCAAAAGAGGAAGAACTATATTACCTCAATCTGTACATAGTGACAGAAATTGGCGAAGACAAACGCGCGCAACATATCAAGATCCCCATTGCGCTGGGTGAACATTCAAAGAAAGTTATTCGCACCAGGAACTGATAAAGCAGAAGAACAGCGAGGTGGATCACGATGATCCACTCGCCATTCAGTGCGCTAGTCGAAAACCGGTGAAACGTTTACCGCAACTTTAACAAACTTGCCTGGATCGTATGGCATACGGGTTGTGAACTTCTCACCCTTGTAGCGATAGGTCACGATGTAACCGTCAACACGCTCTTCCGTGTGGTAACTGACCCGGGTTACACAACGATCTTCATAACTGACGTCTTCATAATACTCGCCATGATCCTTGTGGCGGCTTGCATTCTTGGCAAGCGAGGCACCAATCAGTGTACCGGCAATGGTTGCGCCGCCACGACCTTTGCCCAGCTTGTGGCCGACAATACCACCGATAATGCCACCGACAACAGCCGCGCCATCGGAGTGACGGTTTTCAACGTAGACTGGGTGGCGAACTTCTTCCTGGTAGCATTCCTGGCGTGGTGTGCTGACGCGAACAGTGCGCACGATCGGTTCCACGTTCAGCACGCGCGCCTTGTCGTAAAATCTGTCGTTACCATGCTTGTACTTGTGACCCGCCATCGCGTTACCAGACAGTACCAGCATGCCTGTTATGATGCCTGTGACAATGGTCTTGTTCATGGTTATTCTCCTTTGTCGATTATTGATGACAGGTTACTGGCGCATGACTTAATACAGGCTGAATGAAAATACCAATATAAAACAGGTAGTTAATAGCAGTTGCCGGGCTTGAAATCAGTGATTATTAACGTAAAGTAACGGCTGCGACTCACCTTATATATAAGAAGGCAAAATCCATGCGTGGTTACGTCCCGCCAGACCCGGAAACCAAAGTCTCACAGGAGTGTATTGCTGTCGTGCAAACCGGACGCCAGACCCGCAAGCGGTTTCCCGCGGGATGTGTCGAGATCGTTGACAGTGTCGACACCGCGATTGAGAAAGCCCGTGCCAGTAACAATCTATATGCAGCGCGTGTGCTGGGGCCATCCAAGTCGTCCGAAGGCCAGTACATCTATTATTTAGTCGAGTGGCTGGAGTAGTAGATGCAAAACTACACAGAGATTTTTACATTTCAAACCAGTGATTCAATCTCGATTGTAAACCTGGATCCATTGATGCAGCAGGCCATTGCCAGCAGCGGGATCGAAGACGGTTTTGTCATCGTCAGTTCACGGCATACCACCACTGCAATTACCATTAACGAATACGAAGAGCGGTTATTGCAGGATATTCGCGCCTGGTTATCTAAACTGGCACCCCAAGACGCTAACTACCTGCACAACGATATTCACTTGCGTGATTGCCCACCGGATGAACCGGAAAACGCGCACTCGCACCTGATGGCGATGTTACTGGGTAGTAGTGAGACCATTCCATTGAAAAATGGTGAACCAATGATAGGGCAATGGCAGTCCGTTATGTTATTTGACCTGGATGGACCGCGTGAACGCACGGTCAATATCCAGGTTATTGGTGAGTAACAAGCAATGGCCGTAATATGGCAAAAAACAGTTAGCGGCAAAAACTACGAAGTGCGTAGCGCAGGCCAGACGAAAAGGTTATATACCGATGGCGTATTTCACAGCCAGTACAACCCACGTAATACGCTAACCGGCAATGTCTGGGATCTGATCAGCCTGCCGGGTTTTTTTCTTGAAGCAGAACAAATAAGGCGTGTGCTGGTATTGGGTGTCGGCGGTGGTGCCGTGATACGCCAGTTTCGCAACTGGTTTCCCGCAGCACATATAATCGGCGTAGAGCTTGACCGCACACACCTCTACATTGCAAGACGATTTTTTGGTTTAAGGGACAGCCACATCGAGCTGGTTGAGGCCGATGCACTTGAATGGGTAAGGCAGTATCGAGGCTTGCCGTTTGATATCGTGATCGATGACCTGTTTGCCGAGCAAGACGGAGAGCCCGAACGAGTGGTTGCAGCAGACCGGCAGTGGATAAAGANNTTCAATGACGAGCAGTTAGCCAAAAGGTTCAGGCAGATTTATCGATTGATGACGCCATTATATGAGAATAATATCGGCGTTTTTCTACAACACAAAAGTAGCACTAACGAGTGGCGTAAGCGTATTCTGCAAAGTGATGTGTTGCGAAAAGAATTTACCGAAAAGCAGGCCAAATACCAGGTACGCAAGCTGGTCGGTTGATACAGGCTAAAATAATCCAGGTGGACAGTTTTAACAATGTACGAATTCACACAGGCAGTGGACGAATTAATCGAAGCAGGTAATGCCCTGTATCGCATGGGCATGGTGCCGGCCACCAGTGGTAATTTTTCCGCGCGGCTGGCTAACGGCGATATTGCGATCACGGTGTCCGGTGCCCACAAGGGTAAACTGACGCGCGCGGATATTATGCTCATGGACAAACACGGCAAGGCACGCGATGAGCGTAAACCGTCTGCCGAGACCGCGTTACATACGCAGGTTTATGCGCTGTTTCCCGAAGTCAATGCCGTGCTGCATCCGCACGCCCTGAATGCAGTTGTCCTGTCAAAACGTCGCACGGATTTCGTCAAACTACAGGACTACGAGTTACTCAAGGCGTTTCCCGGAATTAGCACGCATCGCACCACCTTGCAGGTGCCGATTTTTCCCAATGACCAGGATATTCCACGGCTTGCCCGCCAGGTCGAACCCTATTTGAAACAATCCCCGGATACCGTTGCCTATATAATTGCCGGGCACGGCTTTTACACGTGGGGCAAAGACGTGGCGAGTGCGATGCGTCACATCGAGGCACTCGATTACCTGTTTGCATGTGAACTGGCTTTTGACAGGAGTGACAAGCAATGACCAGACTGACTGTATACAACGATGATCTCAGTGGTGAACCACAAACCATTACTGGTGATAAAAACATTATTGCCGCGCTGGCCGATGCAGGTGTGATGCTCGAACACTGGCAGGCGGATGCCGACCTGCCAGCGAATGCCGATCAGGATAGCGTGATCGCGGCTTACCAGCGTTCCATTGATGAACTCAAACAAAAATACAATTTTCAATCGATAGACGTAGTCAGCCTGCAACCGGACCATCCGCAGAAAAAAGAATTTCGTGGCAAGTTCCTAGCCGAGCACACGCATGATGATTTTGAAATTCGGTTTTTTGTTGATGGAAGTGGCCTGTTTTATCTGCATATCAATGGCAAGGTCTACATGGTGATGTGCGAAGCCGGTGATCTAATTAGTGTACCGGCCAACACGACGCACTGGTTTGACATGGGCGAGAACCCGCATTTTAAATGCATTCGCTTTTTTACCACTGAAGATGGCTGGGTAGGCAATTTTACTGGCAGTGATATCGCCACACGTTTCCCGGATTATGACCAGTACAAATCAGCGGCATCATGATTCGGGCCATCGTCACTGATATCGAGGGTACTACTTCATCCATCAGTTTTGTGCATGATGTTCTGTTTCCCTATGCGCGCGAGCACATTACCGAATTTATTCGTATTAACGCCGAAGATCCCCGCATCATGGCACACCTCAACGAGGTACGCGATGAAGTGGGTGAAGCACTCGAGCTGGAAGCTGTCATCGCGCAGCTCATACAATGGATAGACAAAGACAAAAAAATTACGCCATTGAAGGCGTTACAGGGGCTAATCTGGGAAAGAGGTTTCAGGGCAGGCGATTTTTACGGCCACATTTATGCCGATGCGCATGAGCAGCTGAAAAAATGGCAGGCACAGGGGTTCGATCTGTATATCTATTCATCCGGTTCCGTGTATGCACAGAAGTTATTGTTTGAGCATACCGAGCACGGCGATCTGAATTTCCTGTTCAAGGGTAATTTTGATACCACGACCGGTGGCAAAAAAGATCCCGATTCCTATCACGCGATCATTCATGAGTTACAAATAGCACCATCGGAAGTGTTATTCCTGTCAGA
>DJMK01000191.1 GCA_002436485.1 Proteobacteria bacterium UBA6492
CTGCCGTCCATGATCGGCACTTCTGCCGCATTCAGATCAATATAGGCATTATCAATGCCGAGTCCTGCGAGGGCAGAGAGCAGGTGCTCAACCGTTGATATGCGTACGCCATCTTTTAATAATGTCGTGGATAACGTGGTATCGCCCACATTTTCAGGAATGGCCGGAATTTCCACGGGCTCATCCAGGTCTACCCGCCGAAACACAATACCGGTATCCGGTAATGCCGGTCGCAGTGTGAGATATACCTTTTCGCCAGTATGCAGGCCTACGCCTGTGGCACGAATGACATTCTTAAGAGTACGTTGTCTGATCAATTCAGTTATTTCCTTATTATTGTCTAGCCTTAATAGAACCATGCATATTTTACGCCACCAATAAAGCACACCAGCTATTTTAAGGCGTACAGGGCCGGCGATGATAAAACAACCAGCCCTTTCGTGCAATATTGGTGCAATGCTTTAAAGCATAGCGTCTGCGCGGTGCATTTTCTGTACTACAGCGTTTGTTTTATGAACTACCCCACAAAATTTGCGCTTTAGTCAGCTTGCCGCCTTAAAAAGGCCGGAATATCAAGGTAATCCATATTTCCGCCTGCTTCCGCATCATAGTTCTCACCTGCTACCTTCTTGCGCATGACCGTCGGCCTCGATAGCTTGTCGTAGTCCACTTCGCCACTATTATTACGGTCGACGACCAGCTTGGGTTTCTCAGAACGGTCAATGCCGTGTCCAAGTCCGGTAGCCACGACTGTGACACGTAATTCACCGTTGAGTTCAGGGTCAATCACCGTTCCTACGACGACGGTCGCATTTTCAGAGGCAAATCCCTTGATGGTGTTGCCCACTTCCTCGAATTCACCGATAGCCAGGTCCATACCAGCAGTGACATTCACCAGGATACCGCGTGCCCCGGCAAGGTTTACATCTTCCAGCAACGGACTGGCAATTGCCGCTTCGGCAGCCTCGCGTGCCCGTTCATCCCCGGAAGCGCGTCCCGATCCCATCATGGCCATGCCCATTTCCGACATAACGGTTTTCACATCAGCGAAATCCACGTTAATCAGGCCTGGGCGCGTAATCAGCTCAGCAATACCCTGTGTGGCACCCAGTAGTACGTCATTGGCTGACTTGAATGCATCGAGCAGGCTGATGTTTTTGCCCAGCACGCTCAGCAGTTTTTCATTAGGAATGGTGATCAACGAATCAACATAGTTTTTAAGCTCACCTATGCCATCAACTGCCACATCCATACGCTTTTTACCTTCAAATGGAAATGGTTTGGTAACCACGGCCACGGTCAGGATGCCCATTTCCTTGGCAATCTGAGCAACGATGGGTGCACCACCTGTACCGGTACCACCACCCATGCCAGCGGTGATAAAGATCATGTCCGCACCATCAAGTACTTCTTCGATACGTTCGCGATCTTCCAGTGCTGCCTGACGACCAACTTCAGGATTTGCACCGGCACCCAGTCCCTTGGTAATACCGCTACCAAGTTGCAACAAAGTCCTTGCTGAACTGTTCTTCATTGCCTGTGCATCTGTGTTGGCAACGATAAAATCCACACCTTCGATGCTTTGTAGCAACATGTGTTCAACGGCATTGCCGCCACCGCCACCTACACCGATAACCTTGATCACAGCTTCCTGTGAATAATTATCCATAAGTTCAAACATACTCATACCTCTGCCCTCCGAGTTACTTCTTGTTTACTAAAAATTACCCTGAAACCAGCTTTTCATTCGCTTAAGTACCGAATTAAAGCCACCTGCCATACGTGCTTCCGCTTCACGCAAGGCACGATTCTGATAACCGAACAACAACAAACCAACGCCGGTTGAATAAATCGGGTTTTTCACCACATCAACCAGGCCGGATATGTATTGCGGTAATCCCAGTCGAACCGGCATATGAAAAATCTCTTCAGCCAGTTCGACCACACCTTCCATCTTGGCACTACCACCAGTGATCACCACGCCGGCAGCACATAGATCCTCGAAACCACTGCGTCTTAACTCTGCCTGTACCAACGTGAACAATTCTTCGTAGCGCGGTTCAACCACTTCCGCTAATGTTTGTCTTGCGAGCCGGCGCGCTGCACGATCACCTACACTGGGTACCTCGATGGTTTCATCAGGACTTGCCAGTTGTGTTAACGCACAGGCGTATTTGATTTTGATCTCTTCGGCGTGCTGTGTCGGTGTACGCAAGGCCACTGCAATGTCATTGGTGACCTGGTCACCGGCAATGGGGATAACGGCGGTATGTCGAATGGCGCCTTCGGTAAATACCGCCATGTCAGTTGTACCACCGCCAATATCAACCAGGCACACACCCAGTTCCTTTTCATCATCGGTTAATACGGAATAGCTGGATGCAAGTTGCTCCAGAATAATGTCATCTACTTCAAGACCACAACGGCGTACACACTTGATAATATTTTGTGCCGCACTCACTGCACCGGTGACCATGTGAACCTTGGCCTCAAGCCTTACGCCTGACATACCGATGGGTTCGCGAATGCCTTCCTGGTTATCGATAATGAATTCCTGTGGCAGGATGTGCAGAATACGTTGATCAGCCGGTATCGCAACGGCGCGTGCTGCATCGATCACGCGTTCGACATCGGCCGTGGTCACTTCTTTATCGCGAATCGCAACAATGCCATGCGAGTTAAGGCTACGAATATGACTTCCGGCTATGCCGGCATACACAGAGTGAATCTGGCAACCTGCCATCAGCTCTGCTTCTTCAACCGCACGCTGAATAGACTGCACCGTGGATTCAATGTTAACGACCACACCTTTTTTCAAGCCACGCGATGGGTGCGAGCCAAGACCGATCACTTCGATCTCATTATCCGGCGTGACTTCACCTACAATCGCCACCACCTTGGATGTGCCTATATCCAATCCTACAATCAGATTTTTTTCTACTTTCTTGGACACTGTTCCGATCCCCGTTTGCTATCCCGCTGATTTGCCCTTATGCCATCCAACCGACAACCCGTTGCTGTAACGCATGTCAATCCGCGCGATATCATTGGCGCGCGATGCAAGCACCTTTTTATATACCCGTACGAAGCGCTCTAACCTGCTTTGCAGATCTTGCCTGCCAAGAATCACTTGAATGCCGTTACTCAGTTGCAAGCTGACGGCTCTTCTTGAATCCATGCTGAGTTTTTGAATCCCGAGATCCAATGGCGTGATAATTGTCTTCGCCAGCTGGTATTGCTCGGTCATGTTGCGTTCCATACCGACGGGACCGTCAAACACCGGCAAGCCAGCCGGATACGTTGACTGCTTTGGAAAAAACACCACACCGTGCTGATTCACAACCCCTCCTTTTGCCCACACTGCATATGCTTGTTGTTCTGTTACATTAATCGCCAGCGTATCTGGCCAGATTCGACTGACACTTGCCTGCGCTACCCATGGCAGGTTTTCCACTGCACCCTGAACCTTGTCGATATTTACCGAGAAGTAACCTGCCTGACCGGTAGCTGCGACCGCGCTACGTAACGCTGCTTCATCAACATGATCAAATGTACCCAGCGCCTGGATCTTCTTGATTGGCAGCACATCAGGCCGTTGTAATTGAATTAAGCACCATGCCAGGAAAGCAGCACTAGTCATGAACCAGAAAACACGCATCACAACGGACCAGTTAATATCCGGCCAGCGTCTGGTGCGCATATAAACAGCCTGCTTGCTAGTGCGTGTTGACATGCACATTACCCTCATGCTGTTGTGTTTCATTCGACTCAAGTGTCTGGCACAGAATACGAAACACCAGTTCATCAAAATCGATTCCCTGTGCCTTTGCTGCCATCGGAACCAGGCTGTGATCCGTCATGCCCGGTACTGTATTAATTTCAATAACGAAGGGTTTACCTGTTTTGTCACACATAATGTCAACACGCCCCCAACCTGTCGCACCGATACTGCGAAAAGCAGACAACGCCAGGCGTTGTAGGCTGCCTTCCTCGTCTTGTGAAAGACCACACGGACAGTGATAGCGTGTGTCATTTGCATGGTACTTTGCTTCGTAGTCATAAAAAGAATGTGGCGTCTCGAGCTTGATCACTGGTAATGCCTGTTTGTCCAGTATTGCTACCGTGTACTCGGCGCCCTCAACCCATTGCTCTGCTATCACCGCACCGTGGTACTGTGTTGCAGTTGCGTAGGCATCATGTAATTGTTGTTCTTCGCTTACCTTGCTCATGCCGATACTCGAACCTTCCAGTGCTGGCTTGACCATTAAGGGCAGATCCAGATCTGCAATCACATAGTTGAGATCGGTGTCTTCATCCAGCACCATGTAACGCGGTGTTGGTATATTTGCGCCTTCAAGCAACTGCTTGGTGCGCAATTTGTCCATGGCAAGTGCTGATGCCATCACGCCACTTCCGGTATAGGGAATTTGTAAAACTTCCAGCAGACCCTGAATAACGCCATCCTCGCCACCGGGGCCATGCATAATATTGAAAACGCGATCAAACGCACCCGTTTGTAGTTGTTGCACAATTGTTTCACGACGTGCATCAATGCCGTGCGCATTAACACCACGGTGTAGTAATGCCTGTAAAACAGCGTTACCACTATTCAATGACACTTCCCGCTCTGATGACCAACCACCCATCAGTACAGCCACCTTACCGAGTGCTGCCGCTGTTGTTTTGCTGTTAGTCTTCAAGGTCACAATATTTTCCATTGTTATTTTTCGTCACCAACAATCTTGACTTCCATTTGCAGATCAACACCGGTTTCACTCAGCACTCTGTCATGTACAAGACCAATGAGTTTTTCTATATCGCCGGCTGTTGCTGTTCCGGTATTCACAATAAAGTTTGCATGCTTCTCTGATACACAGGCACCACCAACGCAGGTACCTTTCAGGCCACACGATTCGATCAAACGGGCTGCATAATCACCTTGTGGATTTCTGAATACACTGCCTGCATTTGGCTGCTGTGTTGGCTGACTTGTACCGCGTTTATTCAGCAGCTGCTTGATGCTTGCCTGTTCTTTTTCGCTATCACCGATGGCCAGGTGTAATACACAGGAAACAAACCATTCGTTTTTGGGACCATTCACATGCCGGTAACCGATGTCATAATCTGCTGAGGTACGTTTGCGTAATTCACCTTGGCGATCAATTGTCTGCACACTTTCTACAATCGACCATGTTTCACCACCGAAGGCGCCTGCATTCATCGCCAGAGCACCTCCCATCGTGCCGGGAATACCGCATAGAAAAGCCGCACCACTCAGTCCATGTTTCGCTGCTACTTTTGCCGCCTTTGGACAGGCAACACCAGCTTCAACATACAAACGTTGGTCGTCGAGTAGCTCAATGCCGTTCAACACGCCACTGGTGCAGATCATGGTGCCGCTGAATCCACCATCACGCACCAACAAGTTGCTGCCCAGCCCCAGCCAGTAGAGTTTTTCATTCCCAGGCAAATCCGAAAGAAACAAAGACAGGTCCTCAATATCCGCCGGTTGATAAAAACATGCGACAGCACCGCCAACACGCCACGAGGTATGTCGTGACAGTTTTTCCTGCTCTGTCAATATGCCTCGCAGTTTTTCGTTCATCTTGTTGGTCATCATGTAATGACTCATCTCAACCTTTGCTGCGTTTTTGCCGAATTAAATAATTTGCTGGCTGGCCAGTTTTTTTCGTAATACTTTTTCTGCTATCGCGCTTTTCGCTAAATAACAGGCTGTAATGCGTGCACAGCGACTCGCCACATCCAAGGTGATAATGTCGTACACGGTTTGTCATGTTGCATTCCCCGTGAGTTCTTGGTTTAAACGTGCAGCCATGGCACCAATATCACCTGCGCCCAACGTCAACAGGATGTCCCCGTCTTGCAAAACATGACGTAACGCATCGGGCACCTGTGCAACCGATTCCACAAAAACCGGGTCAACCAAACCGCGAGTACGAATAGCCCGTGCCAGTGCCCTGCCGTCTGCGCCGGCAATCGGTGTCTCACCCGCCGGGTAAACATCTAGC
Source organism: Proteobacteria bacterium UBA6492 (assembly GCA_002436485.1). Lineage (GTDB taxonomy): Bacteria > Pseudomonadota > Gammaproteobacteria > UBA6429 > Thiohalophilaceae > UBA6492. The sequence continues at coordinate 6,030 of DJMK01000191.1, forward strand.
AATACCAGACTGTCGACTTCCGACAACACCATGCAAAAGTCTTCAAACAGATCACGTGTGCGGGTATAACGGTGCGGCTGAAATGTCAGCACCAGTCTTTTGTTCGGCCAGCCACTGCGAATTGCTTCGATGACTGCGGCAACTTCACGTGGGTGATGACCGTAGTCATCAATGTGCATAACGCTGCCCTGTTCCAGGTTGATATCTGCATAATGCTGAAAGCGGCGACCGATTCCCTCAAAACCTGAAAATGCAGATACGATGGCTTCACTTTGCACGCCAATTTCATGTGCTACCGCAATGGCTGCCAGTGCATTCAATATGTTGTGCTGACCCGGCATGTTCAGGGTAATGTTGAGACTATCGCTACCATCCTTGAACAACACCGTGAAGTGTGTCTGGAATTCAGAACAACCAATATCTACTGCACGTACATCAGCATCCTCGCTAATACCATAGGTCACCACTGGCCGGATTACGTCAGGTAAGATACTTGCTACGTTTGAATCATCTATGCACACGACAGCCAGACCATAAAATGGCAGGTGATGTAAAAACTCTACGAATGTTTGCTTGAGCTTTTCAAAATCGCCGCCATAGGTTTCCATNNAGATATTTACCTGTCCCCAACCGAGCATTAGTGCCCGCACTGTTCAACTTGCCACCGATAACAAATGTCGGGTCATAACCACCTTCAGCCAGTACACTGGCCACCAGGCTAGTCGTTGTAGTCTTGCCATGCGTACCGGCAACCGCAATGCCATACCGAAAACGCATTAATTCGGCTAGCATCTCGGCGCGCGGCACGAC
>DJMK01000040.1 GCA_002436485.1 Proteobacteria bacterium UBA6492
ATCGCCAAACCACCAGAACCAGTCTGACCCTTCGCAGATGGCCAGCTGGGTTTCAATGCGCGCCCGGTCTTCGTCTGAGAAAGATTTTGTTGCAAATGCTTCATCGACACAGTGTTTTGCGTCGCACAACATATCCCACCCGGTGTTTTTGTCTTCACTGCCGATCCAGGTCGAGAAGGTGCCGTAAACCCAGCTGCCCGCGACTACGCGATGAAGCCGGGTTGTTTGTGAATGATCCTGCAGGTAATCCGAATAGGTCGTCAGGTTCAGTCGCGGGTGCGCGGCAAGTTGTTCATATAGTGCGTCCAGAAAGTGATAGCCGTTCTCAGGATAAAACTCCCAGGCGTTTTCTCCGTCAAGGATAATTGAAACAATGGTTTCAGGTTTGTCCTGACAGGCATCCGCGATATTTTCCAGGTGGTGTACCAGGTTGGCGACCGCATCATCGGCATGCCAGGTTGCATAGGTAAAGCCAATCAGGTCCGATAGGCCATCATCACGAAAAAAGCAGCGGGCTGTATTATCGTTATATTGGTAGGCCTGATGAATACAGTGAGCATCAATATGTTCATGATGTTGCAGACTGTTAGATAATACGGTTTCACCACTGGCCAGCCACTTGATGCCATGCGCTGACAGCGCTTCAACAGTTTTTTCACTGATACTGCCTTCGGATGGCCAGCAACCAGCAGGTTTATAACCAAAGTAGTGCTCAAATACTTCCAGTCCCTTTTTGATATGCCAGTCGACTCTTTCCGCACCCTGCGGGTAATCGGTGCAGGCAGGTAACGGCACATCGGGCATGGCTTCATGCGTAGAGTTGATGTCAAACAGTAACGGCATGATGGGGTGGGCATAGGGTGTCATGGATAATTCCACCTGGTTACTTTGCGCCAGGTTGCGATACCGATGTATGACATTGCTACACAACTCACCAATGACAGCGAGCAGCTCCTGTCGATCATCAAAGGTAAAATCATGCCCTTTGTCGAGTAATTTCCGGATGCGCAGGTCGGAACGTTTTACCGTTTCCCCCATCCATGCCAGGTGAAACCATACCAGCAAATCGATAAGGTACTGGTCATGCATGTAAATAATGGTTTCAGGATGCGTTTCGAGAAAGCGCGCCTGCTCAGCGAGGCGTTGATATTGTGGGTAACGGTTAATTAAACGCTCCTCGTTGGCACGCAGGCAATTTTTAATAATCTCCATGCGTTTTTCAGGTATTGAAGGCAAGACAGCCTGCACCAGGCAATCCAGCGTCTCGTCACGAATAATTTTACCCTTGTTGAAATATGCATCGATCTGTTGCGCGTAATCATCGATCTGTTCCAGCAGGGTAGGGGTAAAGTTAATAACCGCGCGTGCCTGTGGATTGGCTTCAAGGTGTGCAGCCATATCGACATAGTCCTTGATGACATGTAGATAGGTCCAGGGCAAGTGGTACTGATCGGTACGCACATCCTTGTATTCAGGTTGATGCATGTGCCAGTACAACACCACGTTCAACTTGCTTTCATCGGACATGATGAATTTCCTGGCCTAGCATTTCCGGTGTTACCAACACGATGCCTTTGGGTGACACGTAAAAGTGTTTCTTGTCCTCTTCAAGGTCATAACCGATTTCCATGCCGGCGGGAATGTCGCAGCCTTTGTCAATGATTGCCCGTTTTATCTTGCAGTGTTCGCCGATGTTGACTTCGGGTAACGCCAGCAAGCCGTCCACATCCGCAAATGCTTCCACGGTCACATTTGAGAACAATAACGAGTTACGCACCAATGCACCGGAGATAATACAACCACCGGATACCATGGAGTTGATGGCGCGGCCGCGACGTATCTCGTCATCAAACACGAACTTGGCCGGTGGCAGTTGTTCCTGGTAGGTCCAGATGGGCCATTCCTGGTCGTAAAGGTTTAACTCCGGCGTGACGCCGATCAATTCCATGTTGGCTTCCCAGTAGGAATCAATTGTCCCCACGTCGCGCCAGTAACCTTCCTTATGCGTGATCGGATCGCGAAAGCGATATGAGTAGGCGCGATAGCGTTCGATCAGGTTGGGTATCACATCCTTGCCAAAATCATGCGACGACTTGCTTGAGTCGGCATCCTTGATGAGTTGCTCGATAAGAAATGTCTTGTTGAAAATATAAATACCCATCGAGCACAGTGCGACGTCAGGATTATCCGGTGTCGGGGTGGGTTGCTCGGGTTTTTCCAGAAAGGACTTGATACGACCATCCTGGTCAACACCCATCACGCCAAAGGCACTTGCTTGCTCCAATGGTACCTCGATGCAGCCAATGGTCACATCCGCGTTTTGTTCCACGTGCGAGGCGAGCATGGCGCCGTAGTCCATCTTGTAAACATGATCACCGGCCAGGATAAGCACGTATTCCGGGTCGTGATTACGAATGATGTCTATATTCTGGTAGATGGCATCCGCGGTGCCGGCATACCAGGAGGTTTCAATACGTTGTTGTGCCGGTAGTAATTCAACAAACTCGCCAAATTCACCCCGCAACATACCCCAGCCCTGCTGGATATGTACGATCAGTGAGTGTGCTTTGTACTGAGTCAACACACCAATGCGACGAATACCGGAGTTAATGCAGTTGGAGAGTGGGAAATCAATAATGCGGAACTTGCCGCCAAACGGCACAGACGGTTTGGCGCGCCACATGGTAAGTTGTTTTAAACGTGAACCCCGTCCACCGGCCATGATGAGAGCCAGGGTGTCGCGCGTCAGGCGACTGATATAACGTGGTGAACGGCTTTGACGCATCGTTATTCCTTTATTGGTTTTATGGTGTTAACTGCTTTGCAAATTGCAAGCCATTTAAAATTATATCTGGCTGTTCAGTCATCCTGCATTGATATTGCGCAACTGCATGCACTTTTTGAGGCAACTATAGCCGAACTGCTGTAAACAGTAATAAATATGGGAAAATATTTTGCATCAATTCAATTCAGGCTTTGAATAGAATGCACACAAATAATGCATAATGACTAGTAAAGGAATAGTATAACAAACACATGACAGCACCGTGACATACAACCTATTGATTAACAGGGTGTTTTTGTAGTCTGCTCAATTAGAGAAATGCGCACGACTATTGCAGTGAGTTAGCCGTAACAGCAGACCACAGTCAGAGAACCACAACAGCAGGAACCCATGACAAAACCATCAAAATCTGCGAGCAGTACTTCCAGCAAAGGTATGACCGACGACATGGCAAAGATTGCCGCGGCGCGGCATCACGATCCTTTTACCGTGCTAGGGCGGCACGAGGAGAAGGGCAAGACCGTGGTGCGTGCCTATCTACCTGATACTGACTCGGTCTTGCTACCCGCTATGGACCAGTCACTGCAACGCATCGGTGACACGGATTTCTTTGAGTGGCATGGCGATGGCTCAACGCTTCCCGCGTTTTACATGCTGGAGCGTGTTGACGGGCAGGGTAACCGGCAGCGTTTCCACGATCCTTATGTATTTTCACCCACCGTTTCGGATTTTGATCTTCACCTGTTTGGCGAAGGCAGTCACTTGCATGCTTACCAGGTATTTGGCGCGCATGTCATGGAGCTCGAGGGCATCAGGGGTGTGCGTTTTGCTACCTGGGCGCCGAATGCTGAACGGGTCAGTGTTGTAGGAGACTTCAATGCCTGGGATGGGCGTCGTCACGCGATGCGATCACGCGGTGGTTCAGGGGTATGGGAGTTGTTCATTCCCGGCCTGGATGAAGGCACGCTGTACAAGTTTGAAATTCGTAACCGCAGCAGCGGCGCAATCAGTCACAAGTTTGATCCCTATGCACAGGGCAGCGAGCTGCGCCCACGTACCGGAGCATGTGTAACGACCTCGCGATACCAGTGGCATGACAGTGACTGGTTGGCGCGGCGCGAAGAACAACACTGGCTGCATCAGCCGATCAGTGTTTATGAAGTCCATCTTGGTTCATGGCGCCGGGACGATGATGGCAGCTTTCTCAATTATCGCGAGCTTGCACACCAACTGGTGGATTACGTCAAGCAAACAGGTTTTACACATATTGAATTATTGCCAATCACGGAACATCCGCTGGATGCATCGTGGGGTTACCAGACGATCGGCTATTTTGCACCAACGCGCCGTTTCGGTTCGCCGGATGATTTTCGTTATTTTATTGATTACTGTCACCGGCATGATATTGGTGTTTACCTTGACTGGGTGCCGGCACATTTTCCAAAAGATGAACACGGACTTGCCCATTTTGATGGTAGTGCATTGTATGAACATGAAGATCCACGACGCGGTGAACACCCGGACTGGGGCACGCTGATTTTTAACTATGGTCGTAACGAGGTACGTAATTTTCTTATCAGTAGCGCTATCTATTGGTTAAAGGAATTTCACATCGATGGTTTAAGGGTCGACGCGGTGGCTTCCATGCTGTACCTGGACTATTCGCGTGAGGACGACCAGTGGATGCCGAATATCCACGGTGGCAATGAAAACCTGGAGGCGATTACTTTCCTGCGCGAGCTCAATACGGTAACGCATCGTGAACACCCGGGTACGGTGGTGATCGCCGAAGAGTCCACTGCCTGGCCGCAGGTAACCAGGCCGGTCAATATTGGCGGGCTGGGCTTTTCCATGAAATGGAACATGGGCTGGATGCATGACAGTCTTGCCTACTTTTCTCAAGAACCGGTATACCGTTCATTTCATCATGATCAGCTGACGTTTGGTTTGTTATACCTGTTCACGGAAAACTTCGTGTTACCTTTTTCACATGATGAAGTGGTGCATGGTAAAGCTTCGATGTTGTACAAGATGCCTGGTGATGAGTGGCAACGTTTTGCCAACTTGCGTCTGTTATATACCTACATGTTTACCTACCCGGGAAAGAAACTGCTGTTCATGGGTTGCGAGTTTGGCCAGGGTGATGAATGGAATTTTGACAAGGCGCTGGACTGGTACGTGCTTGAGTATGCGGGTCACCAGGGCTTACAAAAACTGGTTTCCGATCTGAATGGCCTTTACCGGCAACGTCCCGAACTGTACACGCATGAATTCGAACATAATGGTTTCGAGTGGATTGACTGTCACGATTCGCAACAGTCGGTCATCAGTTTTATTCGTAAGGCCGGTGACCGGTTTGTTATCGTGATTCTTAATTTTACCCCGGTACCCCGGGAGCATTACCGGGTGGGCGTGCCGGTTGAAGGCGTTTACCAGGAAATTTTTAATTCTGACTCCGGCTACTACAATGGCAGCAACACCGGTAATGGTGGCGAGTTACAGTCGGAAAATCTTCCGTGGATGAACCGTCCCTGTTCTATCAGTCTGACCTTGCCACCGTTAGCCGGCATTGTACTTGAATTAAAACAATAACAGGGATTCATGATAGCGCGCCGAATTCTTTTTTGTGCCAGTGAAGTCTACCCGTTGATCAAGACGGGAGGGCTGGCCGACGTGGCAGGTAGCTTACCGCGCGCACTTAACAAGGCAGGGCATGATGTGCACATTGTCATGCCGGCTTACCAGTCGGTGTTAAAACATCTCAAGCGCCCGGCAAAGGTCCTTGTTGAAACTGGTGTGCAGGACTATACCGTGCGAATCAGCCAGACGACGTTGCCGGGATCGCGCGTACCTGTGTTACTGGTTGACTGTCCCGAACTTTATGATCGACCAGGTAATCCCTACCTGGATGATCAGGGTCAACCCTGGCCAGATAATGCCATGCGGTTTGGTGTGTTCAATCGGATGATCCTGGCATTGGCCATGAACCGCTGTGGATTACAATGGCAACCGCATATCGTGCATTGCAATGACTGGCAAACTGGCCTGGTACTGGCCTTGTTATCCAGTGAACGCAAGCGACCAGCAACGGTGTTTACTATCCATAACCTGGCGTACCAGGGTGTGTTTGATCGCTCGGCATTTGAACAACTCAATCTGTCTGACTATTTATGGCACTACGAGCGGCTGGAATATCATGACCAGTTTTCTTTTATCAAAGGCGGGCTGGTATATGCGGATAGGATCAATACAGTTAGCCCCAACTATGCAAAAGAAATCCAGACTTCGACTTTTGGCCATGGTATGCAAGGACTGTTACAACATCGCGCTGACAGGCTAAGCGGTATCATCAACGGCATCGACACGCATACCTGGAACCCGGGCACGGATGTGTTGCTGGCACACAAGTACAACAAGCAGCATCTTGATGACAAGTTGGAAAACAAACGGGCACTGCAGAAACGTTATAGCCTGCCGGAGAAGCAGGATATGTTGTTACTGGCTGTGATCAGTCGGCTGGTCGAACAAAAAGGCATTGATATGTTACTGGCAGTTCTGCCAGATCTGGTCAAGCGACCGGTGCAACTTGTTGTTCTGGGTAGCGGGCACAAACTTTTTGAAAGCGCGCTGCAGGCGGCCAGCCAAAAGTATTCAGAAAAGCTGTCGGTGCACATCGGTTATGACGAAACACTGTCACACCAGATTGAGGGTGGCGCCGATGTGTTCCTGATGCCTTCACGTTTTGAACCCTGTGGTTTAAACCAGATGTATTCGCAACGCTATGGCACCATTCCCATCGTTTCACCCGTTGGGGGGCTGTTTGACACGGTGGTCGATGCCAGTGCTGAAAATCTACAGGCGCAAACAGCTACCGGGTTCGTGATGCAGCAGGCTAATGAGCAGGCGTTGTTGTTTGCCATTGATCGGGCCATCGATCTGTATCAACAGCCTGAGCAATGGCGCAGCCTGGTGAAGATCGCCATGCAGCAGGATTTTTCCTGGGAGAAAAGCGCAACGGCCTATGAACAACTCTACGAGCAGGCTTTGCGCGATAATCCCTGACAGGGAAATTAATTACTTTTCTTTTGCGCGAGGGCGAAACAATCCTCGCGCCACAGGCAGTCATCCTGATCGCAAATACCTGCCGTGGCGGTGGCAAAACAACTGAAATTGCCTTCGGCCTGTTGAATGTGCCTGACCAGCTCCACCTTGGTCTGTTTACCGGTTTTGAGCCCGTATACCTTTGCAATACTCCGAATGTCCTGCATGTGCATGTGACGACTCCTGTTTGGGTTTTGAGATTTCTTACAAGTAACGTGCCAGCTCGCTGAATAACAATGGCATTGAAGAACACATTGAAAAACATAAAGAAAACAGAAAGCTTATAAACCATGACTGTGACAGCCGAATGAAACCTGCACTAAAACCGCTCTGTACTAATTGATCGTATCCAATTCTGGTGCCAGACAGGACTAGATTCACACATAGAATTTCGGGTTATCGGCTGCTAAGTCATTGACGTGCCGGAATAAAAATTATCTAAAGACATTACTCAAAGTGACGATATAAGAAAACAATAAATTTCTAATATACGATGAGGTTAACCATGATGTTGCGTAGTTTGATAAGTGTTGTAGCCGGGCTACTGATGATGACAGGTGCGTACGCCAGTGACGCTGGATTCCCGGGCCGGGCCAAGTTCGCGGATGTTCAGGTCATTGAAAAAGCGGATTTGAAGTCCAGGTTTAACGATGTTGTTATCGTCGATGCCCGTTCCAGCCTGGAATTTGAAACCCTGCGTATCAAGGGCTCGGTGAATATTCCGGTCGCCAGTAAGACGTTCGAGACCCAGATAGAAAAGCTGCGTGCCAGTACAGACAAGCCGATCGTGTTTTACTGTAATGGACGTACCTGTATGAAATCTTACATCTCGGTCAGAAAGGCAAAGGCTGTCGGTATCGATAACCTGTTGGCCTATGACGCCGGCATGTTTGAATGGGCCAAGAGTTATCCTCAAGAGGCTGAACTGCTGGGTAAAAGCCCGGTCAAGGCATCCGATATCATTTCGAAAAATGATTTTCAAAAGCGCTTGCTCGACCCCAACAGCTTTAGTGACCAGGCTTACACCATGGCGAGCAAGAGTCTGATTCTGGATGTGCGTGACAAGTACCAGCGTGGTGCGACGGGATTTTTTCCGGGCCAGGAAAGATGGGCCAGTCTTGATAACCAGGAAAAGCTCACTGCATTAATCAATGAAGCCAAGCAAAACAACAAGACCCTTTTCATCTATGACGAAGTAGGTAAACAGGTGCGCTGGTTACAGTATGCGCTGGAGCAGGCCAAGGTGAAAGATTACTATTTCATGGCAAAAGGCGCGAAAGGCTACTACGCAGAGATGATGAAGGAATTTGGCATCAATGGTAGTCGTATGAATTAATGTCTATACCTGTTAGTCATTTGAAAACCGGAAAGGGCGCCTATGGCGCCCTTTTGCTATTCCTATAGCTGTAAATCAGTTTATAGTGGCCTGGTTAATCGGGATGGGTCGAGATTAAAACTGGCAAAAACACTGCTAAATCCGTAATATTGCCCGCCCTGAACAAACCATAACCAAATGAAAAAGTTATTCATCAAGACATTCGGTTGCCAGATGAACGAGTACGACACTGCCAAAATGGCAGAAGTGCTCGGGGCCTCGCATGGCCTGCAACTGGCTGATGCGCCAGAACAGGCGGATGTACTCTTATTAAATACCTGCTCCATTCGTGAGAAGGCCCAGGAGAAAGTCTTTTCCCTGCTTGGCCAATGGCGCCCGCTGAAAGAGGCTCGTCCCGGCGTGGTTATCGGTGTGGGCGGCTGTGTTGCCAGCCAGGAAGGCGATGCCATCCTGAAACGGGCACCGTTCGTGGACCTGGTGTTTGGTCCCCAGACCCTGCATCGTCTGCCGCAAATGCTCGATGAGGTCCGTGCCAAACAGCAGCCCAGTATCGATATCAGTTTTCCCGAGATCGAAAAATTTGATCACCTGCCCGAGCCCCGTGCAGAAGGACCCAGTGCCTATGTCTCCATCATGGAAGGCTGTTCCAAGTACTGTACCTTTTGCGTGGTGCCCTATACTCGTGGTGAGGAAGTCAGCCGACCGTTTGATGACGTGATTGCCGAGGTGGCGAAACTAGCGGAGCAGGGCGTGCGTGAAATTAACCTGCTGGGGCAGAACGTTAACGCTTACCGGGGCATGATGCACGATGGCGGCATGGCGGACCTGGCGCTGCTAATTCAGTACGTCGCCGCGATAGACGGCATTGACCGTATTCGTTACACCACGTCGCATCCCATCGAGATGTCGGACAGCCTTATCCAGGTCTATGCCGAGGTACCGGAGCTGGTCAGTTTTCTGCACCTGCCGGTACAAAGCGGTTCGGATCGCATCCTGGCGTTAATGAAGCGCAAACACACCGCCATGGAATACAAGGGCATCATTCGCAAACTCAAGGCGGTACGCCCGGACATGAGTATTTCCTCGGATTTTATCGTCGGGTTCCCCGGCGAGACCGACAGGGATTTCGAGGACACCATGGACCTGATCGCCGAGGTCGGCTTTGACCAGTCATTTAGCTTTATCTACAGCGCTCGGCCCGGTACCCCGGCAGCTGGGCTACCCGATGACGTGCCCCTTGAAGTCAAGAAGCAGCGTCTCCAAATACTGCAGACACGTGTTAGTCAACAGGCACGTGAAATATCCATGCAAATGTTAGGGTCAAACCAGCAGGTGCTGGTAACCGGCCCGTCTAGGAAAGATTCGGGCCAACTTCAAGGCCGCACGGCCAACAATCGTGTGATAAACTTTAAAGGTGATTCCAGTTTGATAGGTGAATTTGTCGACGTGACTGTCACAGAAGTCCTGCCCAATTCATTACGCGGTGAGCTCAGTGTATCTGCAGCCGCAACTGTCGCCAGCGTCCGTAACTAATCCCATTTCGATCTTACCGCTATACCCATACTACATTGAGTACCGCAGCCAACTTTTCCGATATTGTTCTGGAGCCTGCTGATAATCAGCGGCTGGCCAACCTGTGTGGCCAGTTTGACGAGCACTTGCGTCAGATAGAACGTCGCATGGGCGTCGAGGTGAACAACCGCGGCAACACCTTTCGTGTGATTGGTGAGCAAACATCCGTGCAGGCGGTTGGCGAATTGCTGCGGGACCTGTACGAGGCGACCAAGACAGAAATACTTAATCCACAACAGGTAAACCTGTATCTGCAGGAGTCCGGGGTTGAGGCGCTGCTCGACGAGGTAGGTAAGGCGCGCGATGAAGTCATCATCAAGACCCGTCGCGGGGCAGTGCGTGGGCGTGGGCCACACCAGATAGGCTACATGAAGCAAATTCGTGATCAGGATATTACCTTTGGTATTGGACCGGCCGGTACGGGCAAAACCTACCTGGCGGTAGCTTCCGCGGTGACGGCACTCGAGAGCGATCAGGTGCGGCGTTTGATATTGACGCGTCCGGCAGTTGAAACTGGCGAACGCCTCGGATTTTTACCGGGTGACCTGAGCCAGAAGATCGATCCCTATTTGCGTCCGTTGTACGACGCGTTGTACGAGATGCTCGGGTTTGAACAGGTGGCGCGATTGATCGAACGCAATGTCATCGAGGTGGCACCGCTGGCCTATATGCGCGGTCGCACCTTAAATGATTCTTTTATTATTCTTGATGAGGCACAGAACACCACTGTGGAACAGATGAAAATGTTCCTGACGCGCATTGGTTTTGGTTCAACCGCGGTAGTCACCGGTGACGTGACCCAGATAGATTTACCACGTGGACAAAAATCCGGTCTGCGACATGTCGTTGATGTATTGAAAGATGTTGATGGAATCAGTTTTACGTTTTTTACTGCCAAGGACGTAGTGCGCCATCCACTGGTACAACGTATTGTGACGGCCTACGAGTATTCCGAGCAGCAGGCCCAGCAGGAACAGTAGTAACATGCACGTGCAACTGGATATTCAAATGGCAATCAGCGAAGACGAGGCAGAACCTCCTTCGACACAGCAAATGCAGCACTGGGTCGAACTGGCCCTGGCCGATCGCGCACTGAATGCTGAAATGACCATTCGTATTGTCGACGAGTCAGAAATTACAGAACTCAACCGGCAATACCGTAAGAAAGACAGCCCGACTAATGTTCTCTCTTTCCCGTTTGAATCAGATATTGAACTTGAGGTGCCGTTACTGGGTGACCTGGTGATCTGTGCATCTGTCGTTGAGAGAGAAGCTAAGGAACAAAACAAATCCCTACAAGCACACTGGGCCCACATGGTAATCCATGGCACTTTGCATTTACTGGGTTACGACCACATGACTGAAGCTGAAGCGAATGTCATGGAGAACAAGGAAATCGATTTATTACAACAACTGGGTTTTTCAAATCCCTACGAGGTAACAACACACTCATGAATGAGGATCGACAGAGTCGCTCTGGCGGCAATATTGAAAAGGATGGAAGCGGACGTTCGCTGATGGAGCGCATCGGGCAATTCCTGCAAGGTGAACCGAAAAATCGCGAGGAACTGCTGAGTGTGCTGCGTGAAGCGCAGGATAACGCTATTCTCGATATCGACGCGTTGGCCATGATTGAAGGTGTACTGCAGGTCTCTGAAATGCAGGTGCGCGATATCATGATTCCCCGCTCACAAATGATAGTCGTGGATCGCGAAATGAGTTTGCAGGAAGTATTACCGATCGTGGTGGATTCCGCGCACTCACGTTACCCGGTTGTGGGTGAAAATCGTGACGAGGTGATTGGTATCTTGCTGGCCAAGGATCTGTTGCCCTATTTTCAGTTAGGCAGTGAAGATAAATTTAATTTACGTGATATTCTGCGCCCGCCGGCGTTTATTCCGGAAAGCAAACGTTTGAACGTGCTGTTAAAGGAATTTCGTTCCAGTCGTAATCACATTGCCATCGTGGTCGATGAATACGGTGGTGTTGCCGGTATGGTGACCATCGAAGACGTACTGGAACAGATCGTAGGCGAGATAGAAGACGAACACGATTATGAAGATGATATTTATATCATGGAACATAACGAGTCGCAGGCTACCGTCAAGGCGATTACACCTATTGAAGATTTCAACGAGCACTTCAACACGGATTTCAGCGATGATGGATTCGATACTATTGGTGGCCTGGTGATGAATGCACTGGGGCATTTGCCAAAGCGCGGAGAATCAATTTCGCTGGGTGATTTTAATTTTCGAGTTCTGCGCGCCGACAGTCGTCGAGTTCACCTGATCCAGGTCAAGCGTCGTAACCAGGAAAGCGAGCCAGTGGTGCAACATGGACGCACCGGTGCTGGCGGATAAACGCTCCCCCGTTATAGACCTGGTCGCGGCGCTGTCAGGCGCCGTCCTGCCAATGGCATTTTCCCCGCTTGCCATTTTTCCGCTCGCCGTGCTTATTCCTGCAATTTTGTTCTGGTGCTGGCACGGAACATCACCACGCCTGGCTGCACGCCGCGGTTACCTGTTTGGCCTGGGCATGTTCGGCGTCGGAGTGTCCTGGGTGTACGTGGCGATCAGTGATTTTGGTTTCACGGCCGCACCGGTTGCTG
>DJMK01000111.1 GCA_002436485.1 Proteobacteria bacterium UBA6492
TACGGCACAGGCGCTTTTTTAACCATTTTCCTGCTCGGTACCATCACCGTGCTGGGCCTGTATGCCTACCTCAACCCCAAATTGCCGGAGATCGATACCCTGAAGGATGTACGCCTGCAGGTACCGTTACGCGTTTACAGTAAAAATGGTGAGTTGCTGGCTGAATTTGGCAAAATGAAGCGCTCCCCGCTCAACTATGAAGAGTTTCCACAGCAGTTGATCGACGCCGTACTTGCAGCTGAAGACGACCGCTTCTTTGAACACCCGGGCGTAGATTACAAGGGCCTATTGCGCGCATCATTTCAGCTGATACGCAGTGGTGGTGAAAAGCGGCAAGGCGGCAGNNTGAAGATCGAAAATGAACTTTCCAAGGAAGACATTCTCGCGCTCTACCTGAACAAGATCTTCCTGGGTAACCGTGCTTATGGTTTTGCTGCCGCCGCGCAGGTTTATTACGGCAAGCCACTCAACGAACTCACACTTGCCGAGACTGCCACCCTTGCCGGATTGCCCAAAGCACCATCACGCTTCAATCCTGTTGTGAACCCGGAGCGGGCGATGGAACGACGTGCCTATGTGCTTCGCCGCATGCATGAGTTGGAATTCATTAGCGAGGAAGAGTTCGAACTTGCCAATAGTGAAGAAGATAAAGCCAGTGTACATGCCAAAGATGTAGCAGTTGAAGCACCTTATGTTGCAGAAATGGTACGCAGTGAAATGCTGAAACGTTTTGGCAATGAAGCCTATAGCGCTGGCTTTGAAGTCTACACAAGCATTGATGCCAGCTTGCAACAGGTCGCCAATCAGTCACTTCGCAACGCCTTGCTGGAGTACGATCGTCGCCATGGATATCGCGGCATTATTCAACATGTGGAACTGGTGACTGTCGATGACATTCAGGATACGGATGAATGGCAACAACTTCTTTCTGAAATAAGTTCCTCGGGTAACCTGGTACCAGCAATCATTTTTGAATTAGGCGAGAACGATGCCTATGCCTATACACAGGACAATCGCATTGCCTATTTACCATGGGAGCATATCAACTGGGCTCGACGTTACATTGATGAAAATACCATGGGACCACCGCTAAAAAATGTACGGGACGTACTGCAGCCTGGTGACATCATATATGTCGGCAATGGAAGTAAAGACATCCAGTCCGGTGTAGATGACAAGCAACGCGAAACAGAAATAAACGCATGTTCCTGGCTGGCACAAATTCCAGAAGTGTCAGGAGCTCTCGTTTCGTTAAATCCGAAGGATGGTGCAATCAATGCGCTTGTGGGTGGCTTCGATTATTTTCAGAGTAAATTCAACCGCGTCACCCAGGCTGAACGGCAACCCGGCTCCAGCTTCAAACCTTTCATATATGCCGCAGCGATCGATAAAGGCTATACCGCTGCCAGCATAATCAATGATGCTCCCGTCGTATTTGATGCGCCTGGTCTCGAAGATACCTGGCGACCAGAAAACTACAGCGGAAAAATTTACGGTGAAACACGTCTGCGTCAGGCGCTGGTCAAATCTCGTAACCTTGTCTCGATAAGATTATTACGAGACATCGGCATTGGTTATGCCGTGCGTTATGCGCGTCGCTTTGGACTCGAGAATGCCAAGCTACCACGTGACCTGTCCCTGGCGTTGGGCAGTGGCACGCTTACGCCACTTGAACTTGCGACAGGTTACTCAATTTTTGCCAATGGCGGTTATCGTGTTACACCAAACTTTATCAATTATATTCAGGGCCCGGATGGCAGTGTTATAGAAGTTGCTAATCCACTGGTGGTTTGTCCGGAGTGTATCGACAAGCTTGAACAGGAAGCCAGCGCCGAAAATGTCAATGAAAAGCAAGACAAGCAAGATGTCGAGCCTGCTGTATTACCTGAAGCGGCTGACAGTCTGCAGGCCTTCCTGGTAAGTGATGACAAGGAGTTGACGCTGGAGGATTCAATCAATCGCGAACTGCAGTTTGCAGAAGGCCCGCTCCCTTTATTGCCAGCACCACGCATCCTCTCACCGCAGACAGCCTACGTGATGAACTCAATGATGCGCGATGTAATTCGCATGGGAACCGGTGTCCGTGCACGGCAACTGGGCCGGAATGATCTGGCTGGTAAAACCGGTACTACCAATGACCAGCGAGACGCATGGTTTTCCGGTTTTAATAATGATGTCGTTACGATTGCCTGGGTTGGGTTTGATCAACCTGTGCCACTTGGTAGCCGTGAAACCGGGGCTCGCGCTGCATTACCCATGTGGATGTCGTTCATGCGTGAAGCATTAAAAGCTAAACCCGAGACGCAACTGGTTCAGCCGCCTGGTATGGTGTCTGTACGTATAAACGCGAAAACTGGCAAACCGACGGTGGCCGGCGATCCTGAAGCGATATTTGAATTCTTCCTAGAGGACCAGGTTCCGGTTGACGAAGACGGCACAACCATCATCAAGCAACAAAACCAGCCAACCGATATCACACGTGAAATTTTCTAACACGTATGCCAGCCCGTGCCTCAAAAAAAGACCAACAGATGCGCTTGCGCCTTGCTCAAGAGGCGGCACGCATCCTGATTGAATCTGGTAGTCGCGATTTTGCTCTGGCAAAACGCAAAGCAGCAGAACATCTCGGCGCCTATGATACCCGCAAGTTACCCAGTAACGTCGAAGTTGAACAGGCACTGGTGGAATACCAGCGATTATTCAGAAGTGAGAGTCAACCAGGACACCTGCGTAAACTGCGAGAAATTGCTATCGAGGCAATGCAATTTTTTGATGACTTCAGGCCCAGGCTGGTTGGCCCAGTATTAAACGGTACTGCAGATACCAATAGCACGATCAACCTGCATGTGTTTGCTGATAGCCCGGAAACAGTCAGCCTGTTTATACGTGACAACAACATACCGTTCGAAAGTCACGACAAAAAAATGAACCTGGGCAACGATAACCATGCGCTATTTCCTGGCTTCAGTTTTTATGCAGACCAGCAAAAAATTGAACTGGTAGTATTCCCGATCAGTAAACGCGCCCCGACACCGCTGAACCCGGTTGATGGCAAACCAATGCAACGTGCTTCATTGGCCGAAGTAAAACTGCTGCTACTTGAAAATAGTTTTCACGAATCAATCGGCGGATAATGGACCGGGTAGGGTGCCCGTGCCACACCACTATCGACCGCCGCCTTGGCAACCGCGATTGAAATATACTCCTTCAGACGTGGATCGAACGGCGTGGGAATAATGTATTCTGGCCCAAAATAGAGAGACTTCCTTTTATAGGCCTGTAACACTTGCTGCGGAACCGGCGCGCGCGCCAACCTGGCCAATGCTCTTACTGCGGCAACCTCCATTTCGGTATTGATCGTCAAGGCACGCACATCCAGTGCCCCACGGAAAATAAACGGAAAACCAAGCACATTGTTGACCTGGTTCGGGTAATCGCTTCGACCAGTCGCCATTACCAGATCATCTCGAATAACATGTGCCTTTTCGGGCAGAATTTCCGGCACCGGGTTGGACAGTGCGAAAATAATGGGCTTGTTAGCCATGGCTTTGACGTGTTCGGAATGCACAAGGTTCGGACCAGACACACCAACTAACACATCTGCATCACGCATCGCCTCAGCGAGTGTTGATTCAGAATAGTTGCCGGCGAATTGCTGCTTATATTCATTCAGGTCATCACGTTGTTCTCGAATAACGCCCTTGCGATCCACCATGCGTATCTGCTCGCGATCCGCTCCCATTTCAACTAGCAGGCGCATCGAGGCAATTGCCGCTGCACCGGCACCCAGGCAAACAATCTTGATGTTGGCGAGTTCCTTCTGCTGAATTTCCAGTGCATTGAGCAGACCCGCCGCGATGATAATTGCGGTGCCATGCTGGTCATCATGAAATACGGGAATATCCAGCTTATTGCTGAGTTGTTCTTCGATGTAAAAGCAATGTGGTGCCGCAATGTCTTCCAGGTTAATACCACCAAAGCCACTGGCAACGTTGATTACGGTTTGAATGAATTCCTCATGCGAAGCTGCATTGACTTCCAGATCAACAACGTCGATGTCTGCAAAGCGTTTGAATAATACACCCTTACCTTCCATGACTGGCTTGCCGGCAAGTGGGCCCACGTTACCCAGGCCGAGCACCGCACTCCCATCAGTAATAACCGCAACCGTGTTTCCCTTATTAGTATAACGATAGGCCGCCATGGGATCGGCGGCAATCTCACGTACCGGGGCAGCTACACCGGGTGTATATGCCAGGCTGAGTTCTTCCTGGGTTTCACACGGCTTTAACAGGGCGGTGCCAATTTTGCCTGGTATTGGTTTTTCATGGTATTCAAGCGCAAGCTTTGCATGCACTTCATTAGTTATCTGTTCTTCTTCGGACATTGCTAGTGCAGGATCTCCATCATTGCAGGGTGGTTAAATGACATGCGTATTTTACTATTATAATAACTGACCCACCCACGCACATTAACCTGTTTATTGATCAATTGATCAACTGGCACTTCGTTAAAGTAGTGCTGGTTCTTACGCGCCAACTTGAGCGAAAAGTTGTTTCCCATTTCCAGCCAGATATTTTTTTTACCCTGACCAATACCGGTAATCCTGCCTGTCACCAGTTTAAATCCACGAGTGCTGTCGGCCAGTTTACGGCTATCTGCAGGAGTATAGTAAGGAGTTGACCAAATACCTTTCCCCTGTTTGCGGGCCTGCTGCTCAGTACTGAAATAACACTCAACATAGCGGTCGTTTGGTGGTACCACGATAGCAAATGCCAGGCCCTCCTTGACTAATGCTGAAGAAACATTAAGTCCATCATGCGTGAAAACATGGGCCAGCGTACGTCGATGCCGATCCTTACGCTGTTTTCCATACACCAATCCAATTTGAGATCCGGGCGGTATCAATTGGGTTAATCGATGCCTGGCTTCCTGCGCCAGGGGCTCATCTGGTTTGTCATCATGAGCAAGTTCAGGCGTATTAATTCCAATGAAGCGTAGCTTGCGTCCATCATTCAAGCGCAGGGTATCGCCATCATAGATTTTCGTGACTCTTGCATACTGTCCAATATGGCCAGGGGCACAATCTGCACCGAATACGACAAATGGATCTACCAGCAGCGAAATAAAAAAGGCGCTCCATAAGAGCGCCTTTTCACGATAATACCTTGTGGGCATGGATTATTTCATGCCGTACTTCTGACGGAATTTATCGACCCGACCCGCCGTATCAACAATCTTCTGTTTACCGGTGAAAAACGGGTGGCATTGTGAACATACTTCTATAGTCAGGTCCTGACCTGCAGTCGAACCTGTCTTGAAACTGTTGCCACAGCTGCAAGTCACGCTAACTTCGCTGTAGTTTGGATGGATGTCTGCTTTCATATCTAACCTCGTAATAACTTAGCGCCGCCACCGGAGCCCTATGTCTGGCACGGCACATTGTCGAAGGCGGCAAAGTCTACGGAAAAGACCACCGAACGGCAAGCCTTTTAGCGCCCTGATTCGGCAAAATCAGGATGAGCGAACCGGGCGAAATGGGATGATTTCAGCGGATTGACTGGTAGCTGGTCTAGCCCCAAGCCGCGGTACATCATGCCGGCCTGCCAAATCCTGATAGCTGTCGTGCAGCCGGTAAAACGAGTCCCACATAAGCTTGGAAATGGCAATGGTTGCGGCCATGGGTGTTGCTGACCGTTCTCGCAACTGGTCGACTCGCCATTGCAAACTGCGTAACCGTTTTTGGTGCTTTTCAGATGAGGCCGCAATTACGCGCTCAATCGCTTCGGCGCGCATAACCTCGAATTTATCGGGATCGGATTCAGCGAGCTCGATCCACGTCTGGATATCGAATCGCCTCGCTTTGACTGCCTTATCCATACAAAAGACTCCCCAGTCGATGCATTCATCGCGTTATGGTCGCCCAGACATCACGTGAACTTAGGTTCACACCGAGCATCCTGCCAGACCAGGGCAAAACCGGTTGAAGATAACCTTTGTTTAGATAATGGCGATTATCGAGAAAAATGTCAAAAAGCCTATAAAAAATAAGCTTGTTAACAAAATAGAGAGGTATATGCTATAACTTATTGATTATCAATATTTTTTGAACTTATAGCCCGCACATAGCTCACCATCAGCCTCCAGCAACAATTGTGAATATTTGTGATATTGCCACAATTATTGCAAAAAGGAGCCTGATGGCCCTCTAGCGCTTCATGGAATCAAAGAATTCGTTATTGGTCTTCGTCGCCCGCATTTTGTCGGACAGGAACTCCATGGCAGCCAGTTCATCCATATCGTGCACCACCTTGCGAATAATCCACATCTTCTGCAACTCATCCGGTGTGGTCAGCAACTCCTCACGCCGTGTGCCAGAACGATTGATATCGATTGCCGGGTAAATACGCTTCTCTGCGATGCGACGGTTAAGGTGAATTTCCATGTTACCGGTGCCTTTGAACTCCTCGTAAATCACGTCGTCCATACGCGAACCGGTATCGATAAGGGCCGTTGCCAGGATGGTCAGTGAGCCACCTTCTTCGATATTTCGCGCGGCGCCAAAGAAACGCTTTGGACGGTGCAGAGCATTGGCGTCCACACCACCGGTCAGTACCTTGCCCGAGGAAGGAATCACGGTGTTATAGGCACGCGCCAACCGGGTTATGGAGTCAAGCAGGATAACCACGTCTTTCTTGTGCTCAACCAGGCGCTTGGCTTTTTCAATCACCATCTCTGCGACCTGAACATGGCGGCTGGCTGGCTCATCAAAGGTGGAGGACACCACCTCACCACGCACGGAGCGTTCCATTTCGGTTACTTCTTCAGGACGCTCATCAATGAGCAGTACGATGAGATAACACTCCGGGTTTTTGTTGGTAATGGACTGCGCAATATTCTGCAGCATCAT
>DJMK01000123.1 GCA_002436485.1 Proteobacteria bacterium UBA6492
GATCAGTACTGCCGGCAGCGGGTTTTCATTTAGTGCGGTAAGCGCGTCGCCAAAGCCGGACTTGCGCTTGAACTCGTCGAGCGCCATTTCGCGCGAGATATAATCGACCTCGGATACCTCCGACATTTTCTGAATGCGGTTTTTTAGCTGGCGTGCCTGTTCATCCGTGGTGTCGGTTTTCAAAAACAGNNAGACTATATATAAGTACCTGGAGATGCCGCTTGAACCAGGTTCTAATCGCGCTGCCAATTCCCGGGCGTTCCCGCCGTGGTATATCCTGCAATAACTGTTCGTTGTTTTGTCTGGTCATCAGTGTTGCGCCGTGTCGGTAACCAGCTGACCTTTTTTCAGGGCAAGGATGCGATGCCCCATGTGCTTGATCATTTCCAGATCGTGGGTAGCAATAAGTACGGTAACACCGACCTGGCTAAACTGTTGAAAGGTTTGCATTACCTCCCAGGACAGCTCTGGGTCAAGATTACCAGTAGGCTCATCGGCCAGTAACAGGGGTGGCTTGTTGACCACGGCGCGTGCAATGCCAACGCGTTGTTGTTCACCGCCTGACAGGGTAATGGGGTAACTTTTTTCCTTGTTTAACAGGCCAACCTTGTCCAGAGCAGCTCGCACACGCCGGCCGATTTCTCGATCAGGATAGCCGGAGATAATCAATGGCAGGGCAACATTGTCGTATACGGTTCGATCGAACAGCAGCTGATGATCCTGAAAGATAATGCCTATGTTACGACGAAAGTGAGGTATGCGACGTCGTCCTACCCGGGATGTGTTTTGCCCGTTTATAACAACCTGGCCACGCGAAGTGCGTTCAATAAGCGCAATCAGTTTTAACAGCGTGCTTTTACCAGCGCCAGAGTGACCGGTTAGAAAGGCCATATCGCCTTGCTGCATCTCAAAGCTGACATTCAGCAGGGCATCGTGTCCACCGGGATAGCGTTTACAGGCATGAATGAATTTGATCATTCTTTTTTGTATTTCACCGATTTTTGACTTTAACCGGTGAGCCCCCTTTGAGTTTTAGTGTTTCAGGATTGCATGTTGCCCAGCAATGCATCAACGAATTCCTGTGCATCAAAGGCGTGTAGATCTTCCAGCCCTTCGCCAACGCCGATAAAACGAATAGGAATGGCGAGCTGTTTGGCAATCGCAAACAGGATACCACCTTTGGCGGTACCATCCAGCTTGGTCAACGCAATACCGGTTACATTGACCGCCTCGTGAAACTGTCTGGCTTGCGACAGACCGTTTTGCCCGGTACCTGCATCGAGTACCAGTAACACTTCCTGTGGTGCGTTCGGGTCATCCTTGCCCATGACGCGTTTTACCTTTTTGAGTTCGTCCATCAGGTTGGACTGGGTTTGTAAACGACCTGCGGTGTCGGCAATCAGCACATCCATCTTTCTCGCCGTGGCCGCCTGCATCGCATCGAAGATCACGGCCGCGCTGTCCGCGCCGGTTTTCTGTGCGATGACTGGAATCTCGTTGCGTTCACCCCAGGTCTGTAACTGTTCTACTGCCGCTGCGCGAAAGGTATCCCCTGCGGCGAGCATGACGTTTTTACCGGCATTCTGCAGATGACGGGCCAGCTTGCCAATCGTGGTTGTTTTGCCTGCACCATTTACACCCACCACCAGGATCGAATAGGGTTTGTCCTGTTCCGGAATGGCCAATGGCTGATTGACCGGTCCCAGTATGGATAACATTTGCTCACGCAATGCCTCAAACAGCGCATCGCTATCGCTAAGTGCCTTGCGCGCTACCTGCTCGGTCAAGCCTTGAATGATTGACTGGGTCGCTTCGATACCGACATCAGCCGTGAGCAGGCAAGTTTCGATTTCTTCCAGCAGCTCATCATCAATGGCTTTTTTGCCAAGGAAAACATCACCAAGGCCACTGCTGAGGTTGGCGCTGGTGCGCGACAGGCCATTATGTAATCGTGATAACCAACTCTGTGGTTTTTCCGGCTGGCTTTTATCTTTTTTGAAACTAAACAGGCCCATGTCTGTCAATCCAATACCAAATTTGCAACGTGGGGATAGTGCGCTATCCTACCATTTGTCGTCATTTACGTCAGGATATTGGTTGAGTTAATGCGTAAATTCTTTTTGTTTCTATTGTTGTTACCGGCCTGTACGGTTACTGCCTCCACGGTTTATGAATACAAACTCGATAATGGCATGAAGCTGCTGGTCAAGCAGGATCATCGTGCACCGGTGGTTGTTTCACAGGTATGGTACAAGGTTGGTGCAAGTTATGAGCATAGTGGCATCACTGGTGTCTCGCATGTACTGGAGCATATGATGTTCAAGGGCACCAAGAATTTCGGTCCGGGTGAGTTTTCAGAGGTGATTGCGGCCAATGGCGGCCGCGAGAATGCATTTACCAGTCGCGATTACACGGCCTATTTCCAGATTCTGGAAAAAAGCAGGTTACCGGTAAGTTTCGAGATGGAAGCAGATCGTATGCGCAACCTGTTGCTTAGCGAAAAAGAATTCAAAAAAGAAGTAGAAGTGGTAAAGGAAGAACGCCGTACGCGCACCGAGGATAACCCGCGTTCTCTCACTTATGAAAAGTTCAACGCCACCGCGTTTACCAACAGTCCATATCAGAATCCGACGATAGGCTGGATGAACGATCTGAACAACATGACGTTAAATGACCTGGCTAACTGGTATCGTAAGTGGTATGCACCCAATAATGCCACACTGGTGGTCGTCGGTGACGTGGAGCCGGATGATGTTTACCTGCTTGCACAGGAACACTTCGGTGGTTTGCCGGTCATCGAGATACCCGAGTTAAAACCGCGCATGGAAGCTGCACAAACAGGCCCACGTAGAATCAGCGTACGTGCACCGGCCGAGGTACCCTACCTTATCATGGGCTATAAAACACCGGTGTTAAATACAGCCAGTGAAGACTGGGAGCCCTATGCGTTGGAAGTGCTGGCCGGTATTCTCGATTCGGGTGGCAGTGCACGCTTTTCCCGCGAACTGGTGCGCGAACAACAAATCGCGGTTGATGCATCCGTCAGTTACAGTATGTTTGATCGCCAGGCTAATCTGCTTATGATTTCCGGCACTCCTGCAACCGGCCGCACGGTTGAAGAGCTGGAACAGGCCATCCACAAGCAGATTGAACGTTTAAAAAATGAAAAGGTAGCTGCTGCTGAGCTTGAGCGTATCAAGGCACAGGTGATTGCAGGTGACGTATATGAAAAGGACTCGGTGTTTTACCAGGCCATGGCACTCGGGGTCCTTGAGACGGTTGGACTAGGCTGGCAAAAGATAGATGAATATGTCGAGCGGGTTAAATCGGTAACAGCAGAACAAATTCAGCAGGTGGCAAGGAAATACCTGGTAGAAAACACCATGACTGTCGCGGTGCTGGAACCACAAAAGATCAACCGGAAAAAAGCAAGCGGGCAATCCGCAGCTGCGCAGCACTAATCATTTAAAGAAGAAAAAATGAAGCTTAAAAAACTACTTCCCCTTGTTACCCTGGTTATTGTCGTGATCGCAGTGGCCGTTTTTGTCATCCAAAAGGATCGCGAGGAGATCATGCCGGTTCAGGGTTATGGGCTGAACATTGAAACCTGGCAGATCAATGGCACCAGGGTCATGTACGTATATGCCCCGGAATTACCGATGGTTGATGTCCGCGTGGTGTTTGATGCGGGTAGCGCACGTGACGGTGACAAGCCCGGCCTTGCGACGCTCACTAATCTCATGCTGAACCGTGGTGCCGGCAAGTGGAATACAAATCAGCTGGTGGAACGCTTTGATAGTGTCGGTGCCGAGTTGTCAAAACAGTCTCTGCGCGATATGGCAGTGATAAGTTTACGTAGCCTGACAGAAAAAGAATGGCTCAAGGTGGCACTGGATACCATGGCGACGATATTGCAGGAACCGGTGTTCGATGCCAATGAGCTGGAAAGAGAAAAAAACAGCATCTATGTTGCGCTAAAGAACCAGCAGGAAGATCCGGGTGATATTGCTTCACTGGCTTTTTACAAAGCGTTATATGGTGATCACCCGTATGCGTCACCGGATCTCGGTACCAGGGAAAGCGTTGCCTCGATCACGCGTGAAGACCTGCAGGCGTTTTATAAAAAATACTATGTTGCGAACAACGCCATCATTGCCATTGTCGGCGCGGTTGATAAAAAACAGGCTCGGCAAATTGCCAGGCAACTGGTTGGACCACTTGAAGGCGGCGACAAAGCTCCGCTCATTAATGAAGTTCCGCCCCTGAATGAGGCAGTTACCATCAGGAAACAACATCCGTCATCGCAGACAACCATCCTGGTTGGACACCCGGGTAATTACCGCGGCGATCCGGATTACTTTGCCTTGTATGTTGGGAATCACGTACTGGGTGGCAGCGGTTTTGGCTCACGTATCATGAAAGAGGTACGTGAAAAACGTGGTCTGGCTTACAGCAGCTACAGTTATTTCTCACCCATGCGTCGCAAGGGTCCTTTCTTGATGGGTTTGCAAACCCGTAACGATCAGGCGGACGAGGCTTTAAAGATTGTGCGTGATACGCTGACTATGTTTATTCAGCAAGGGCCAACCGATGACGAGATAAAACACAGTAAGATGAATATTACCGGTGGTTTCCCGCTTAAACTGGATTCCAACAAGGACATCCTGGCCTACATTGCCATGATAGGTTTTTACGATTTGCCACTGGATTACCTGAAGAACTTCAACGACAACGTTGAGCGTGTCACCATTGAGCAAATACGTGATGCATTTCAACGCCGCATTGATCCGAACAAGATGGTAACCGTAATGGTAGGTGACCTGGGCGACAAAACGCCCGCGAAATAATGGCCAATTCGCAAACACTGCGCATCATTGCCGGCCAATGGCGTGGTCGCAAGCTTCACTTCCCCTCGATACAACAAATTCGTCCTACACCGGACCGTGTACGCGAAACCCTGTTCAACTGGTTGATGCCGGTGGTTGAAGGAGCGCGTTGCCTGGACCTGTTTGCTGGCAGTGGTGCACTGGGACTGGAAGCCCTGTCGCGCGGTGCCAGTGAGGTCGTATTCTGCGACAGTAACAAGAAGATTACTCGCTACTTGAAGGACACGCTTGATTTGCTTGGAAGCGAGNNTCGCCGTTTGATATCGTGTTTCTGGATCCGCCGTATGATGCAGGTGTGTTGTTGACATGCTGCGAGCTACTGGAACAACAGCAGTTGCTGAAAAGAGATGCGCGGATTTACCTGGAACATCGCGGTGATCTGCCCATGGATAAACTACCGAACAACTGGCGTATCATTCGCGAAAAACAGGCCGGGCAGGTATGTTACCAGCTGGTACAGCGTGACTAGTGACTTGTCTCCCACGGGATTCCTGCGTATCTTTCGAGCATGACAAACCACGTAGCAATTTACCCGGGTACATTTGATCCCATCACCAATGGTCATATTGACCTGGTGCACCGTGCTGCGCGCCTGTTTGACAAGGTGATCGTGGCGGTGGCCAGCAGTGCCGAGAAAAAACCGGTGTTGCCACTGGAGGACCGGTTGCAACTGGCCAGCGATGCGCTGGCCAGCCTGGGCAATATCGAGGTATGTGGTTTTGATACGTTACTGGTCGAATTCATGCGGCAGAAAGGCGCCACGGTGATCGTGCGTGGTCTGCGTGCGGTGTCCGACTTTGAATACGAATTCCAGCTTGCCAGCATGAACCGCCACCTTGACGAAGGTATCGAAACGGTATTCATGACACCGGCTGAGCAATACTCCTATATCTCATCCAGCCTGGTGCGTGAAATCGCGCGGCTGGGTGGTGATGTCACGCCTTTTGTCCCTGCAAACGTTGTGGCTGCATTGAAAAAGCAATTGGGCTAATATTCGCCCTTCGAGTAACCCAAGAAAATTGTCAGGTATTTTTTATGTCTTTGCTGATTACTGACGAATGTATTAATTGTGATGTCTGCGAGCCCGAGTGCCCGAATGGTGCCATTGCGCAGGGCGAGGAGATCTACGAGATTGCCATGAACCTTTGCACTGAGTGCGTGGGGCACTTTGAAGAGCCGCAATGTATTGAGGTGTGCCCGGTGGATTGCATCATCAAGGATCCGGACAACGAAGAAGACGAAGGTAAGCTGAGACTCAAGTACGAACAGCTGATAGGCCGCAAGGCTTCCTGATAACAGGGTACCGTGAACTAACGATTACCCCAGATTTTCGCTACCGCGCGATCACTACCGAGCAAACCCACAATCACGCTGACAAATCCGACAGCAAAAAATACGATCACCGGAATAAGGAAGCCATAGCCTTGCGTGCCGATGGAAAAGTAAACTGTGACCATGCTCAGGGTAATGAACAGAAAGCCTACGACAAGTAAAATAGTTCGATTAAGCGGCTTATACTTGTAAGGTTCATCACCCTTTTCAAATACACCCAGGATGAACCAGAAAATTTTTCGTAGTTGGGTTTTCATGAAATCTTATTTTGTAATAAAACACTCAGTACCAGGATCATTGATAGCTCATTATAACGGTGCAGCATGAAAAAAGTCTTATCTTTAGCTCTTTTATTGTTTTTGTCAGCGTGTCAGCAAGAGGACAGGCAGCAGGTTGAACAGGGTAAACATGCTATTGCCTCGGCACACCCGATAGCGACCCAGGCCGGGATCGATATTCTGGAACAGGGCGGTAATGCCTTTGATGCCGCCGTGGCAGTGAGTGCCGTACTGGCGGTAGTCGAACCCTACAGTTCCGGTATCGGTGGTGGCGGTTTTTGGCTATTGCATCGCGCCAGTGATCAGCATGAGGTTATGATCGATGGGCGAGAGAAGGCGCCAGGTAAGGCGCATCGTGATATGTATCTTGATGAGCAGGGTAACGTTATCAAGCCACTTTCCCTGGATGGGCCTTTGGCCGCTGGTATTCCCGGGCAACCGGCCGCGCTGGTACATATCAGCAAGCAGTATGGCAAATTACCATTATCCAGCACGCTCCAACCCGCTATTGACGCTGCGAACAACGGTTTCAAGGTAACAACTTATTACCAGCGACTTGCAAAGTTTCGTGTCGAGGCATTGCGCCAGTCACCCGATGCTGCGCGTATCTTTCTAAACAACAATAACGTACCGCCGGCGGGACATGTCATAAAACAACCGGAGTTGGCCACTACCCTGCAAGCCATAGCCAGTCATGGCAGGGCCGGTTTTTATGAAGGTGAGGTAGCTGACAAACTCATCGCTGGCACGCAGGCGGCGGGTGGCATCTGGACGCACGAAGATCTACAGGCCTACCAGGTAAAAGAAAGACAACCGCTTAAGGGCAGGTATGGCAAATACACCATAACTTCGGTCGCGCCACCTTCTTCAGGCGGTGTAGCCTTGCTGTCGATTCTTAATTTGTTAACACTGCACGATTACCAGGAAAAAAATAGCATCGATCGTAAACACCTGTTAATCGAGGCTATGCGCCGCGCTTATCGTGATCGTTCTATCTACCTGGGTGACAGCGACTTTATTGATGTGCCGATTGAAAAATTAACCAGTATGGCCTATGCCAAGATCCTGGGTGAAGATATTAACATGCATGAGGCAACGCCCAGTTCATTTCTTGATGGCAATGCCTCGGCGCCACGCGGTAATCACACCACGCATTTTTCTATCGTTGATAAACATGGCAATCGTGTTGCGGCAACGCTGAGTATTAACTATCCGTTTGGTGCCTGTTTCGTACCACCTGGCACTGGGGTATTACTCAATGATGAGATGGATGATTTTTCCGTGAAACCCGGTAGTCCTAACGCATATGGGTTGGTGGGTGCAGAAGCCAATGCCATCGCACCGCATAAACGCATGCTGTCCAGTATGAGTCCGAGCTTTGTTGAGAGTGATGATGTGCTGGCGGTTATCGGTACACCGGGTGGTAGTCGCATCATTACTATGGTGCTGCATGGAATATTGGGGGTCAGTGAAGGCAAAACTGCAGCACAGGTTGTCGCACAACCTCGTTTTCATCATCAGTACCTGCCAGATGAAGTGCAATATGAAGACAGAGC
>DJMK01000139.1 GCA_002436485.1 Proteobacteria bacterium UBA6492
CAAGGAAATCCTTAAAGGGGATTACCTGCTTCCAGAAGAAGATCAAAAGCTGGATTTGAATTTCTTTCCGCGTGCTCCGGGTAGCCCGGTAGCAGGACGTATCATCTCAGTGGCTGAGGGTTTGGAAAAGATAGGTCAGTTCGATGTGATTGTGATAAACCGCGGTTATGATGCAGGGCTTGAGCCGGGGCATGTACTTGAGGTGTTCCAGGAAGGGTTGGAGGTCAAGGACGTCAATAGTGGCGATGAAGTCAAGTTACCTGAAGAGCGCGCCGGTCTGATGATGGTGTTCAAGCCATACAAGAACGTCAGTTATGGGCTTATCATGGAAGCTTATCGTAACCTTAGAGTGCTGGATTACGTCTACAGCCCGTAATTTCAGAAAATTCCTACAAGATATTCATCTGGCCCCGATTGCGCATGCAGTCGGGGCTTGTCATTATGTCTCTCAGCTCAAGGATTGAGTAATTAAAGGAGGCAGGGATGGCTCAGCAAGACCTGCGCCACTGGTTGGCGCTGAATTTATTATTCCCTCTTTTTTCCAGCCGCAGAAGTTACCAGTTACTGCAATACTATGGTTCACCAGAAGGCATATTTGCCGCGGGAGAGAAGAGCTGGTTGGAACAGGGATTGTCCGAACAGGCAATCAAGGCACTGTCCAGCCCGGATTGGCGTGGGGTTGAACAGGCACAGTGCTGGGCAGAACAGCCCGGCAACCGCATAATCACTATCACGAGCAAGTCTTATCCCTCGATACTCAGAGAGATCAGCGACCCGCCACTGGTTTTGTATTGCCAGGGGTATCCAGCACTGCTCAAGCAGCACCAGCTTGCCATAGTCGGAAGTCGAAACCCGACACCAAGCGGTTATGAAACAGCCCATGCGTTTGCCATGCAGCTGGCACAGACCGGGTTTGTCATCACCAGCGGACTTGCTATCGGTATAGATGGTGCAGCACATCGTGGCGCACTGCAGGCGGAAGCTAAAACCATTGCCGTGACTGGCTCGGGACTGGATCGCATTTATCCGGCCCGTCATCAGGAACTCGCCGAACGAATCAGGCAAAACGGGCTTTTGATCTCTGAGTTTCCTCTGGGTTCCGCACCAATTGGCAGGCATTTTCCGATGCGTAACCGGATCATCAGTGGTCTATCGCGCGGCGTATTAATTGTAGAGGCAGCGTTACGGAGTGGTTCGCTGATTACCGCCAGGCAGGCACTGGAACAGGGCAGAGAGGTATTTGCTGTGCCAGGTTCAATTCACCATCCAAACACACGCGGCTGTCATGCGCTACTGCGCCAGGGAGCGAAACTGGTGGAAACAGTCGATGACGTCCTGGAAGAACTGGAAAATATCATCAGCATACAACCAGTTTATGTCCGGAAAAACAGCATTCAGGGGCCGGATTTGCCCGAAGGTGACTATCATCGTGTATTATCCGCGGTGGATATGGCGCCAGCCAGTGTGGATCACATTGTGCAGCGCTGTGGATTGACGGCAGACGAAGTTTGTTCCATGCTGTTAAAATTGGAATTAAGTGGATATGTATATCTGTCCAGTGACGGGCTGTATAGCCGCACTGTGTAGAGGAGCAACGATGAAAGAGAATATTCTCGATGTACTGATGTACTTGTTTGAGAATTACATGAATGACGAAGTTGAAGCTGACAAGGACGAAGAGACATTGCGTGTTGAATTACAACAGGCAGGTTTTCATAATCAGCAAATCAGCAAGGCCTTTGACTGGCTGGAAGGTCTGACCATGCTGCAGGATTCTCATCAGGTTGCTCCTGTGAACAATGCTTTTTCTATTCGTGTATATACCGAACAGGAAACAGAAAAGCTCGATACCGAATGCCGGGGATTTTTGCAGTTCTTGGAGAATGTGGGTGTGCTCGATAACTCGGCGCGCGAGTTGGTAATTGATCGTATCATGGCCCTGGATACCGAAGAGGTTGATATGGAGCAGCTGAAGTGGGTTGTGCTGATGGTCCTGTTTAATCAACCAGGTCGTGAAGAGGCATATGCATGGATGGAAGACCTGGTATTTGATGACAACACAGGGAGTTTGCATTGAGCCGATATTAAGGCAAAAATTAACCGATGCCCGCAGATGCGGGCATTTCCATTTTAGGTAGTAGTCGTTTTTAAGGACAAGTTATGAGTAAGAGCCTGGTTATTGTAGAGTCACCTGCAAAAGCCAAAACAATTAAAAAATACCTCGGCAAGGGTTTTGAGGTGTTGGCATCGTATGGTCATGTACGCGACCTGTTACCCAAGGAAGGTGCAGTGGATCCGGCAAATGATTTTGCCATGAAGTATCAACTTATAGAGAAAAACGAGAAACATGTTGATGCAATTGCCAAGGCACTGAAGAAAGCTGATGCACTGTTTCTTGCGACTGACCCGGATCGCGAGGGAGAAGCTATTTCATGGCATCTTTATGAAATACTAAAAGAGCGCGGCATGCTCGATGACAAGAAAGTGGGCCGTGTTTCATTTAATGAAATCACCAAGCGTGCTATCCAGGAAGCAATTGAGCACCCACAGGAACTTTCATCTGATCTTATCAACGCGCAACTTGCCAGGCGTGCACTCGACTACCTGGTTGGTTTCAATCTTTCTCCGTTGTTATGGAAGAAAATTCGCCGCGGTTTATCGGCCGGCCGGGTGCAAAGTCCTGCACTGCGTCTCATCGTCGAGCGTGAACTGGAAATTGAAAAGTTTAACCCGAGAGAATACTGGACCATTGAGGCAGATGTTGAAACAGAGGGTACGCCTTTTGGTGCCAGGTTGATTCACTATGCTGGCAAGAAACTCAGCCAGTTTAGTATTAACAACAAAGATTTAGCCAGCAAGGCGCATGAGGAAATCCAGAATGTGGCACAGGGCAAGTTACTTATTGCCAAGGTTGAGAAAAAGAAACGCAAACGTAACCCTGCTGCACCATTTACGACATCAACCATGCAACAGGAAGCATCACGCAAGCTTGGCTTTACTGCGAAGAAAACCATGAGTATCGCCCAGCAGCTATATGAAGGTATTGATATCGGTGGCGAAACAGTTGGTTTGATCACTTACATGCGTACCGACTCGGTAAACCTGGCAGATGAGGCCGTCGCAGAAATACGTGACTACATTGCGGAACGTTTCGGTAAGGAGAATGTGCCCAATGAAGTGCGCGTTTATAAAACAAAGTCCAAGAATGCACAGGAGGCTCACGAAGCGATTCGTCCGACCTCTGTCTTGCATGAACCAGACAAGATAAAGAAGCAACTGACCAAAGACCAGTTCAGGCTTTACGATCTGATCTGGAAACGTACAGTGGCTTGTCAGATGATCCATGCAACATTAGATACGGTTTCGGTTGACCTGACCGCAACTGATAAACACATATTCCGCGCAAATGGTTCTACCCTGGTGAAACCCGGCTTCATGGCTGTCTATCAAGAAAGCACCGATGACAGCAAAAAGGCAGATGATGATGAGAGAATGTTGCCGCCACTCAAGGAAGGTGAACATGTCAAACTTCTAAAAATAAAACCTGAGCAGCATTTCACTGAACCGCCACCACGTTATACAGAAGCGTCACTGGTTAAGTCTCTTGAGGAACACGGTATTGGACGCCCATCCACCTATGCATCGATCATATCCACACTGCAACATCGCGAATATGTGGAGATGGACAAGAAACGTTTCATTCCCACTGATGTTGGACGCATCGTTAACAAGTTTTTGACTGAGCATTTCACCACTTACGTGGATTATGATTTTACTGCGCATATGGAAGATGATCTGGATGCCATCTCACGAGGTGAGAAGAAATGGGTTCCGATAATGAAAAAGTTCTGGAAGCCTTTCAAGGACCTGGTGGATGACAAAGAGAAAAATGTTGACCGCAAGGATGTAACACACGAAGCTATTGATGAGAAATGTCCCGAGACGAATTGCAAGGTCACCGCCACACTCGGGACATTTCTCATCAATAGCTTCGTGTGTTACATCCTTGCGGTCAACATTTTTCTCTTTGTCATCCACCAGGTCCTTGAAAGGCTTCCAGAACTTTTTCATTATCGGAACCCATTTCTTCTCACCTCGTGAGATGGCATCCAGATCATCTTCCAGGCGCGCGGTAAAATCGT
>DJMK01000015.1 GCA_002436485.1 Proteobacteria bacterium UBA6492
GTGTGCAAAATAATTTTGCATACAATCTCTATTGTGATGATCGCTTTAAAGATATGCTCAATGAAAAGGGCTTGGGCGGTTTGTATTTCAATACGACGCTGATTGATCCTTACTTCAAATAATTTTTACCAGGTAAAACCCATGAAGCTTGTACAAAAACAGTTTCCGAAAGGCAGCAGGGAATTTGAAATCATCGATGATGCTGTCTATGTAAGGATCAAGGGATTGTTGAAAGAGGAAAAGCTTACTGTTGCCCTGTCGATGCTGGATCCTGAGCCAGTGGTGAACGGTTCTGAGCTTGAGTTCCATGGTCTCACTCGGCGTGGACCTTTACTGTCGCTACTCCTGAACAAGCCCAGCACGGATGAATTCAACGCCTTTGTCGTTGCGCTAAGACAAAATATATTCGGTAACCAGGGTGTTGAGGATGAAACTGCTGAAAGTGCACGGCCTGAGGCACCCGGCTGGAATGTGTATGATGAGCCGCCTGAGTTCGGCGAGACCTCGAAAAAGACCAGCTTTGAACCCCTCAACCCGGAAAGAGTGGCTGAAGATATCGCTATGCTGAAAACTTATCTGAATGAAAATGACATTCGGCCATTGCTTGATTCGCTTGAACTACTAATCGCGGAGCCGGCAAATGAAGCAGCCTTTCACAAGATGCTGGAAGTCTATAAGGATCTGGGTTTCAACCAGGGCGCGGTACTAACCTATGCGCCTTATCTTAAAGTGGTACTGTCGCGATCCATCTGGTCATAATTAATAGAGTGTTTCAACTAATGACAATAGCGAAGTGTATCGTTTGCTCGCAATGCAAACAGTTCATTGCGATAACATCACTAAATATAATCTAATTATAAATAATATTTTGGATCAGCATAGATAATCTAATTGGCTCTTTTATTTATTTTTGATGAGAATCGTCGCCTGTTGTAAATAAAAAAAACAACAAATAATAATAATTATCTTCGGCTAGTTTTACATATCCTACTTCTAAATTAACCATGTATAAAAATCTACGTGGGGGGGACTTATGTTCAATACATTTGTAAAAAAAATTCTGTTCAGTGGTTTATTGACCACCTCGTTCTCTGCGCTTGTAGCTTGCGGTGGTGGTAGTGGCTCTGGTTCTACTACGCCATTATCAACAAAACAAGGTGTCTTTGTTGATTCAGTTGTTTCTGGTGTAGCTTACAGTACCCAAAGCAAATCGGGTGTAACTGATGCAAATGGCAATTATGACTACGTCGAGGGGGAAACAGTCACTTTCTCAATAGGTGGCATTGTTCTAGGTACAGCAACAGCTGGCCCTGTGGTTACCCCGCTGTCTCTCGTATCAGGCGCAACTGATGCAACAGATCCTACGGTGACTAATATCGTCAAGTTATTGTTGACTCTGGATGCGGATGGAAATCCTGATAATGGTATCGAAATCAACCAGGCCACAGTAACTGCTGCTGCCGGGGTTAACATTAACTTCTCTGTTTCAGAAGCACAGTTTGATACCAATACTGATGTTGTAAATTTTGTTACTGCTGCCACTGGTAGTCCTGCGCTGGTAGATGCAACCACAGCACAAACGCACTTTACAGCTACTTTAAATTCTTCTTGGGGGACGATGGCCTGGGGAACTGGTCAATGGTCCGCAAACTAGTCAATTTTTAAGTATTAATTAAAAAAATATTTTTATTGAGGGGTGTTATGAAAGTTTTTATAAAAAGTGTTTCGAGCACAATATTTCTATTAACTGTTTCTCTAACCCATGCGGCAGTAC
Organism: Proteobacteria bacterium UBA6492; assembly: GCA_002436485.1. Lineage (GTDB taxonomy): Bacteria > Pseudomonadota > Gammaproteobacteria > UBA6429 > Thiohalophilaceae > UBA6492. The sequence goes on from DJMK01000015.1 coordinate 1,775, forward strand.
CTAACACTTTTGTGAATGGTAATTCTGCTGATGCTGATGAGGTGAATGCAAACTTTAACTATCTGGATCAGCGTATCGACAATATCCCTGCTGGCCCAGAGGGTCCGCAAGGTCCAGAAGGGCCACAAGGTGCAACCGGTCCGCAAGGTCCAGCAGGAACTCCTGGCCTTCAGGGACCACAAGGTGCGACAGGACCGCAAGGTGCAACAGGCCCAGTCGGTCCGCAAGGTGCAACCGGTCCGCAAGGTCCAGTCGGACCAGAAGGTCCGGCAGGTCCAGCAGGACCACAAGGAGCAACAGGTCCTGAAGGTCCAGCGGGACCGCAGGGTATAGCAGGTCCAGCGGGTCCACAGGGTGCGACAGGACCGCAAGGTGCGACAGGAGCACAGGGTGCGGTAGGACCACAAGGCCCGGCTGGTCCTGAAGGTGCCGAAGGTCCGATCGGTCTAACTGGTCCACAAGGTCCGCAAGGTGCAACCGGTCCGCAAGGTCCAGAAGGTCCCCAGGGGCCTGCAGGCGAAGCGCTGGTTATCTACGATTATGCTGATTATGGTTCCGATAACATGGCAACCAAGACATTTGCTGTGCTCAACAATGCTGGTTTTGATAAAGAGGTGCAGACATTCACACGGCCTGATACTACGACGACAGTTGTAAACCGCCGTCGTACATTGGGTACCGATACTACTCGTTTACAAGATTTAACTTATTCCACGGCCAGTGGTAGTGAACGAGTCCTTACGAAAATGGAAATATATAACAACATTAGTGAAGCGTTGAGTAGAACAAGAGATATGTCTCCACCTGTGATCACTATGACTAATGCTATGGCCGTTGCGCATAGTTGGGGTTCTGGTTTTGCTGTTGACGATACTCCGGTTGTAGGTACACCAAGTACTACTTATGGCACAGATGCTCGCACATTACTCGCAATCGAAGATGTAACGGTGCCTGCAGGCACATATACGGGTTGTCTTAAAATCCTTGTTCAGCGTGCTGCTCAGGGCTTTGGTAATGTTTTCCAACGTGTGCAATGGAATTGCCCGGGTGGCGTCGGCATGGTGCGCAAGATAGAAGTATCATCAACGTTTGACACAGTATCTTCAATCATTGTTACGTCATCAACTATGTGGGAGTTGACAAGCTTTACAATCGTTGCGCCATAGACTCAGTAATTATTAAAGCGGCCCCCCAGTATTGTGGAAGGGGATGAGCGTTTTTAATCGCACGAATCAAGATAATTACTAAAACTAAAAAAGGGTTCTCATGTGAGAACCCTTTTTGTTTATGGCACGCCCGAGACGATTCGAACGTCCGACCTTTGCCTCCGGAGGGCAACGCTCTATCCAGCTGAGCTACGGGCGCAGATTACAGCGCGGCCTATTCTAACAGACAGATATCCCGTGATGCGGGATTTCACCATGGTTCACACGGCCTATAAAATTTCCTAGTGTTTCTATCAGATATCTCTAGTGTCCAATAACCAAGCAAGAAACTATACTATCTCCACATTTTTGAGTGCGGTAAAAATATGCCGTTAAATCAACTAGTTATGTGGAGAATGACCATGAGTGATAAAGATACAGCTGTAATGCGTACCATGACTGTAATGATGTCCGGCCTCTTTGGCCTGTTTATTGTGATGGTTGCCATTGCTCGCATGATTGCTTACTAAGTTTGTTGTGGCCCACCTGGTGCTTGCCAGGTGGGTCAGTAAGCATTTTCCCTTTTTGTTCAAACCCAATTCTGCATAATCCCTTTTCTTCGCACACTCTATATAACTAGGGTATACTACGCGCAAATTTTGGCGCGGTTATAAAATAACCTGTAAATCAATTAGTTATCAACGAGGTGTCGTCGTGAGCCAGCAAGATTCCGCTTTTTTCAGAACCCTGATCATCGTGTTGGGTGCGTTATTTGTCTTTTTCATCATTATTATCATCGCGGCACTTTACGTAGTGGGTGATGATGATACTGCTAGCAACGATCCACGTATTCAGGCCAAGGTGATGGCCCAGATCGAACCGGTTGGCCAGGTAAATACCGAAGCGGGTGCCACCATGGCCAGTGCGGCTCCGGCCGGTGGAGCAGTGGATGGTGCCGGCACTTACCAATCTGCCTGTTTTGCCTGTCATGGTACGGGTGCAGCCGGTGCACCGAAAGTGGGTGACAAGGCCGCCTGGGCAGATCGCATCAAGCAGGGTAATGACACGTTATACGAGCACGCGATCAAAGGTTTCCAGGGTAAGGCTGGGTTCATGCCGGCCAAGGGCGGTAATGCCGGCCTGAGTGATGCGGCTGTTAAGGCCGCCGTGGATCACATGGTTAGCAACAGCCAGTAACAGCTTTCAAAAAATAATATTAAAAAGCCACCACAAGGTGGCTTTTTTGTTTCAGCCCTCGGCCAGTAACGATCGCAGGTGCGCTAACTGGTGCTGACCATTTTCCCGTTGTTGTTCCGGGCTTAAATCACTTTGTACACCCCGGCGCTGTACCAGCTCATCAGGTAACTCAGTCAAAAAGCGACTCGGTTCTGTTGTCAGTACCTTGCCATAGGATTTGCGTTGCATGGTATAGGACAGGGTGAGCTGCTGCTGGGCACGTGTCATGCCAACATAGGCAAGGCGACGCTCTTCTTCGATGCTCTCTTCCTCGATACTATTGCGGTGTGGCAAAATATTTTCTTCCATGCCCACCAGGTAGACAAAAGGAAACTCAAGCCCCTTGGCGGCATGNNAGTGTCAGTTTACTGACGACGCTGGCGAGGTCTGCGCTGAGATCGTTTTGCTTGATACGCTCGATCCACTTGAGTAATTCATTGACGTTTTCCAGCCTGCGCTTGGCCTGTATTTCATCAGGTGAAGTATCGTGTAGCCATTGTTCATAACCAATATCGTTGATAATGCGACGTGTTAATTTCAAAGGATCATCGGAATCACTGCGACGATGCATGGCAAAGATCCAGTCACGAAACTCGTTAATATTACGACAGGCACGACTGTTGAGATTTGTCTGTAATGTTATGTCATTGGTACTTTCAAGTAATCCATGTCCAAGGGTTGCGGCATGGGCGACCAGGTTTTGTACCGTGGCCGGGCCAAGTTCGCGACGTGGCGTATTGATAATGCGCAACAGGGCGTTGTCGTCTTCCGGATTGACCACGATGCGCAAATAGGCCATCAGGTCCTTTATTTCACTGAGTGCAAAGAAAGAAATGCCACCGCTCAGGTAATAGGGCACCTCTTTTTCACGCAGTTGTTGTTCAAACATGCGCGACTGATGATTACTGCGATACAGTATGGCGTAATCGGAAAAACCTGTGCCTTTCTGAAATTTGTGCTGCATCAGGCTGCCGACCACCTGTTCCGCTTCCTGTTCATCGGTCTGGCTGCTTAGCACCGTAATTGCATCACCCGGTCCCAGCTGACTCCACAGTTTTTTCTCAAATACGTGTGGGTTGTTGGCAATTAACGCGTTAGCTGCCTTTAGAATAGTGCCGGTTGAACGGTAGTTCTGTTCCAGTTTGATAAGTTGCAGGTGCGGATAGTCCTGTTTAAGTTGCGCCAGGTTTTCCGGCCGCGCACCACGCCATGAGTAAATGGATTGATCGTCATCACCAACCACCGTAAAGGCACCTGATCGGCCAACCAGGTGCTTGATCAGCTCGTATTGCATCAGGTTAGTGTCCTGGTACTCATCGACCAATAAGTGGCGTATGCGGCATTGCCACAGGTTGCGGTATTCGTGATCCGTGCGTAGCGCGACCAGTGGTTTGAGGATCAGATCATCGAAATCGACAGCATTATAGGTTTCCAGAGCCGCCTCGTATTTTTGATAGACCTGTAGCGCTGTTTGGGTGATTGCATCATTACCCTGTAATTGCACGGCATTCGGCGCCAGGGCCAGTTGTTTCCAGTTACTGATGGTCCATTGGACCTGCTCGGCCAGGTTACCAGGNNCTTTTTGTTTGATCAGGTAGGCGATCTTGCGTGTCAGTACCCGTGTCTTACCGCTGCCGGCACCGGCAAGAATTAACATCGGATCGTTGCAGTTACGAACGGCCTGTTGTTGGGATGGGTTGAGATCGTGCAGCATGTAAGCGCTATTGTATCGAGCGCTGCCAAAAAGTCGATCTTGACTTTTATGTCGTGTTCAGGGCGTTAGTGTTATGCGTGATGAGTGAATAATCAGGCAGGGATATACTGGTTGAGCGTATAAATGATGCTTTCGCGGCTTAACTCGGCCAGTTCATGTCGGCTAAGACTGGCAGGGTCAATTAACGGGCAATACGCCAGGTGAACTTCAGTATGTGGTCGGCTAATTATTTTTAATAGCGTGACTAAAAAATTATCCTTGTCGATATAGGCGGCCGCCCGATCCAGTTTGCCAGCTTGCAGGTATCGAATTGCAACAGGTTGTACCGGTGTTTGTGTGTCAATGGCTGACTGGAACAGGCCGGTATGGAATTTCTGTACATTCTCGCCGCTGGTGGTTGTAGCCTCCGGGAAAAAAACAATTGGACGTGGTGAGCTTAATGCCTTGACCAGTTTATTCCGGGTATGTTGTACCGCACTGCGTTTGCCTCGGTGTATGAAAACCGTGCCGGTATTGGCGGTCAAAAAACCGATGACCGGCCAGTAACGGATACTGTGCTTGGATAGAAATCTTGCCGGTGTCGTTGCCGCGATCACAGGAATATCAAGGAACGAGATATGATTGGCTGCGTGTAACGCAGTACGGCGGTGTGCTTTTCCATACTGGGTTATTCGGATTGCAATGATGCTGCAGGCGCGCCCCATCCACCATTGGTAAATTCGCATACCACGCTGCGTTGTATGCCATTGCCCACCATGTGTAATAACCAGTACACCAAGTAGGCCAACGCCAATGCCGATATGTAGAAGCAACCGGCTGGCACGGTAAATTACAAGTAACGGTACGAATTGAGCCACACAGGTTACTGTATGCGATCAATGAAATGTTTGCTATAGCGACTGGTGATCTGGCCGCACTCAAGCAGAACAAACACATCAGCAACGCCAAATGCAGCGTCCCAGTAAGGTTCGCCACAAATCAATGCGCCCTGGCGTAGGTAACCTTTTAACAAGGTTGGCAGAATGACATCATCAGGTTGTGGGCAGTTTTCATTTAGGCGTAGTGGCACCAGCGGCCTGACACGTAATGATTCCGGTGTGTAATGCGAGCGGTAAATATGCTGCATCACAGCATTGATGTACTTGTCACCGTTGGCGAGAGGAATGCTGGCGCAACCGATCAGGTAATCAATCTTCTTGTCCACCACCAGTCGTGCAATACCTTGCCATAACATGGCCAGCGCAGCTCCACGCCTGTAATCCGGGTGAATGCAGGTACGTCCGACTTCCATAAATTTTGCATCAGAGTCAATAATATTGCCCAGGTCAAACTCCGATTCGGAGTAGAACATGCCGGTCTTTTGGCGGCCATCGTTGTCCAGCAAACGGGTTGTCGCGATTAGATCATTGGTCTGGTTGTCATACACAACAAGATGCAGGCAATGATCATCGAAGCGATCCTTGTCCAGGCCTTCTTCCTGTCCGCGCACGTCTGCACCCATTTCGTTAGAAAAAACATCATAGCGTAGCCGGTAACATGCTTGTTTGGTTTGTTGATCGTTGGCAACAAACACGCTGTATTTATCACCCGGTTTCGCGCGGTGCAGTTTCCTGATTTCATTTGCCGGTATGGCCATTGTTATCTCCATTCAAGGTTAGGTCTTGAACGGAAAATAGCCCTGCCAGATGACTGCAGTGTTAAGGGTTTATGACATTACGGTTACCGTTACTGGTCCGATTTTCAGGATATATTCCGGTGCCTGCTTGCCGATCCAGTCGGCGGTAACTGATTGCTTCGCATAAGTGGCTGCTGGTAACTGATTGGCTGTTCGCCAGGTCGGCGATAGTGCGCGCCAGGCGTTGAATACGGTGGTAGGCGCGCGCCGAGAGACCCAGACGGTGAATAGACTCTTCAAGCAATGCACGGCATTCACTATCTAGCTGGCAAACGTCGTCGAGTTCGCGATTACCCAGTTGCGCATTGGGTTTGCCCGAGCGTTCCAGCTGGCGGTCGCGCGCATGTATCACCCGTACCTGCACATCATGGCTGGTTTCCGTGCTGCCGTCGGCTGGTTGTAACTGCGACAGTGGCTGGCTGGGTACGTCCACGTGCATATCAACCCGATCCAGCAGAGGACCGGAAATACGTGCGCGGTATCGTTGTACCTGTTCGGCCGAACAGTGGCAGCGACCGCTCGCGTGTCCGTGGTAACCACAGGGGCATGGATTCATAGCCGCCACCAGTTGAAAGCGAGCTGGAAACTCGGCCTGCCGAGCGGCACGTGAAATGGTTATTACACCGGACTCAATTGGCTCACGTAAAACCTCGAGTACCTTGCGATCAAATTCCGGCAACTCGTCTAGAAACAGTACGCCGTGATGGGCCAGTGAGATTTCGCCGGGGCGAGGTTGTGAACCGCCACCGACCAGTGCAACACCGGATGCCGTGTGATGCGGGGAGCGAAAGGGTCTTTGCTGCCAGCTGAGCTGGTTGAAACCATGCATGCTGATGGATTGTATCGCGGCAGTCTCCAGTGCTTCCTGTTCGGTCATCGGTGGCAATATGCCGGGCAGCCGCGAGGCCAGCATGGTCTTGCCAGTGCCGGGTGGACCGATAAACAACAGGCTATGGCCACCGGCTGCAGCAATCTCCAGCGCGCGTTTGGCATGGGGTTGTCCGCGTACTTCACTGAGATCCTCAGGTTGCTGTTTAACCTGTGCTTGTATATCGCTAGCGAAGGCCGGTAGCAGTTGTTGTTTACAAAGATGGGCGCAGACTTCCAGCAGGTGATTGGCGGCAAGCAGGTTAATACCACTGACCAATGCTGCTTCAGTAGCATTGGCCTCGGGGACCACCAGGGTCCGGCCGTCATTACGTGCGCGAATGGCCGCGGGTAACACACCGCTGACCGGGCGTAGATCGCCACCCAGCGCAAGCTCGCCCAGGAATTCGTATTGGTGCAGTTCGTTATCTGGCAACTGACCGGAAGCAGCCAGAATACCGATGGCAATGGACAGGTCAAAACGGCCGCCACCCTTGGGCAGGTCGGCCGGTGCCAGGTTAATCGTGATACGGCGCGCCGGAAATTCATAGCGTGAATTGATCAGCGCGGCACGTACCCGCTCGCGACTTTCCTTGACCTCGGTATCAGCCAGCCCGACGATGGACATAGTGGGTAATCCACCGGACAGGTGAGCTTCAACAGTAACCGGTAGTGCGTTTATGCCCGATTGGGCACGCGTATATATAGTAGATAGAGACATGTTGTTCCCTCCCTGGTGTACATGTCAGTAATAACGGATTGCGCCAGGCGCACTATTTTTAGATCAATACAGTCCTTGTATTGATCTCCAAGATACGGGATCAACGACTGACAGACAAGATCATTTATCAGCCAGTTGCTTTTCCAGCTCGGTGATCTTTTGCTGCAGGGTTTCGAGTTTTTGCCGGGTGTTTTCCAATACCGCGCGTTGTGCCTCGAACTCACTACGACTGACCAGGTTCATTTTTTGTAAGCCGGCTTCCAGTGTCGCACGAAAGTTCTTTTCCATATCCTGGCGCAGGTCGCTGGCACTTTGTGGCAGTGCATTCAACAGGTTATTAACCAGATTATCCAAGGGGGTATTTACCATAACAATTTTTGCCCTGTTTTTGTGCGCAATTACGGTATTTTACTGAAAAAATTGGTATTCTTCGCGGAAAATTTTTACTGGTTTCAGGTTCGGGTTAACAGGAGTTCAACATGCAAAAACTAGTTTCGCAGTCGCTGGTGTCGTTGATATTGCTGGTTTCTTCTATCGCTAGTGTGCAGGCCGGTGTTACGGCTAATGTTGGCGTGACATCTAACTACGTGTTTCGTGGTGAGACCCAAACCGATGATGGCGCCGCGATTCAGGGTGGGGTGGATTTTTCTCATGAGATTGGTTTTTACCTCGGTGCCTGGGCATCAAATGTCGATTTTCCTGGTGCGAATGCCGATGGCTTTGAGGTCGACCTGTATGGCGGCATCAAATTCAATATCGGTAATAACATGGCAGTGGATGTCGGCTATATCAGCTACCAGTATACGGATAGTAACCTGAGTGATGTATCAGAAATCTATTTCGGTTTTGTATTTAACGACCTCAGCATCACCTACTTTGATGGCGATGTAGATAACACAAATAACGATTACAACTATATCGATGTGAAATTTAATCCTTCATTACCTTACGAAATGAAGTTGTTGTTGCATTATGGCTATAAGGACAATGAGGGCTCAGGCAATGTTGATGATGCGAGCATCGGTATTAGCAAGGACTTCGGTGCGTTCGAGGGAAGTGCCACCTTTACCACCATTGATGGGACCGGGAATGATGATGAGAAATTTTTTCTTATGATAACCAAGAGTTTTGATATCTAGTTTCAACAAAAATATCTGTGTATACAGACAAGGAGAAAAACATGTTAACTAAAAAAACATTAAAGGCAGCCGTAGCGATTTTTGCCTTGCTGGGTGTGATTAACTTATCACATGCTGAGTCACCCTTGACCGGTAACATCGGTTTAACCTCGAACTACATCTGGCGTGGTGTTACGCAGACAGGAGACGATTCGGCAATCTCCGGTGGTGTTGATTATGCACATGCTTCTGGTTTTTATGCTGGCACCTGGGTTTCCAGCCTTGGTGGTGGCAGCCAATATGAGCATGATCTCTATGCGGGTTATGGCTTCAAGGCAGGTCCGTTTGATCTGGATGTTGGTTATATCATGTACATGTATCCAGTTGGTAATCCCAACGCAGATTTCAGCGAAGTTTATGTCAACGCCAGCATTCAGAACTTTGGTTTTGGTGCTGCATTTACTGTTGATTCTGATTCAGCTGGTCCTGATGACAATATGTATCTTTATGCTAAGGCCGACTTCGAACTTAAAAAGGACCTCAACCTGCATTTGCTGTTTGGTACTTATGACTTCGATGCACCGGACACAGCAGGTGCTGAGGACTATAAACACTTCCATGTCAGCCTGAGCAAGAATGATTTCGTATTTGCGCTGGACAAGAACGACACGGATCTAACTGTGGGAGGCGACGATTTACGTTTCTCAGTTTCCTATAGCATGACTGTCGATCTGCTGTAATTCGCCAAGCATCAACGAACAAAAAAGCCCGCATA
>DJMK01000156.1 GCA_002436485.1 Proteobacteria bacterium UBA6492
TCCAGCGGCACATAGGCATGACCATAGCGGCGAATCCCTTTTTTATCGCCCAGCGCCTTTGCAAAAGCCTGGCCAAGTGTAATCCCGATGTCTTCCACCGTATGGTGATCATCGATGTGCGTATCACCCTTCGCAACCACATCAAGGTCTACCATGCCATGACGTGCTACCTGGTCCAACATGTGTTCGAGAAACGGCACACCGGTCTTGAATTTTCCACGACCAGCTCCATCCAGGTCGATACTGACCGTGATATCTGTCTCGTTGGTTTTGCGTTCCACGCTGGCTGTGCGCCCGCCCATCTTTGCTCCTAAGTTACTGTAATCATGCGAGTTTCACGGGATCTGTCGCATATGTCAATCAGGAGCGTCATTATAGCAGTGAAACTGCATCATATTGGTGAAAATTGCGCCTGCCATCCTTTTGTTTTTGATTCTATTGCATTAAATTAAATAATGAACTGTGGGGATTTAATCTAGATGACCAATAATGTAGTCGACCTCGAGAGTGCGCGCTCTGTCTGCCAGCAGTGTGGCATTTTTAAACTGTGCTTTCCCATGGGCCTCAATATGGGCGAACTCGACAAGCTGGACAGCATAATAAAGCGCCGCCAACCTCTCGAGAAAGGGCAGTATCTCTACCAGGCTGGTGATCCCTTCAAATCCATATTCGCATTGCGCTCAGGTTCGCTAAAAACCTACCTGATGAGTCAGGACGGTAGTGAACACGTCATTGGCATCAAGATGCCGGGTGACCTGCTAGGGCTTAGCGCCATTAGTAGTGGGCATTTCATCAACTCCGCCAAGGCATTGGAGACCAGCAGTGTGTGTGAAATCCCTTATGAGCGGCTTGAAGAGCTGGCATGTCTGATACCCGGCCTACAACACCATTTGTCGAGTATGATGAGCCGCGAGATTCAGGAGGAGCAGGAAAAGGTGGCGATTTGCGGCAAGATGCCCGCGGAAGCGCGTCTTGCTAGTGTGCTTGTAACATTATCCGAGCGCTTTGCCTCACGAGGATTCTCTGCCAATGATTTTAATCTCAGCATGTCACGCAGTGACATAGCCAACATGCTGGGACTGGCCGTGGAAACGGTAAGCCGATTATTCAGTCATTTTCAGGAAGAAGGGCTCATCAAGGTCGAGCGCAAGCATGTGCAAATCCTGGACAAGGAAAAGCTGACCGCGCTGATTAAAATGAACTAGCTGTTTATTTAGGATCACAAGGCCGTTGAAAATAGCAGGTCAATAAACAGGAAATCGACGTCAGCATCCAGAACAAAAAGAATCCGATGGTATAGCCACCCAACCGAGTAATCTCGCCATAACCACTCACCGAAACAATCAACTGCGGATCAAAGGCTGTAAAAAACAAAATGGTTGCCACACCGGATGTCAGAAACGATGGCCATAATACAGCGATGACTTTCTGAATCATTGGTGTATCCTGTGTTGCCTTATCCATATGTATACCCCTTTTTATACATCTGGTTTGAATATCCACTGTGATGCCGGTAAATCAACAACTGCATCCAGTCGCCAGTTCTGTTGAATTGGCTCCAGCATCATGTTCCAGCGCCCCGGCTCCAGTGACTTGATATTCAGCTCGTAATAATTATCCCTGGTCTTTTTTAAAGTGAATTCACGATCCAGTTTATTCAGTGTTGGGTGAACCAGTATAAGGCGAATGTCTTCATTGATATCACTGTTACCGGCAAACATAAGTGTCAACTTGCCACCAGCAACATCAAACATGGCACGTGCTTGCAGGCCAAGTGTTGCTGCTTGTTGCTGCGCAGATATGACTCGATTGATTGCCAGTCCCTGCTTATAGTAATTATCAACCACCATGTGGTCCTGGTTGTTGACCGCGATGATCACTGTTGTAATCCCCGCAACAACAGCAGATGCCGGCAGGAAAATCAGGTACCACGGCCAGAACTGCTTATACCACGGTAATACTTTTTCGTTATTTTCCATAATAGCTGTACTCAACTCGATTATCTGCTGACGGGTCCAAGGAACACACCTTTTTCAGTGACTGTCAACGACTCGTTCTTCAGTGACTTGACCGTTATATGTATATCCTGGCTGATGGATTTCAGGTCTAAAGGGTCTGCCTGAATACGTGCTGATAGATTCGCAACCTTACCACTTGCAACGGTCACCTGTGTTTTTCTCAAAATAGGCTTGATAGTGAAATCACTGTCAAATGTTATATTGTATGTATGTTCAATACGATCCATATTTGAAATCTTGAGTGTATAAATGTTTTCGATCATACCTTCACTGGTCGTTCTGTACAGGGCATTGCGATCACGAATAATATCCAGCTCAAGCGGTATACGTGTTGCCATACTATAGATAAGCGCCGCAGTAATGGCTAACAAGATAACTAAATAGATGATGACTCTTGGTCTCAGTAAATGTGACTTTTTACCTTCAATCGCGTTTTCAGTTGTATATTTAACAAGATTACGCTCATAACCCATCTTGTCCATCACTTCATTACAAACATCAATACACGCAGCGCAGCCTATACACTGGTACTGTAAACCATCGCGGATATCGATCCCGGTAGGGCAGACCTGTACGCATAAAGTACAATCAACGCAGTCACCCAGGCCTTTCTCTTTTGGATCGATTTTCTTTTTACGCGAACCGCGTGGTTCACCGCGTTCATTATCATATGAGATGATGAGCGTGTCCTTGTCAAACATCGCGCTTTGAAAGCGCGCGTATGGGCACATATATATACAGACCTGTTCGCGCATCCAGCCGGCATTACCATAGGTTGCAAAACTGTAAAACACGATCCAGAACCATTCCCACGGACCGAGCGCTAAATCATATAACGCCACGCCCAGATCAAGAATAGGAGTGAAATAACCCACGAAGGTAAAGCCGGTCCAGGCAGAAAAAGTTATCCAGATGAAATGTTTGAGGAACTTGCGCGAAAACTTGAAGCGCGACATGGGTGCCTTATCAAGTTTTATTTGCTTATTGCGATCGCCTTCAACTTTTCTTTCAATCCACAAAAACACCTCTGTCCATACCGTCTGTGGACAGGCATAACCACACCACAAACGCCCGGCTAAGGCAGTAAAGAAAAACAGGGACAGGCCGGCAATGATCAGTAACACCGCCAGGTAAAAGAAATCCTGTGGCCAGAAAATCAGGTCAAAGATGTAAAATTTACGATCCGGAAGATCAAACAGGACGGCCTGATGGCCGTCCCATTGTAACCACGGCACAATGTAATACAGGCCAAGCAATACCAAAACACCAGTGACGCGCAGGGAGGCAAAAAGCCCGTGCACCTGGCGTGGATAGACTTTCTTGTGCTTGGCATAGAAAGAGCCGTTGTCGTCTGTTTCTTGCGCTGTTTGCGCATTTTCGTTCATCAATACCTACCTTAATGCGCAAACAGCACTACAACCATTTAGTTACTCAGGCTATAAACATAGGCCGCCAATAGATGCGATTTTTCTTCACCAAGAAAATCTCGGTGTGCCGGCATGACACCGTTACGCCCATTCATGATTGTTTCCTTGATCACACCCGGGCTATTACCATAAATCCAGCCATCATCGGTCAGGTTTGGAAAACCCGTCGCGACATTACCATTGCCATCCGGGCCATGACATCCGATACAACCTTTCTCGGTATATAATGTTTTGCCTGCTTCAACCAACGAATTATCACTACCGCGGCCACTTAGACTCAGCACATAGGCTGTCAACTTCTCGGCATCCTCGCTGTTTATTCCCATGTTCGGCATGACACCATTACGTCCATCAAGAATACTGATCTTTATTGCCTCGGGTGAACCACCCCATATCCAGTTCTTATCAGAGAGGTTGGGGAATCCCTTTGCGCCCTGGGCGGCCGAGCCATGACAAGTTGCGCAATAGTTCAGGAACAACCGTTGACCCGACTCCATTGCCTGCGCATCTTTTGCCAGTTCAGGAATACCTTTCTCGGCATAAGATGCAAAGATAGGAGCAAACTGTTTGTCGGCCGCTGCTATCTCGTCTTCATACTGACCTTTCTGGCTCCAACCAAACATACCCTTGTAATTACCCAATCCTGGATAGAACGCCATATACACCAGCGCAAACACGATCGTGATATAAAACAACCACAACCACCAGCGTGGTAACGGATTACTATACTCCTGCAGATCACCGTCCCAGACGTGACCGGTGGTTTCACCTTTTTCCTTTTGCTCTGCTTTAAAAGTGCTTGTATAACGTATCAACCAGAAGCACGCCAAAATATTGGCGACAGTGAAAATAATGACATACCAGTTCCAACCCGCACTCATTTTGATTCTCCCCGTTTTTTGGAAGCAGGTGGTGCCTCCGGTTCATTCAAGGGTAAGTTTGCCGCTTCGTTAAAGTCAGCGCGACGTTTCTTGCTCCACGCCCACACAACTATCGCGATAAACGTCACCAGTAGTATCAAGGTAAATACTGAACGAAGATCATTAATATCCATGTTTACCTCCGTGACTTGATACTGGTGCCTAACACTTGCAGGTAGGCAATGAGGGCGTCCATTTCTGTTTTACCTTTTACTGCATCTGTTGCGCCGGCAATGTCATCATCGCTGTAGGGCACTCCCAGTAGTTTCATGGCTTTTAACTTGGCCGGGGTGTTCTCGCCGTCCAGCTTGTTCTCGTTAAGCCAGGGGAAACCAGGCATATTAGATTCGGGCACTACCAGGCGCGGATTCGTCAGGTGTACGCGATGCCAGTCATCCGAGTAACGACCACCGACACGATGCAGATCCGGACCGGTCCGCTTGGATCCCCACTGGAAGGGATGGTCATACACGAATTCACCTGCGACTGAGTAATGACCGTACCGTTCGGTTTCAGCACGGAACGGACGAATCATCTGTGAGTGACATACGTAACAACCTTCACGGATATACACATCACGTCCTTCCAGTTGCAGTGCTGTATAGGGTTTCAGACCCTTGACTGGCTCGGTTGTATCCTTGAGAAAAAACAAAGGAACAATTTCAATCAGGCCACCTATGCTGATAACGATGATCACAAGGATGGCCATCAAACCGATATTGGTTTCGACTTTTTCATGACTCATGATGTGACTCCTTTATGCAGCCTGGGCCTGGGCAGCGGGTGCTGCTGACGGTCCGTATATTGTTTTCCAGGTGTTGTATGCCATGATCAGAATACCGACCAGGTATAACAAGCCACCCAGGAAACGCACGATGTAGTAGGGGTACATGGCTTCCAGTGATTGCACGAAGCTGTTGGCCAGTGTGCCGTCTACTTCAAGCTCACGCCACATCAGGCCCTGCATGACACCGGCAATCCACATGGAAACGATGTAAAGCACGATGCCGATAGTGGCGATCCACAAATGCAAATCAATCAGCTTGAGCGAATACATCTGCTCCTTGCCAAACAATTTGGGAATGAGGAAGTAAATCGAGCCCATAGAAATAAAGCCAACCCAGCCCAGTGCACCGGAATGTACATGGCCAATGGTCCAGTCGGTGTAGTGTGAGAGGGCATTCACCGTCTTGATGGACATCATTGGTCCTTCAAAGGTCGACATTCCATAAAAGGAAAGGGAGACAATCATGAATTTCAGGATNNGTCTGACCCCAGTCGGGCAGAGCAGTGTAATGCAGGTGGTGCGGACCCGCCCACATATAAATAGAAATTAATGCCCAGAAGTGCACCACCGACAGGCGATAAGAGTAAACCGGACGACCTGCCTGTTTGGGTATAAAGTAGTACATCATGCCAAGGAAGCCGGCTGTGAGGAAAAAGCCCACCGCGTTATGGCCATACCACCATTGCACCATGGCATCGATGGTGCCGGAATAAACGGAGTAAGACTTGGTGAGGGTTACCGGTATCGCGGCGCTATTGACGATATGTAACACCGCTACTGTGAGGATAAATGCGCCAAAGAACCAGTTAGCAACGTAGATATGTTTAACCTGGCGTTTGACAATCGTGCCAAAGAACACCACGGCATAGGATACCCAGACAACGGCAATCAGCAGGTCAATGGGCCATTCCAGTTCCGCGTATTCCTTGCCCGAGGTAATGCCCAGCGGTAGGGTAATGGCCGCCAGCAGGATAATCAGGTTCCAGCCCCAGAAAGTAAATGACGCCAACCCGCCACCAAACAAGCGTGCCTGGCAGGTTCGCTGTACCACGTAATACGATGTAGCAAACAAGGCTGAACCACCAAAGGCAAAAATCACCGCGTTGGTATGCAGTGGCCTCAAGCGGCTAAATGTTAGCCAGGGAAGATCGAAATTCAGTGCTGGCCAGACCAGCTGCGCTGCAATAAACACGCCCGCAGCAATACCAACCACACCCCACACAATGGTCATGACAGCAAACTGCTTGACCACCTTGTAGTTATAGGTTTCCGCTTGCATAAATGCCCCTCACATTAATAGATTCTTGTGCAGCAACATTAAAGAATTCTAATAATCCGTTGGATGATCTGGATCAATTAAAACCGCAAGCTGAAGTAGAATGCATGGAGCTATCATGCTTCTGCCTGTATATCCGATAAAAAACAGGTAGATACAAAATTTGATCGGACGGTCATGATAAAACTTATCAAGCGATTTTTTCGCCGCAGAAAAATCAGGCAAGTAACGCGTAAACCATCAGCCGTGAGACGCTTGCTGGTGTGGACAGTGCGTATCGTGCCGATCATTATCGCCATCGATGTGTTTTATATCATGAGCATCTGGCCTGACTGGGAGGC
>DJMK01000094.1 GCA_002436485.1 Proteobacteria bacterium UBA6492
AAACCAACCCAGCGCAGCATCCACCACACGCGAGCCGCCCAGGCCGTATAGCTAGTGTCATAAAGCACCACGCGTGAATCATCTCCCACGCCTAATGCTCCCATAACATGACAAAATTGTTCAGGGTCAGGTAATGCAAACTCAATCGTACTATTTACATCACAAAGCTCACCTTTGAGATCAGCAAATCCCGCCTTTGGCAGATGGCCCAGCTCGTATTCCGGGCGAGCACTCACGTTATGAAAACCAGTGTCTCCCTCAGGAAGGGTCGTTACCGAGCAGTCCAGCAAGACAAGGTCATCATCATCAATATGCTGCGCTAACCATTCGGCGGTAACAAGCGTCTCCATTCTCTAGTCCCTGAAATCAAAAATATCTTCTAGTTTACTTGCACACAAAGTGATGGGAAACAGATCTTGTTGACTGTATTGATAAAAACAACATCAAAAAGTGAAATTTTCGTGATAACTGGCAGTGCCCCCCCGAATAAATTCATTCTACCGACACAAAAATAACAGGAAATTGTCATGAAAAAACATATGGTCATAACCTTATTCTTAGTTGGCATGTTTTATTCCCATAGCATGTTGGCCGCGCCTGCACCCATAATTACCTCTACACAGGAACGCGTAGACCGGTCGGATAACGCCTTTGGCATTGGCATGACTGTTTCCATAGCAGAACGCCCATTCGTAGGTGTGGATAACCAGAATACCAACCTGCTCTACCTGTCTTATAAATACAAAAACTTTTATATCGAGGGACTGGACACGGGCTATACATTTTACAGAGACGGAAATTTCAGAATTGAATTACTTGGTACGCCACGATTTTACGAAGTCGAACCCGCCTTTGCCGATAATGGTGAACTGGATGGGATTGATATTACAGAACCTAGTTATTTTGGCGGTCTGAGTCTTCAATTCAAGGGGGGTGCTTTTATATATACACTCCAGTTACTGCATGATCTTATTGAAAGTGATGGTAACGAAGCGGTGTTACAACTCAGCAAGCCCTTTCATATCAGTGACGCCCTGACACTGACAGGTTCGCTCGGATTAACTTACCAGGACAAAGATCTTGTCGGTTATTACTATGGCGTGCAAGCAAATGAAGTTATCCCTGGTCGACCCCTGTACGATGGAAAGTCATCACTGAATTATAATGCCACTTTTAACGCCAGCTGGCTCGCAACTCGACATATCGAGTTGCTTGGCCAGGTTAAATACGATTTGCTTGGTGATGGTATAACCGACAGCCCAATCGTGGATGATGATTCACTCATTTCATACACACTCGGTATCGTTTACCGGTTCCAGTAATCAGGCGTATTAACGCGGTTTGACGGCATAGGGATTACCACCCAGCGCATTGGAAATATCTGCGATGGCTTTTTGTGCCCGAACACTATTACCCGCCTTATCGAGCGGTGGCGATATAACGGCTATACCAAACTTGCCCGGTGAGACAGCAATAATCCCTCCGCCTACCCCGCTCTTGGCCGGCAGTCCCGTTCTATATAACCATTTGCCAGCATCATCATAGAGCCCGGCGGTCGCCATGACGGCAAGCACCTCCGGCACATGCTTGCTATTGACTACTTGTTTACCGGTAACCGGATTCTTGCCACCGTTGGCCAATGTCGCTGCCATGATAGCCAGATCCTTTGTGTTCACACCGACAGAACACTGCCTTGTATAAATATCAGTAGCCTGCAATGCATCGCCCTTGATATGACCGTAGGCATACATCAACATAGCAAGGGCCTGGTTACGCTGGTTAGTAGCGGCTTCGGATTTGTAGACATCCTCAAGCACAGACAACTTACGTCCCGCAAAATCACTGTAGTAATTGAGTATCTTGTTCCATATCTCTTTTTCACTTTTGCCTTTAACCATGCTGGTCGCGGTAATTGCACCGGGATTGACCATGGCATTCATTTCTGAGCCCTGGTATTGCTCAATCGCAACAATAGAATTAAAAACCTGGCCAGTAGCATCGACCCCCATGGCGTTATAAATGGCATCCGGTCCCGACTCATCCATAACCTTTGCCATGGTGAATACTTTTGATATGGATTGAATAGAGACTTCTGTTTTTAAATCGCCCTCGCTATAAATCTTTCCATCCGTGGTAACCAGCACAATCCCATATACATTGGGATCAACCTTGGCGAGCGCCGGGATATAGTCTGCATTGGCGCCCTCCTTCAGCTTCTTATAGTCTTTATAAGCCTTGTTGATCGCGGTTTTTATTTTGGCTGGCTCAAGTGTGCTGGCCATGCTCACTGTATTGATACCGATAGCCGTTACCAGAACCAGCAAAAGACCTGTTAACACTTTCGTACGGACAATAGTGTTTTGAAACATTGAATTCTCTCCTTAGTAATCGTTTATCAGAATGAATATTTGGCTGAGAACTGCACACGGGTATCGCTGGCAGTGACACCATCATTCTGTTCGTATTCGCCATACTGAAGCTCACCACCGAACATGACGTTCTTTGCCGGATAGTGCAGCAAATTAACCAGGCCATACTGGCTCGACTTGAAGGCTGTGTTGGTTTGTCCGGCGCTGTTATCCTGCTCTGCCATTGCCCAACCTATTGAACTGGACCATTTCTGGTTCCAGCTGTGATCATAGAACAGCAGCCAGCCGAGAATGGGCAGAACCTCTGGTTGCAGCAGGCTCGCATCCGGTGCCAGGTCGATGCCGCCGTCATTGAAATAACTGGCGATACCCTTGCCCCATGCCAGTTGTGCCTTGATAGTCCCGTTATTTCCAACCTTGTAATTACCACTAAGGTTAATGCCGTAGCCTGTCTCTGTTCCAGATGGTTCTCCGTTGGCAACAGCAGTATTTTCATAACCTATAGCGCGTACTATGCCGGCAAGCTGAAAATAACCCCAGTCTGTTCTGCTATGCCAGTGTGCGGTCAAATCCGGGTATTTCTCTTTACCGGTAACGCTCAGTGTCGGTGAGATTCCATCCAACTTACCATCATCAACGGCTGATGATGGTGATTCCAGCGCAACAGCAACATGGCTTTGTTCATTGCGCCAGGGCGTCCAGCGAATTTGCATGTTACGCCAGAAAATCATACTGGGTGGCCCCCAGTATTCGATCGAGTTTGGGAACACGTCGATATCCATAAACGTGCTCCAGGTCTGGCCAGCAAGAAAGTTACCCAGCTCGCCATAAGCATGGCGCAGGCGAGGCGTCGTCTTGCCTTCATCACTTCCAACACCAAAAAGCTCAAATTCGAGTCTGGTTTTTAGTTCACCAAGCTCAGTTGGTATACTGGCAGCAACACCAAAGCGAGTCTGACGAACACTAAATATGGTTTCACCGTCACTACCACAACCGGGATCACCAGGACAGCTGACCGGTATTTTGGATGGTCGAAGTGAATCTTTCCAGGCCGGATCCATGCGATCGAAATCATAAATGGCATCAAGTTGAACGAAACCATAAAAATCATATTTGCTATCGCTTGCGGCCACGACACTTGATGTCGCACCAATAAGGAAAAAAAAGATTGGTCCAATCTTAAATATGATTTTAACCCGGTCAATCAGTGGGTGATCCATGAGACTTTGCATAGTTTACTCACCATTGTTATTAGAATAGCTTTATTATAGACAGGTGCATGCCAAAACATAGCAAAGCAAACACTATGACCCTATACCCAATCCTGTTAATCATAGAAGTGAACAGATCAGATGGAGCACAGAAAGTCATGTTGAATACATTCTATAAAATTGGGCTTTTTTAAATGCAAATATGGGTAGACGCCGATGCTTGCCCCAAGGTAATCAAGGAAATTCTTTACCGGGCAGCACAACGAGCGCAGTGCTCTCTGGTACTGGTAG
>DJMK01000097.1 GCA_002436485.1 Proteobacteria bacterium UBA6492
TATTGTGTCTTGCCTGACCGGATTGAGACGGGTACCTACCTGGTTGCAGCTGCAATAACCGGTGGTAACGTCAAGCTCAAGGATACATCACCGAAACATTGTGATGCTATCGTTTCCAAACTGATAGAGGCGGGTGCACAGGTTGAAGCAGGTGAAGACTGGATCTCACTTGATATGCAAGGCAGGCGAGTTGATGCCGTCGATATTCGTACCGCACCTTATCCGGCATTTCCTACCGATATGCAGGCACAGTTCTGTGTTTTGAATTCAGTCGCCAGTGGTACCGGCACTATCACCGAAACAGTTTTTGAAAACCGTTTCATGCATATTCAGGAGCTGCAACGCATGGGTGCCGATCTGGCATTACAGGGAAACACTGTAGTCTGTAATGGCGTTGAAAAGCTTGCTGGTGCACCGGTCATGGCCACAGACTTGCGTGCTTCGGCCAGCTTGGTACTTGCCGGGCTGGTTGCAGAAGGCGATACATGTGTTGAACGTATATACCACATTGATCGCGGCTACGAATGTATTGAAGAAAAGTTACAACAGTTGGGCGCACAAATCAGGCGTGTGCCGGACTAAATAATTAAACTGAAAGCTATGAACCAGACTCTGACAATTGCATTATCAAAAGGACGTATCTTCAAGGAAACCATGCCGTTGCTTAACGCGGCGGGTATCGAGGCAGTTGATGACCCGGAAACCAGCCGCAAGTTAATCCTCGACACCAATCGTGATAACGTCAAGCTGGTAATCATACGCGCCACCGATGTGCCGACCTATGTTCAGTACGGGGCAGCAGATATTGGTGTGGCGGGTAAGGATGTGTTGATCGAACATGGTGGTGAAGGTATTTACGAACCGCTCGACCTGAAAATTGCACGTTGTCGTTTGATGGTTGCCGGCCGCAAGGGGCAACAGTCAAACGCTGCACGTTTGCGTATCGCCACCAAGTTTGTCAATAGTACCCGGAATTACTATGCCATGCAGGGCAAGCAGGTAGAGATAATTAAACTGTATGGTTCTATGGAGCTGGCACCGATTGTCGGGCTTGCAGATTATATCGTTGATCTTGTTGATACCGGCAATACCTTAAAGGCAAATGGCCTAGAACCACTGGAGCATATTGCGGATATCAGTTCGCGCCTGATAGTTAACAAGGCTTCCATGAAAATGAAACATGAAGCGATCCAGGCATTGATTGATAAAATCGCTACAGCAGTCAGGTAACCGTGTGGACAAGTAATAATTTCATGCAGATCGAAATCAAAAAATTAAACACCAATAAAGCGGAATTCTGGCAACAGCTGGATAACCTGTTGGCATGGGAAGGTGTTTCCGATGACAAGGTGAACGAGACAGTTAAGGAAATAATTCGTCGTGTTCGAAGCGAAGGTGATACTGCCGTAGTTGATTATACCAATCGCTTTGATCGCATGAGTGTTGATTCAATCAAAAGCCTGACGATAAGCAAAAGCAGATTGGCCGAGGCGTTAAAGAATATTCCACAGGCAGAACGTGAAGCGCTGGAAAATGCAGCCGAGCGTGTACGTAATTATCATGAACACCAGAAATCAGAGAGCTGGTCCTACCAGGAAGCAGACGGCACGATTCTTGGGCAGCAGGTCACAGCGCTCGACAGGGTCGGCCTGTATGTTCCTGGCGGCAAGGCAGCATACCCTTCTTCCGTAATCATGAATGCAATTCCCGCCAAGGTGGCCGGTGTGCAAGAGGTCATCATGGTGGTACCCACGCCAGATGGTACCGTCAATGAACTGGTGCTGGCGGCTGCCAGCATTGCGGGCGTTGATAAGGTCTATGCTATTGGTGGGGCGCAGGCAGTGGCAGCACTGGCATATGGTACTGAATCCATACCGCAGGTCGACAAGATTGTGGGGCCAGGGAACATTTATGTCGCAACCGCCAAGTCCATGGTATTTGGCGCAGTCGGTATCGACATGATTGCTGGTCCCTCGGAAATTCTGGTTGTTTGTGACGGTAAAACTGATCCGGACTGGATTGCGATGGACTTGTTCTCACAGGCAGAGCACGATGAGGATGCGCAATCAATTCTGGTTTCCCCGGATGAAGAGTTTTTGCAACAGGTAGAAGCCAGTATCAATAAACTCGTAGCTGACATGGAACGTGCCGAGATTATTCGCACGTCACTTTCATCCCGTGGCGCACTGATCAAGGTAAAGGACATGGATGAAGCGGTCTCGGTGGTAAACCATATTGCACCTGAGCACCTGGAACTATCGGTGGAGGAACCACAGGCCATGGCGAAACAGATCAGGCATGCTGGCGCTATTTTCATGGGCCGCTATACGGCGGAGGCAATAGGAGATTATTGCGCAGGTCCAAACCATGTTTTACCGACATCACGTACGGCGCGGTTCAGTTCACCACTGGGCGTTTATGATTTTCAGAAACGTTCCAGCCTGATTATGTGTTCAGCCAACGGTGCATCCGAACTTGGCAAGACAGCGTCGACCCTGGCGCGGGGTGAAGGCCTGACTGCACACGCGCGTTCCGCGGAATATCGCATCAAGTAAGCATGTCCGACTCTGTTGACAAGTGGGTCCGTCCCGAGATTCGGGAATTGTCAGCTTATCATGTCCCGAACGCGTCAGGTTTCATCAAGCTGGATGCGATGGAAAATCCCTACCACTGGCCTGATGCCATGGTAAAGGAATGGCTGGAGATATTGCGAAATACAGAGTTGAACCGCTATCCGGATCCTGCCGCGTCCGAGTTAAGTAAACAGCTCCGTAACAGCATGCATGTGCCGGCTTCCATGCAGCTTTTACTGGGCAATGGTTCTGATGAACTTATCCAGATGATCATGATGGCAGTTAGTGGTGCCAATCGTATCGTGATGTCGCCGGAACCCGGTTTTGTCATGTACAAAATGATCGCAACTTTCCTCAATATGCCATTCGTCGGTGTGCCTTTGAA
The DNA here is from genome assembly GCA_002436485.1 of Proteobacteria bacterium UBA6492. Taxonomy (GTDB): domain Bacteria; phylum Pseudomonadota; class Gammaproteobacteria; order UBA6429; family Thiohalophilaceae; genus UBA6492. Next base: position 2,959 of record DJMK01000097.1, read on the forward strand.
AAAGGATTTTTCACTCGATAGTCAAGCCATGCTCAAGGCAATCAAGCAACATGACCCTGCTGTGGTTTTTCTTGCCTACCCAAACAATCCAACCGGTAACCTGTTTGCTGACGATGTGATCGAAGAAATATTGCACGCCAGCAATGGCCTGGTTGTGTTGGACGAGGCCTATCATGCCTTTGCCGGAAAAACCTGGATGGATAAACTTGAAAAATACGAAAACTTGCTGGTTATGCGCACGGTTTCAAAAATGGGACTCGCGGGTTTGCGTCTTGGTCTTCTGGCTGGTAGCCCCAGGTGGCTTGGTGAGTTTGACAAAGTTCGGTTGCCTTACAATATCAATGTACTGACACAGGCCAGTGCACGTTTCGCACTACAGAATCAGCGTATACTAGATGAGCAGACTGCACATATTCGCGCGGACCGCGATACCATGTATGACGAGTTGTGTGCGATTGATAGTATTGATGTCTTTCCCAGCCAGGCAAACTTCATCCTGTTTCGGACCAGGCAAATCGATGCGACAAGCGTATTTGAGATGCTCAAGAAAGAAAAAATACTTATCAAGAATCTCAGCACGGCAGGTGGGTTATTGTCAGACTGTCTTCGTGTAACAGTAGGGACACCGGAAGAGAATGCCGCCTTTCTGTTTGCACTAAAAGACGTACTTTCATAACCATTTATAATTCTTGCGTCGGTCTTTCAAGTACCTTTGCATTTTTCTCGACCACTTTTCCTTCGCGCACGACAGTCAATGTAATCGTCTGGCCAGGCTTATACTTGCTGATACGATCTAACGCATCGCGAAAATCGATAATTTTCTCGTCATCAATATGTGTGATGACATCACCCCGATCCAGTCCGGCCTTATCAGCTGGCCCATTGATGATGATATTGGTGATCACAACACCATCGTCTGATGACAGACCAAACGACTCGGCCAGTCGTGGATTGATATCCTGTATCTGTACACCCAGCCATCCACGGACTACACGACCCTGCTCGATAATCTGTGTGAGCACATCCCTGGCAAGATCAATGGGAATAGCAAAACCGATTCCTTGCGAACCACCGCTTTCACTAAAAATTGCCGTGTTAATACCGATCAGTTCACCGTATGCATTAATGAGTGCGCCTCCGGAATTTCCGGGATTGATGGCTGCATCAGTCTGGATAAAGTTTTCAAAGGTANNTGGTGAGTACATAACCCTGAGTGCTGACGATGACGCCTGAACCCAGACTGGTTTCCTGTCGCTGTCGCGGGCGCCCCAGTTCGTCACCAAAAAAACGTCTGAAGAAGGGATCACTGAAAAACGGGTTGGCACGTTCCGTAATGATCTTGGTGGTGTAGATGTTTACCACAGCAGGTGCTGCCTGTTTCACGGCAGCGGCATAGGACACCATACCGGTTTGTGTCGCATCGTCACGATCCTGCGTGCTTTCGGTTAGCTCAACAACGGGTTTGGGACCGGTTACCAGTTCCGGATACAGGTACATGGCTACGAAGGCAATCGCAAGACCAATCGTGACGAACTGAAAGATGAAAAGCAGGTTTTTACTGATTCGCATGGTGTTACTGGCTACAATATCATGAGTTTTTTAAAGAATAACCGATGGAGATGATCTTCGCATGGTAAATTTGCGGGAACTGGTCGCGTATACCGATGATTTACTGGAAATTCATCGCTTCAAGGATTACTGTCCAAATGGCTTGCAGGTAGAAGGTCGTACCGATGTGCGTCGTCTTGTCACTGGTGTGACTGCCAGCCAGGCCCTCATTGATGCTGCCATTAAACAAAAAGCAGATGTCTTGTTGGTACATCACGGTTACTTCTGGAAAGGGGAAGATGCACGCATCGTCGGAACCAAGCGTAGACGTATCCAGAGTTTGCTGGATGCGGGTATCAGTTTACTGGCGTATCACCTGCCACTCGATGCGCATCCCGTATATGGCAACAATGCACAACTGGGTGAGCGGCTTGGCCTGACCGTCGAGGGTCAGTTCGGTGATAGTGATCCTGCTATTGGTCTTTATGGCGTGTTGAAACAGGCCGCCACTGCGGAAACATTCGCAGCAGAAATTGGCAAGGTGCTGCAGCGCACACCGTTGCACATCCCGGGCGATGCCAGGGAGATTCAGCGTGTTGCCTGGTGTAGTGGTGCTGCGCAGGGCTACATAGAGAAGGCGCAGGAACTCGGTGTGGATGCCTACATCAGTGGCGAGATTTCCGAGCAGACCGTGCACTTTGCGCGAGAAACCGGCCTGCATTATTTTGCTGCTGGTCACCACGCAACCGAACGTTACGGGGCCTGGTCACTGGGCCAGCACCTCGCCCAGCTTTTTGGGCTGGAATATGAATTTATCGATATCGATAATCCAGTATAACTGATTGAAATACTAGGCATTTTTCAAGTATCCCTTGACCATAGAGGGGACTTGCTTCAAACTATGCGACCGTCTCGGTCAGGCTATCTATATATTCTGACATTCTAATAGAAACAAAAACCTAACAGGTCGGTACACGCGACTGTCCTGATTACAAATTGCGGAGAACACGCATGAGCGATGATGCTGTTGATAAGGGTAAGCGCCGCTTTCTTGTCCAGATGACTACTATCGTGGGCGGTGCAGGTGCAGTAGGTCTTGCCGTTCCTTTCGTTCGATCCATGAATCCCAGTGCCCGTGCTGAAGCGGCAGGTGCACCGGTGGCTGTTGATATCAGCAAGCTACAACCGGGAGAAATGGTGACCGTGGAATGGCGCAAAAAGCCGGTCTGGATTGTAAACCGGACCGACCAGAACCTGGCTGATCTTGCCAAGCTGGAAGACAAGCTGGCCGATCCTGCCTCTGAAGGATCCATTCAGCCCGAGTATGCCAAGAACCAGTATCGTGCCAATGACAAGAACAAGAACATCCTGGTAATGGAAGGCATTTGTACCCACCTTGGTTGTTCTCCAAAGTATCGCCCGGAAATCGGTGTGGTAGATTTTGACAGCGATTGGTCAGGTGGTTTTTTCTGCCCCTGTCATGGTTCAAAGTTTGACCTGGCGGGTCGTGTTTATGCGGGTGTACCAGCGCCGACCAACCTCCCAGTACCGCCTTTCAGATTTATCGACGAGTCGACCGTGCTGATCGGTGTAGACCCAGAAGGAGTTGCATAATGAACAGCATGTTAACTGCACTACTGGGCTGGGTTGATGATCGCTTTCCGCTCACCAAGATGTGGAAAGAACATCTTTCTGAATACTATGCACCGAAGAATTTCAACTTCTGGTATTTCTTTGGTTCGCTCGCTCTGCTGGTACTGGTATTACAGATTGTCACCGGCATTTTCCTTACCATTCACTACAAGCCGGATGCGGACCTGGCATTTGCCTCGGTGGAATACATTATGCGTGATGTCCCCGCCGGCTGGTTCATCCGTTACATGCATTCGACTGGCGCATCGGCGTTTTTCCTGGTGGTTTACCTGCATATGTACCGTGGCCTGATGTACGGTTCTTACCAGAAACCGCGTGAACTCATCTGGATCATGGGTGTGTTCATTTACCTGGCACTGATGGCCGAAGCGTTTTTCGGTTACCTGTTACCATGGGGCCAGATGTCATACTGGGGTGCACAGGTTATCGTTAACCTGTTTGCTGCTGTGCCGTTTGGTATTGGTGAACCACTGTCACAGTGGATTCGCGGTGATTTCGTAATTTCCGATGCTACGCTCAACCGCTTCTTTGCCTTCCACGTGATTGCAGTACCGCTGGTACTGATCATGCTCGTGGCCGCGCATATCATTGCGCTGCATGAAGTGGGTTCCAATAACCCGGACGGCATCGAGATCAAGAAAAACAAGGGTCCGGATGGTATCCCGCTTGATGGTATTCCTTTCCATCCGTACTACACCGTCAAGGATATTGTTGGCGTGGTAGTCTTCCTGATGTTTTTCTTTGCCGTGCTGTTCTTCGCGCCGGAGATGGGTGGCTTCTTTATAGAACATCCCAACTTTGAACCGGCCAACCCGCTGAAGACACCAGATCATATCGCACCGGTCTGGTATTTCACGCCATTCTACGCCATGTTGCGTGCGGTACCGCCAATGTTTGGATCGCAGTTTCCAGGGGTCATCGTGATGGGTGCCGCGATCGTGATACTGTTCTTCCTGCCATGGCTGGATAAGAGCCCGGTCAGATCAATTCGCTACCGCGGCATGCTGTCCAAGCTGGCGCTGGCGATCTTTGTTATCAGCTTCATTGTGCTGGGTTACCTCGGTGTACAACCGTCAACACCGATCAAGACACTGCTGGCGCAGATTTTCACCGGATTATATTTTGCATACTTTATCCTGATGCC
>DJMK01000168.1 GCA_002436485.1 Proteobacteria bacterium UBA6492
AAGCATGATTTTAAAAATACCGGTGGCGAAGAACTCACTTATCGTCTTGCCCTGATGATCGAGGAACTGGGTGAAGTGGCCGAGTGCGTTACCAAGGGCAAAGACAAACAGCAACTGGCCGAAGAGGTGGCCGATCTGTTTATTCTGCTCATTGGTACTGCAATATCTGCTGAATTTGATTTGAATGCCGCCTTTTGGAAAAAGATGGATAAAATCATGCAACGCCAATCAAAAATGGTTAACGGACGTATTCGTGTTTCAGAATTTAGAGAGAAGTAATTACTAGCATTATGAAACTGATTATTCTGGACAGGGATGGTGTCATTAACCAGGATTCGGATGACTACATCAAGTCACCGGAAGAATTCATTCCTATTCCCGGTAGCCTGGAAGCCATTGCGCAACTCAATCATGCCGGTTACACGGTTATGGTTGCGACCAACCAATCAGGGATAGCGCGAGGCTATTATGACGTCGATATGCTTAACCGCATGCATGAAAAACTCAAGCGCTTATTGAATAACTTTGGCGGGCATATTGATGGCATCTTTTTCTGTCCACATGGCCCAAATGATCATTGTGACTGCCGCAAACCTAAAACCGGTCTGTACGAGGAAATCGCGCAACGAGCTGGCGTCTCGCTTACAGATGTTCCTGTAGTAGGTGATTCACTACGTGATATTCAATCTGCGCAGGCCGTCGGAGCCAAGCCTTTCCTAGTTAAAACTGGCAAGGGTGAGCGTACACTGGCAAAAGGCGAAGGTCTTGAGGGCGTGCCGGTATTCAAAGACCTGTCGGAATGTGTTGATAGCCTTTTAAACGGGCGTGCCTACTGATGTTATTTATACGCTCAACCCTGTTACATATCTTCATGGCGGTCACTACGATCATCACCGCCACGCTGGCAATTCTGTTTGTCCTGTTTCCATACAGGTTACGCTACTCAATCATCAACGCGTACGCACATTCCAATGTCTGGCTCATGAAACATCTAAACGGCTTTGACTATCATGTTGAGGGTGTCGAGAATATTACTGATACAGCGGTAATAATCTTTTCCAAGCACCAGTCTACCTGGGAGACGTTTGCGCTGCAGACACTTTTCCATCGAATCAGTTTTGTATTCAAACAGGAATTGTTCTATGTACCGTTTTTTGGCTGGGGTCTCGCGGCCATGAAACCTGTCGCCATCAAACGAGGTACCGGCAAGGTAGCAGTCAATGCACTAGTCAAGAATGGTATCAGGCGTCTGAATGAAGGCATCTCGGTAGTGGTCTTTCCCGAAGGGACACGTACCAAAGCGACTGGACCGGGCAAATATCGTATCGGTGGTGCGGTGCTCGCCGCGGAAAGTGGCTACCCAATTATTCCGGTTGCACATAATGCTGGTGAGTGTTGGCCACGTAAAAGCTGGATCTTATATCCTGGCAAGATCACGGTACGCATTGGCCCGCCGATTCAAACCGAGGGTAAACAGCCGGATGAAATTCTGGCGGAAGTCAAACAATGGATAGAACATCAAATGCCGGAGATAACTATTGGGCACTACCAGCCGCTTAAATAGCAGCGAACTGGTTTGGCTATCTTCTAATTAACAAAGAATTGTTCAGACATCCAGATTCTGTGCATTTAACGCATTGCTCTCGATAAAGTCCCGNNTGTAGCAAGCGTCGAGTCTCGGAGTTAAGCGTGGTTTCCCAGAGCTGATCCGGATTCATCTCACCCAGTCCCTTGTAACGTTGAATATGTTGTCCGCGCTTGGCTTCTTCCATGAGCCAGTTCATGGCCTGTTTGAAGGAGCTAATCGATTGTTTACGGTCACCACGTTGAATAATGGCGCCTTCTCCCAACAAACTGTCGAGTTGTTCGGAAAGTTTACGAATAGCTGAATATTCACCACTTTCAAAAAATTCGCTTAACATGCCGTAATCTGACTCGATACCGTGGCGAATTGTCGTTATCTTGCAAACCCAAGCGGTTTCTTCACCCTGCTGTAGCTCCACCCGCATCTGGTACTTGATACTACTGAGCTCATCGCTGGCCATGCGTTGCTCAAGGTCGGCAAACCAACTGGTGGCAATCGCCAGGTCTGCGCCTTCGGCTAAACCCGGCATGGTAATCATTTTTTCCAGCACTTCGGCCGGATAGCGGCGCGACAGACGCCGAATACTGTCCATTACCAGCATGTACTGGCGTGCCAGCTCTTCCATGGCCTGACCGCTCATGGCTGGCGCATCTTCATTAACGAATAACTGGCAATTATCGAGGGCGACGGACAGGAGATAGGCATCCAGCTCGGTATCGTCTTTCACGTACCGTTCCTGCTTGCCCTTTTTCACTTTGTACAGAGGTGGTTGTGCGATATAGATATGGCCGTTTTCAATCAGCTCAGGCATCTGGCGATAGAAAAAGGTCAATAACAGCGTACGAATGTGCGAGCCATCCACATCCGCATCTGTCATGATGATAATACGGTGATAGCGCAGCTTGTCGATATTGAATTCATCCTTGCCAATCCCACAACCCAACGCGGTAATCAGGGTACCCACTTCCGCCGATGACAACATCTTGTCAAAGCGGGCCTTTTCGACGTTCAAAATCTTGCCCTTGAGCGGCAGAATGGCCTGGAATTTTCTGTCCCGTCCCTGCTTGGCCGAACCGCCAGCGGAATCACCCTCCACCAGGAATAATTCAGATAACGCCGGATCCTTTTCCTGGCAATCTGCCAGCTTGCCAGGCAAACCGGCAATATCCAGCGCACCTTTACGCCGGGTCATTTCGCGTGCCTTGCGTGCCGCTTCGCGTGCGCGGGCAGCCTCCACCACCTTGCCTGCGATGGACTTGCCGTCCTGCGGCATTTCCATCAGGAATTCGTGAAATTTCTCGCCCATGACCGATTCAACAACGCCCTTCACTTCAGAGGACACCAGTTTGTCCTTGGTTTGCGAAGAAAACTTGGGATCCGGCACCTTCACCGACAGCACAGCAGTCAGTCCTTCGCGTGCATCATCGCCGGTGGGGCTAACCTTGGCCTTTTTGGCCAAGCCTTGGCTTTCGATATAACTGTTCAAAGTGCGGGTCAGTGCCGCGCGAAAACCGGCAAGGTGCGTACCGCCATCCCTTTGTGGAATATTGTTGGTAAAACAGAAGATATTTTCC
>DJMK01000202.1 GCA_002436485.1 Proteobacteria bacterium UBA6492
GATTTGCCATCGAAGATGCTCACAAATAGCGAAGATGCCCACCAAAACCAGGTGAGCACCTTGGGGAAATGTGAGCATCTTCGGGAAAATTGCAGGGATTCGTGGGGTAATGAAGAATGACTGATAAAACGGGAAAAAAGACAAAGCCGGAAGCGGAGATATTCCCGCGAAAGGCCGTCCCTGTTTATGCTGGAAAAACCGAAAAGGAAACCTGTCGCAATCATGCAAGGGTGATGACTTCCCCCGAGCTTGCAGCGCATAGGGTAATCCATGCAGCCGAGCGCAACTCCGGGCTGGGGGAGCATATCGACGTTCCGACGATGTTGGCGACATTGCGAGATCAGGCCAAGGCAATTAAAGATGGAGACTTTAAACAGGCCGAGTCCATGTTGATGAGCCAGGCAACGGCGCTACAAAGCCTTTTTGCCCGGCTTACGGAAAAAGCGATGGGTGCGGAATATATGTCAAACTTCGAGGGGTTCATGCGGATGGCGCTACGGGCGCAATCGCAATGCCGGACTACACTGGAAACGCTGTCGGCGATAAAGAATCCGCCGATTGTTTACGCGAAACAAGCCAACATCGCACAAGGGCACCAGCAAGTGAACAACGGAGCTATGGAGCCTTCGCGCGCGCGAGAAATCGAAAACGAGCAAATCCAACTATCAGGGGCAGACAATGAGCTATGTCAGAACACCGGAACACCGGGAATTGCGAAGAAAGATGATACAGCGCTGGAAACCTTGGGAGAAATCCACAGGCCCAAAGTCAGAGGAAGGTAAGCAACGATCCGCAATGCGAGGTTACAAGGGTGCGCAGCGGGAACAGTTGCGGGAACTTGCGCGGCTACTGAGGGAGCAAGACGATGCATTAAAGTGCATCGGGTAAAATGATCGTAAAGTTATTAACTAAAGGGAGAGTGGCTATGATTATTCGTGCTGTTGTTCTGGGGTTGGTTTTGATCGTACCGTCGGTTGGAAGCGCAGGATTCTACACCGGCAAAGATTTAATGCAGGTATGCGAACAACCTCCAAGCAACGTAAGCGCGTACAACCAATGTATCATGTACCTAGCAGGAATAGCAGACGCAAACGAGTCTCTTCTAATGCTAACATTGACCGAAGATAATCCTTTTTTAAAGGGATTAGTTGTAGGGCCATTCTGTGCACCAAATGGCATAGGATTAAAACAGTTGCGCCAAGTATTTCTTAACTACATGAATGCAGAACCGCAATTCTGGCACCTTAACGCGGGTGATCGAGCACTGGGAGTGTTCAGAAAAGCCTGGCCCTGCCCAGAAAAACCATCCTGACCTTCGTTGGGGTCGCTCTCACCGAAGCTGGACAGTAGTTGTTTATAGCAAGCCTGATATGGGAGACAATAGGCGTTTACGTGCATTCGGCTCTAGATTTTTGCATGGGTATCCAAAGATAAAGCGGGTATATAAGCGGGTAACAAGCCCCATATCATATTATAAAAAATATATATATCAAAAGGTTAAGAGATTTATGCTGCTGATGATCGATAATCAACATCCAAATCCAACATAGTCCGATTAAGCCCGTTACCCTCACTGAAACATAGTAAAATAGCCATTTTATCGACCATTACTAATCGGCATTGTCCGTTGCCATCCGAAGAAAATGCGGGTATCTTAGGGGGTATTAAATCCCGATACCCTCATTATGCCACTGACTGACGCTAAAATTCGTAACACCAAACCTGGTGAAAAGCCGATTAAGTTGACCGACGCTGCCGGGCTTTATATGGAAGTGCGGCCAACCGGTGCGAAGCTGTGGCGCTATCGCTACCGTATAGCGGGCAAGGAAAATGTCTTTGCTGCCGGTGAATATGCTCAAGCCCCGTCTGGCGAAACAGAAGATCAAGCCGATTTAAGGCGACAGTCAGGCAAGCTAACTCTTGCCGAAGCTAAAAGGAAACGGCACGAATGGCGGGCACTGGTGAAGCAAGGCATTCATCCGGCGCACCATCGGAAAGCCGAACGGTTGGCAAACCATGCCAAGAATGCCAACACCTTTGAAGCTGTGGCGAGGGAGTGGATAGCCAAGAAAAAGCCGGGATGGACGGCTTATTACCTTCGCCAAGTTGAGCGATTCCTAGAGTCTGATGTTTTCCCTTACGTTGGCAATTTACCCATTCGAAACGTGACTGCCGCTCACCTGTTGGAAATCATGCGGCGGGTTGAAGGGCGCGGAGCCGAAACTATGGCCGTGCTGCTGCGGCAGTGGGCATCGGCGATCTTCCGTTATGCTGTGGCAACTTTGCGGGCGGACAGTGACCCAGCGGCAGCTTTGAAGGGTGCTATTCACCGCCCCAAGGTGAAACATCACAAGCCGCTATCCCGCGACCAGATAGCTGACTTTGTGAAAGCACTTGAAAGCTATGGTGGGTATCGGACAACCGTTATTGCCCTGCGCCTGATGCTACTGACCTTTGTCCGTACCGTAGAACTACGGGCGGCACAATGGGAAGAGATTGACCTTGAACGGGCGGAATGGCGTATCCCTGCCGAGAGGATGAAAAAGCGGGAACCTCACCTTGTCCCGTTGTCTCAGCAGGCTGTGGAACTGCTAGAGGAACTACATACCTTCACCGGAGGGCGGGCCTTTCTCTTTCCGAACTACCGCAATCCAAAAACCTGCATGACACCAACTACGTTGAACCGGGCGCTCGAACGTATGGGATTTAACGGCAAAGACAGTATCGGCTTTTCAGCGCATGGCTTCCGTGCGACAGCTTCTACCATCTTGAATGAAATGGGCTATCGGCCTGATGTGATTGAGCGTCAGCTAGCCCATGCTGAGCGCAATAAGGTAAGGGCAAGTTATAACCAAGCCGAATACCTGGAAGAGCGGCGGGCCATGATGCAGCAATGGGCAGACCTGACGGACGAATTGGCGAAGGGCGATAGTAAGGTGAAGCCGATCAAGCGAGAGTTGGCATGATCTACGAGGAATCAGAATTTGATACGATCCTGAAAAAAGTTGGGAAACCCTTGCCAGAAAACAAAAGCAGGTCCGACTTTGAAGAGCGGCTCAATGATTGTGCAATGTTCTTTCTTCAGAATTATGGAGCCGAGAAAGCTGATGCTCCCAGTGTCATTCGTGATCGGCTAAAAAAGATTGAAAACAAATCTAAGCAGTTAATTGATCTTACAAAAGGTTTAGAAAGTTCGAGTGCCGTAGTGAGGTTAAGACGACAGGCGGCAAAATATCAAAAAATTCGTGTTACCAGGAAATCACTAACACCAAGCGGTCAGCTTGAAGAGCAAATCATGCCAAGCGATTTCTCTAATGTTGATGAGATTATCAAGGGACTTAAGGATCTTGAGCTATATGCGAGGGTTGCAGCAGCAGATGAAAACAAAAAGGTGGGGCAGGGTAAAAAACGACATACAGGCAAAGTGGCACGGCAAACATTTGTAAATGATCTGGCTGGGCTTTGGTCAGATATGTTTGATGAACTTCCAGGGTCAAGTATTAATCCACACACTGGCGAACCTGGTGGGCCATTTATTCGATTCATAATGGCTTGCTATGAGCTGTTACGCAATGAATGGCCAATGCTTCCTGAACTTGATGAGAATGCAGCGCGTTATCATTCTCGGAAATCTGGTGAAGCGAAGCTAAAGCGGCTTGTGAAATCAGACATGGCAAAATCAGGTAAGAATTAAATCTGATTTTGCCATTTTTTCTAAAAGAATCTTAAAGACTAGATTATCTACCAGCGGCCAGCAATGGTCATTGTCAAACGTTTTTGGAGATAATCTAGATGAATATATTACCCGAGACTGGCTTTCTTCGATTACCACAAATTATCGGTGATCCCAAAGCTGAACCACCACTACCCCCCATTATCCCAGTCAAGAAATCATGCTGGTGGGCTGGCGTAGCATCAGGCCGTTTTCCCAAACCTGTAAAACTTGGACCCCGCATTACAGCGTGGCGAGTTGAGGACATAAGAGAATGGCTTGCTAAGGCTGGAGGTGTAGAAAAATGACCAGAAAAAAATACCCCAGCGGCCAGGCTGGGGATATGGATACTGCAAATAATTGTAGCGAAAATAATACCACGACTTCTAATATCTACAACCTCACCGAGACTGCAATTTGCCCGTTGTGTCATGGTCATTTTATAAGGCGCATAAATGAGCGCTGGAAATGGCTTTGCCTTACTTGCTGGATATGGGATCAATTAGGCAAGCACATTGAAAAAGCTGCAAAACTGTTTCGAGGTGTGAAATGAGTACTCATGTCTTACTTGATCGCCTGGACGGTGTCCGTAGTCGCGGTCCAGGTTCATGGATGGCGAAGTGCCCAGCACATGACGACAGATCACCTAGCTTATCCATTCGTGAAACTTCGGACGGTGCAACACTTGTTTACTGTTTTGGTGGGTGTAGCCTGCATGAAGTGGTTGGTGCTGTTGGTCTACAGATAAAAGACCTATTCCCAGCTAATAATAACTATCACAGCAAATCAAAGCAGCCACAGATTAGCGCTAGGGATTTACTAATACTGATTACTTATCGGGTCACTTTGCTTTGGATTGCTGCGGAGGATTTGGCAGCGGGAAAGGTATTATCAGAACGCGACCAGGCAACCATACGAAAGGAATATGCCGAGATCGGGCGTATGCTGGAGGTGGCCAATGGGTTTTGATGATAAGGCGGTCGCACAAGCAGAGGCGCGGTGGGGTGAGCATTCAGAGAACTTGCCTGGCGTTGAGTTAATTCGTGGTAATGAACTGAAGATAGAGCCGATCAATTGGATCTGGAATGGTTGGTTAGCTGGTGGGAAGTTGCACATCCTGGCCGGTGCGCCAGGTACAGGGAAAACAACGATTGCAGTTGCCTTGGCAGCAACTATCACCACAGGCGGGCGCTGGCCTGATGGTGCAACATGTGAACCTGGGAATGTCTTGGTATGGTCTGGTGAAGATGATCCTAAGGATACATTGTTACCCCGATTCCTTGCTCAAGGTGGCGACTCTAGCCGAGTGTATTTTGTAGGTGATTACAGAGAGGGTGGTGAGGTGCGCCCTTTTGATCCTGCTACGGATATGCAGTTACTACAAAAAAATATCTCTGGGATTGGTGATATCCGTTTGGTTATTGTTGACCCGGTTGTAAACACGGTTACCGGTGATAGCCATAAGAATACAGAGGTAAGGCGCGCACTCCAGCCATTAGTAGACATGGCGCAACGGTTGGGTGCAGTGGTTTTGGGAATAACGCATTTTTCAAAGGGCACTGCTGGCCGTGATCCAGTGGAAAGAGTAACAGGTTCTATTGCCTTCGGTGCCTTGGCGCGGATTGTTCTGGCGGCCGCTAAAACGACTACAGACGAAGGAACAGATAAGCGGTTGTTTGTGCGCTCCAAGTCAAACATCGGCCCTGATGGTGGCGGATTTGAATACGAGCTGAATCAGGTTGAGTTACCTAATACCGGTATTTATGCGTCACAAGTGTTATGGGGAGATGTGATTGAAGGCACTGCAAGGGAACTGCTTGCAACAGCCGATGTTCCAGATGATAAACGTACAGAACGTGAGGCAGCGGCAAGGTGGTTACAGGAAGTATTAGCCGATGGCCCGCTTTCAGCAAAGCAGGTAAGATCACAGTCAGAGCAAGCCGGTTACTCATGGGCAACCATTAGGAGAGCCAAAGATACCCTCGGTATAAAACCTGAGAAAACCGGCTGGGAATGGGATTTGCCATCG
>DJMK01000127.1 GCA_002436485.1 Proteobacteria bacterium UBA6492
CTTGAAGCCTACCTGAAAGCCAAGGGTGTTAAGGAATCAGACATCATGATCAACTATACGCCATTCGGTCACTCTGACTGGCAGTCTATCGTGGCGGACATCAAGAAGTTCGGTTCTGCTGGCAAGAAGACCGCCGTGGTATCTACCATCAACGGTGATGCCAACGTGCCTTTCTACAANNATGTGGGTTAAAGCTGTTGAAAAAGCCAAAACCACTGATGTTGACAAGGTTGAGCAGGCGATGATCGGTATTGAAGTACCAAACATGACTGGTGGTATCGCCAAGATGTTGCCTAACCATCACCTGACCAAGCCGGTTCTGATTGGTGAAATCCAGGAAGATGGCCAGTTTGACGTGGTATGGAAAACAAAAGGTACTGTTCCTGGTGATGCCTGGTCTGACTTTTTGCCAGGCAGTAAGGACGTAGTTTCCGACTGGGTCAAGCTCAAGTGCGGTAACTACAACACCAAAACCAAGAAGTGTTCTGGACAAAACTACGAATAAGCTCATATGAATGAGTAGGTAAACTCAGGGGTGCAGGAGATTCTTCTGCACCCCTTTTTAAAACAATTTTTTCAGGGTATTTCTTTAACAATAAATAATTAATATGGCCGCGAATTATTTTAAAACGAATCTGAACCTGCAGTTGATTCTCGGCTGTATCATCTTGTTATTGATGATGATTGTTCCATTCATTGCAAGTGCCGAGGAAAACATCAACACAGAGAATCCGCTGGGTTTTGCTGAAGTAGTGGCAAAACTCACAACTCGCGACTATGAAGAAAAAGAGGCGATCATCAAGGAGCTTTCCGAGCTGAATGATGAGAGAGTGCTGGGCACATTCAGGGCAATGTTAAATAGCGATCTCTACTATCGTAAAAAAGATAAAGTCATCGTGCGAGTCAATTCGACAGAAGAAGGTTACCAGATCTTTGATATTGTGACCGGTGAAGATCTTGGAGAAGTCGGCAAACGTAAGGTCAAAAAGGTTTCGGTTAATAACAAACTAAGACGAATCTTAAGCGCAGAAATTGCAAAGTTAAGCCTGGACAGTCCCAGGCCAGCAGTACGCCTGTCAGCCGTGGACGAATTGCTTGGCAATCTGGATGAAGCGGCTGTGACATTGTTGAGAGAGGCATTGCAAAAAGAGCAGGATGATGATGTCAAGGCAGCGATTCTAGAGGCCTTGGCGATTGCAGACATCGATAGCGAGGATAGAGAAGTGCGCCTGTCTGCCATTACTGTGTTGGCAGATTCCCTTCAGCCAATTGCCAAAGGCAAGCTTGAGCGTTTGTTAGCGAAGGATTCAGAAGGGAATTACAGTGAGTTCGATAAAGAAATCCGTGCAGCAGCTACACGATCACTGCAGCGGATTGATTCGCGCCGGGATTATTATGCATTTGGTGAGACTTTGATCTTTGGTTTGAGTCTTGGTTCAGTATTGTTACTCGCTGCGATTGGTCTTGCCATTACCTTTGGTGTTATGGGCGTTATTAACATGGCACATGGTGAGATGATCATGCTGGGTGCCTATACAACCTATCTTATTCAGCTGGCCTTCCCGGGATTGATCGAGTACTCAGTGCTTATCGCCATACCCGCTGCCTTTATTGTGTCTGGCCTGTTTGGAATTGCAATCGAGCGAGGTGTTATTCGTTTTTTGTATGGCCGCCCGTTGGAAACACTACTGGCGACGTTTGGTATTAGCCTTATTTTGCAACAGCTGGTTCGAACAACCATTTCGGCACAAAATGTTCCGGTTAGCACACCGGACTGGATGAGTGGTTCGTGGCAGATTAACCCGATTTTTTCACTGACCTATAACCGGCTTTACATCATTCTTTTCAGCCTGATGGTGTTCGTCGCCCTGTTACTCATCTTGAAAAAGACCACGCTGGGTTTGAAGGTCAGGGCAGTATCGCAGAACCGCAGTATGGCCAGGGCCATGGGTGTACGCAGTGAATGGGTGGATGCCATGACGTTCGGCCTTGGTTCGGGTATTGCCGGGATAGCGGGTGTTGCTCTTAGCCAGTTAACCAACGTAGGGCCAAACCTTGGACAGTCTTATATTATCGATTCTTTCATGGTGGTGGTGTTTGGTGGGGTAGGCAATCTCTGGGGCACACTGGTCGGCGCGATGTCGCTGGGTGTGTTTAACAAGTTCCTTGAGCCATGGACCGGTGCGGTGATGGCAAAGATTCTTGTGCTTGTATTTATAATCCTGTTTATCCAGAAGAAGCCAAGGGGATTATTCCCGCAAAAAGGCCGGGCTGCGGAGAACTGATATGATTTTACGTAGTCTGGGAATCAACATTCTGGAAGGTGATCGCGGCGGCAAGATCTTCCTGGGTATTTTGCTTGCGGTTTCGATCATCGTACCCGTTGCAAACCTGGTATTTCCCGCAGGCTCAGTCTTTCACCTGTCGACCTATACCGTTACCTTGATTGGCAAGTATCTCAGCTTTGCATTACTGGCCATTGCCCTGGACCTGGTCTGGGGATATTGCGGTATTCTCAGCCTGGGGCATGCTGCATTCTTCGCATTAGGTGGTTATGCCATGGGCATGTACCTGATGNNGTATGGCTTCGATATGTTCTGGTTTGCCATGCTGATGGTCATGTTGATACCTGGTCTGTTGGCGCTGGTGTTTGGCTGGTTTGCATTTCGTTCGCGCGTCACCGGTGTGTATCTTTCGATTATCACGCAGGCGCTCACCTTTGCCCTGATGCTGGCGTTTTTTCGCAATGAAATGGGATTTGGTGGCAACAACGGGCTGACTGACTTCAAAGATATACTCGGCTTTAATCTGCAGTCTGATACAACACGTATTGGCCTGTTTATAACAACAGCACTGTTTCTTGCGCTTGGCTATCTGGCATCACGTTATATCGTGAAATCAAAAATGGGCCGTATCGTAGTGGCGATACGTGATGCAGAAGATCGTGCACGTTTTATTGGTTACCGGGTTGAATCGTACAAATTATGGATATTTGTATTTTCTGCCGTATTGGCGGGTATTGCAGGTGCCCTGTATGTACCCCAGGTAGGTATTATTAACCCTGGTGAGTTTTCACCACTGAATTCTATCGAACTGGTTGTCTGGGTTGCAGTAGGTGGGCGCGGCACACTGTATGGTGCGGTGGCTGGTGCGTTNNGGCGAGTTGCGTTGCATCATTGGACCCAATGGTGCAGGCAAGACAACCATGATGGATGTAATCACCGGCAAGACCCGTCCTGACAGCGGCAAGGCGTTCTTTGGCCAGACGATGAACCTGACACAGATGACAGAATATGAAATTTCCACTGCCGGAATTGGGCGTAAATTTCAAAAACCAACCGTGTTTCCTCAACACTCGGTTTTTCAAAATCTCGAGCTGGCCATGCATACTAATAAAAATGTCTGGCCGTCCCTGTTCGCGCAACTGACCGGTGAGCAAAGAGATCGAATTGACGAGGTATTGACGACGATCGGGTTGCAGGAACAAAGAGATGTTGAGGCAGCTTATCTTTCCCACGGACAAAAGCAGTGGCTGGAAATCGGCATGTTGCTGATGCAAGACCCACATTTATTGCTGGTGGATGAACCAGTGGCCGGTATGACGCACCAGGAGATGGACAAGACAGCCGAGCTGTTGACCGGCCTGGCAGGAAAACATTCGGTCGTCGTGGTAGAGCATGATATGGATTTTGTACGTTCCATTGCCAACAAGGTAACCGTGCTGCATGAAGGCAGTGTCCTGGCAGAAGGTAACATGCAAAGTGTGCAAACCGATCCGCGCGTGATCGAAGTTTACCTGGGAGAGTAGCATGTTACAGGTAAACAAACTCAATCAGTATTACGGTGAAAGTCATACCCTGTGGGACGTCGATCTTGATATCACACCCGGCAGTTGTGTATGCCTTATGGGACGAAATGGTGTGGGTAAATCGACCTTGCTCCGATCCATTATGGGATTGCAGAAAATTCGAAATGGATCGATCAAGTTTAACGAGGTTGATCTGTCAGACAAGGCGGCCGAATTGCGTGCCAATATCGGTATTGGTTACGTGCCGCAGGGCCGCGAGATTTTTGCCCAGCTGACAGTAGAGGAAAACCTGCGCATTGGTCTGGGTGCACGACGTGACAGCAAACGAGAGATACCGGAGCAGATTTTTGAATTATTTCCTGTACTCAAGCAGATGCTAAACAGGCGAGGTGGTGATCTCTCGGGTGGTCAGCAACAACAACTGGCTATTGGGCGCGCGCTGGCTATCGATCCCCAGCTTTTGATCCTGGATGAACCCACGGAAGGTATTCAACCTAACATTGTGCATCAAATTGGTGACATTATTTTGAAACTAAACCAGGAGCACAACCTGACCGTATTACTGGTCGAGCAAAAACTGCCTTTTGCACGTCGTATCGGTAAGGATTTTGTCATCATGGACCGCGGACGTGTCGTTGCGGCGGATCGTATGGGTCAGCTGGATGACAGCCTGGTGCAGAAATACCTTACTGTTTAAACCGTTCTTTCCTTTCCCATTAATCATTTCAGACCAATTAATTGCGCACTAATACGGTGCGCACAGACCAAAAATAGCCGGCCATAATGCACTAGTCAGGTGCGTACAAATACCCGTTTTACGATAACTTATTGTTTTATATATAAATAATTTAATGGCACGTCATATGCACTAAAGGATGTCACATAGCATTTTGTTGAGCTAAGTAGAGTAGTCCATGAGGGCGTTTCGTTTGAAAAGCAATGATTCACCTGACTGGGTAAACGTTAATAAACAGGAGGGTACAGACCGTGAAAATGGTTATGGCAATCATCAAGCCTTTCAAGCTCGATGACGTACGTGAAGGCCTGTCCGAAATTGGAGTTCAGGGTATCACTGTCACAGAGGTGAAAGGTTTCGGTCGACAAAAAGGACACACCGAGTTGTATCGTGGTGCGGAATATGTTGTCGACTTCTTACCAAAAGTGAAGATTGAGGCCGTTGTGGATGACGGTCTTGTTGATCAGGTTAT
>DJMK01000146.1 GCA_002436485.1 Proteobacteria bacterium UBA6492
GAGCATCTGGCCTGACTGGGAGGCGTTTGGACGCGGACAATTTGAAAAATCTAATTTTATCAAGACCTACGAGGCGCGACGAAAAAATACCACTAACCTGCCAAGTCTGTTGTGGAAGCCGGTACCTTTCAACTGGATACCTCGACATTTACACCGCGCGGTGATCGCAGCAGAAGACGCGCGCTTTTATTATCACAACGGCTTTGACCTGATTGCTTTCAAGGAAGCCATGGATACCAACCTGGAACTGATGGAATTCAGATACGGTGCCAGTACGATTTCACAACAGACGATCAAAAACATGTTTTTCAGCGGCTCACGCAACCCGTTACGTAAATGGCATGAGCTGATTCTGACCATCGGCATGGAAATGAATGTCGATAAGGATCGCATTCTTGCCACTTATCTAAATGTCGCGGAATTTGGTGAAGGTATTTATGGTGTAGAGGCAGCCGCGCAACGTTACTGGGGTATCTCCGTTTATATGCTCAGTGAACATCAATCGGCAGAACTGGCCGCCTCACTGCCCAGTCCGCGTAAGCACAACCCGGCAACGCGCACTAAACGGTTTTTAAATCGTGTCAATAAAATTGATCGCTGGATACAGGCACAAAAAATACGAGACTAATAATCCTCGTAGGACTTCTCTTCTATCAGCTCGGAACCAAGTTTCTCGTTAATTACGTGCTTGATACGCGCACGCTCATCATTGGAAAAATACACAGAGCGGGCAAGTTCAATGAACCCTTGATCAAAAGTTTTGCTACGTTCTTTTTCGCGAATATTATCTTCAATTTCCCATAGCTTTTCATTAATCGCCTTGAGCTGTTTTACTTCATCGCTAATATCAATTTTTGACTTGGGATGTTGTTGCCAGTGATCACGTAACAGTTTTAGTTCATTATTCACGTTTACCAGTTTATTCGCATCCTTGATGCGTTCACTCTTGATCTCGAGGATGGTTACCTTATCAAGAAATTCTCCAAACGAAACTTCTGCTTTGATTGTCATTGTTACTCCTGAGTTACCGTTTGCTGGTTACTGACCTTTTGCCAGCTGTTTTCATTGCGAAAAACTTCATAGCGCGCCCAGCAGGCAAATTCCTGTCGGGTACATACGCCAGTATTTCGTCGGTCGTGGCCTGCTATTACCTTATATATGACGCGGTCCTGATTCTTATCTATAGACTCATCAACCACTTGGCGTACTGACCACTCCTTGCCATAACCACCATTACTATAACATTTACCCAGGTTGATCTGATCAATTGACATGCAATTCTCACTCGCATGCTGTCTGGCCATCAAGTAAATCTTGCTCAGGTCATCATCCGAGACGTCAATGATGAGTTCCATTTTCTCTATCGCGTAACGAATATCCTCGACCTGCACGTCAGGTTGACGGCTCAGCGATTGTGATGGTTCTTGTTGTTGTGCACCAACCAGTTTGCTAAGACCGGCTGGATAGCGCCGCCAGGAAAAAAACGCGTTCACGATAATGGCGACCAGAAAAATAATCACCGCATTCAACATCACCGGTGTAAGCACAAATTGGTATCCGAGATCGTGTACCGCCGGCCCACTGATGACAGCCGCCAGCGCAGAAGCCCCTCCTGGTGGATGCAGACAACGCAGGTAGTGCATAGCACCAATCGCCAGGCCGACGGCCAATGCAGCGGCCAGCGTGGTATCAACAATATGACTGGCCACCGTTACACCAATACAGGCTGAAACAAAATGCCCGCCCAATAATGCCCACGGTTGCGATAACTTGCCATGAGGAACACCAAACACCAGCACGGCAGATGCGCCCATGGATGCAACGATCAACGCGGCGCCGATCTCATTCACAAACTGGTAGCTAATATAAATGATGGCCCAGATACCAATAAAACCACCCAATGCTGACGCGAGACGCTCACGGTGACTGATGCGCTCAACATCGACGCCGCTAATGGCAACTAACCATTTCTTTAAAGAATTAAAATTCATTGGTCAACATATCTGTTTTTAAGGCGTACATAATGCTGGGCTGAATAGTCAATACGCTCTATTTCTTCGGCTGTTAACTTTCTGATGCGTTTGACCGGCCGCCCTATCCAAAGGTAACCGCCCTCAATCACCTTGTTCTGTGTGACCAGGCTACCCGCACCAATGATCGTGCCTGGTTCAACAACCGTCCCATCCATGATCAACGAACCCATACCAACCAGGCAGTGATCACCAATGGTACAGGCATGTACGATCACCTGGTGGCCAATGGTGACGTCATCACCAATGATGGTTGCGAAGCCACCCGGGTTGAAGTGACTGTCATGTGAGACATGCACAGTTGAATTGTCCTGAATATTGGTTCGCTCACCGATACGAATCTTATTTACATCACCCCGAATCACGGTACCGGGCCAGACGGAACTATCGGCACCAATTTGCACATCACCAATGACACTTGCCTGCTCATCAATATAGGCAGAGCTTTCGATAGTCGGCTCAATGTTTTCAAAATCGCGAATCATGTTTTTTATTTGAACAATAGTTACCGATTATTGTTTTCACTAACGCATGGTCACCAGTTCTTCACTACTGGTCGGATGTATAGCAACCGTATTATCGAAATCTTTCTTGGTAGCTCCCATCTTGATAGCCACGGCAAAACCCTGCAGCATTTCATCGGCGCCCATGCCAATGATGTGACAACCCACCACTTTTTCATCTCCACCCACACAAACCAGTTTCATAGCTGTCTTTTGCTTGTTGCCGGCAATAGAGTTATACATCGCGGTATAACTGGTTTGGTAAATTTTCACTGCATCCCCATGCTGTTCTCGCGCCTGCTCTTCGGTCAGGCCAATGGTGCCAATGGGTGGATGCGAAAACATAACAGTAGGAATATTGTCATATTCAAGTTTACGTTCGGGCTGGTTGTTAAAGAGCCGATCCGATAAACGTCGCGCCGCGGCAATCGCAACCGGGGTTAACGCGGCACGCCCAGTTACATCACCCACTGCGTAAATACCTTTTATATTGGTATTCTGAAATTCATCGGTCGGAATGAAACCCTTTTCATCAACATTTACACCGGTTACCTCAAGATTCAGATCCGCAGTGGCCGGTGCGCGCCCCACTGCCCATATAAGGCAATCGAGATCTTCGAGTACAATGCCATTGGTGCAATGCACCACCAGTTTGCCACTGTCTTTCTTGTCGACGCGTTCGACATTCACCTTGGTGATCAGGTTAATACCACTGTTACTCATTTCTTCCATCAGGGTCTCGCGTAACATGGCGTCAAAATCACCTAGCATGTGTTCGCGGCGTAACAACATCGACACGTCACTGCCCAGGCTGTTAAGCACACCAGCAAGTTCAACCGCGATATAACCGGCACCCACCACGGCCACGCGTTGTGGTTGTTCTTTTAATTCAAAAAAACCATCCGAGGTAATACCATGCTCGGCACCTGGAATATTCGGCATGATGGGATAACCGCCCGGTGCTATGACGATATGATCAGCTGTATAACGTTCATCATCGACTTCAATGGTGTTGGCATCGACAAAACGCGCGTAACCGTCAATGTCCTCGATATTGTTATCAAACAGGTACTGGGTGTACCAGTTATTGATGTTCGCGATGTACTGGTTGCGTGAGAGCACCAGCTTGCTCCAGTCAAACTTGTTGAGGCTCACATCAAATCCATACGCCGGCATATCCTTGATCGCATCGGCCAGATGGGCGCCAAACCACATCACCTTCTTGGGTACACAACCCACGTTTACGCAGGTACCGCCCAGCGCCTTGTACTCGATCACCGCGGTTTTGGCGCCGTATTCCGAGGCGCGTTCTGCCGCGGACAGGCCACCACTGCCAGCGCCAATTGCAATCAAATCATAATGTTCTGCCATTCATACTCCCGTATCACAATATCAACATGAATCGTGTGAAAACACGCATTGTAGCAAAAGTTATCATTGATTTATTGCAGACAGCTCAAGGCATAGCCGCATTCAAGTAACCCCTGTCTTGCTCAGAGTTTATCGCCAGCGCATCACTGGCCTGAGACCAGTAACAGTTGTAGAATCACCCACTTATTTAAACGGGGAGAGACACATGGCTGATGAAGGTTTGCAACTAAGCAGGGAATTAATGGAAGACATGCTAGAAACGGTTAATAAGCATGATCCGGAAGGCGCCAAGGACATGATGGTCAACATTCAGTACCTGGTTGCGGTCGCCGGTTACCTGTGTGCCGATTATCCCGGTCCCGCGGCCGAGCGTGACGAACTGCTTCAGCACCTGTCTGCCTTTATGAAACACGTCTGCGATGATCGCGCCGACAAGATGCAGCAACAACAGGCTTCACAACCACAAGCCGCGCCTGATTTACCGAAAGGCAAGTCGGTTGCTACCGATGACCCGGCCGTGGGGATCTGGAAGCCGGAATAACGTTTAAGAATAAGTGGCACTAAAAACAGCAAAGCTGTTTGAAATCTATAGTCTTAAATGATTGCTTAGCTGCCACTGTGATAGCGTACAAAATAATATTGAGCACCACCTGACTCTTTCGTCCTCTTCTCTAATTCTACTTTAAGATTTATTTTTATCGGAGTATGTGATGGTGGAGTTACGCGCACAACGCTATCATCTTCCAATCTTATGATAAATACGGAGTCGATTGCGCCGTCATTACCCTGAATTTGATGAAAACTAATAAGTTCACCAACTACAATTTCACTTTCTATCACTTTTGAAGTATCTGACACGATCGCATATATAATCGCACCAAATAAAGCCAACAGAAATATAATTGCAATTACTGATTCTTGTAATCGTTCCTTACAATACTGAATAGTAAGCTTGTCCATTAATATTATCTAACGTGAGTATTAAATAGCACCACGGCTTTTTATCTCTGCGTTTTTAAATACCTTGTTATATGTCAGATTCATTTAAGGACTTATCTTTTCTTTTTGCAATTAGCATATATAACAGTACTGGAAATCCAAAAAATACTAATGCAAAAATAAATGAATAAATTACAG
>DJMK01000154.1 GCA_002436485.1 Proteobacteria bacterium UBA6492
CCTTACGTTGCGCCGCACAATACAGGCCACCGGTGCACCGTGCCACCGCCTCGTTTTCCAGTCGCACCACGTGTGAACCACACACCGGGCACTGATTCGGCATCACAAACCTTTTTGTCTTCTTAGGCCGTTTGGATTTAATCGCACTGACCACCTCCGGGATAACGTCACCGGCCCGGCGCACAATAACGGTGTCGCCAACACGAATGTCCTTGCGCTCGATCTCATCCTGGTTGTGCAGGGTTGCATTGGTCACGGTAACACCACCTACATAGACAGGTTCAAGGCGTGCCACCGGGGTTAATGCGCCGGTACGTCCTACCTGTACATCGATACCCAGCAAGGTGGTCATTTCTTCCTGCGCGGCAAACTTGTGGGCAATGGCCCAGCGTGGTGCTCGCGACACGTAGCCGAGTTTTTCCTGCAATGAAAAATCATCAACCTTATACACTACACCATCGATGTCATAATCCAGTGAATCGCGCTTTTTCTCTATAGCCTGGTAATACTTTAGACAACCTTTTACACCCTTGACCGTGGTCGTCTCTGGGTTAGTACGTAATCCCCACTCGCGCAACTGCTTGAGTGAATCGCTGTGTGTGGCTATCGCCTTACCCCCCTCGGTTTTACCAATGGCGTAACAATAAAATGACAAGGGGCGCGTCGCGGTGATTCTTGAGTCCAGTTGTCGCAAACTACCAGCGGCAGCATTACGTGGATTGGCAAAGGTTTTCTCACCTTTTTTACGTTGCGATTCATTTAACTGGTTAAAGCCGGATTTTGTCATCACCACTTCACCACGCACTTCCAGCAAACCAGGATAATCATTACCACGCAGTTTAAGGGGAATGGTTTCAATGGTGCGGACGTTTTGTGTTACGTCCTCACCGCTGATGCCATCACCACGCGTGGCGCCGCGTGTCAGTACACCATTTTCATATAACAAGCTGATCGCCAGCCCATCAAGCTTGGGTTCAACTGTATAGGTGATCTCGTCAACCTTTGCGCGTTCCCTGGCGCGGCGATCAAAATCCTCGACTTCCTGCTGCGAAAAGGCATTACTGAGGGACAACATGGGTAGTAAGTGCTTGGTCTCCTGGAACGCAGATAATGGCGTCGCCCCCACACGTTGCGTTGGTGACTCAGGCGTGATTAACTCGGGATGTTTTGTTTCGAGCTGCTCCAGCTCGCGCAGCATGCGATCGTATTCAATATCTGGTATTTCCGGGTCATCCAGTACGTAATACCGATAGTTATGATAATCAATGTCGTCGCGCAACTTTTCTATACGCTTTTTTACGTTACTGTCTGCGTTCATGAATTGCTTCGTAGTTACATTATTATCTGGGACGACGTTGTTTTATATGTGTCATCTTTTGTTTGAAACGATAGGCTTCGACTTTTTCTTTGAGGTGCCCAATAGTTTGTCTGGTCAACACGCTACGCGTCTCGTCACACAATTCACCGCCGAGCTTTTCTGCCACCGCCTGCCCTACCTCGACCAGCGTGTCGAATGCATCACGGGGTTCAATGGGACCGGGCAGGTGTAAATATAAAACTAGCCCAGGTGTCTCAAAAGTCGTTAATTGATCTGCGGCAAAAGTACCCGGTTCCATAATGTTAGCCAGGCCCAGCAGCGCCTGCTCATAACCCATAGCATCTTTCGTCGCATAACGAAACACGCCATCACCACCGAGCTTGATACCAAGCTCATCTGCGACCCGCATAATCGCTTCACCTGAAAATGGTTTACCGGGTGGTGCGACTATCGTGATGGGGATAAATAATTGCTCACCGGCTGGCGCAATTTGTTCTGTTGTCAGCTCAACAATCACCGAAACATCGTCAATTTCAACATCATCAACATGACGATTTGTCACGATATGATTCAATGAATCGATATCGGTATCATTCAATTGCTCTGTAACAGGCGCAGCGGCTGTCGGGTCCTTGCGCATCTGATCGTGAATTTTTTGTTTTAAAGCACCGAGGGCTGCGCCCAACCGTGTAAAGATTTTTTGCGCTGATACTTCGGGAAGTAATCGCGAACGCTTACTGTTTGCATCAAGCTTGCGAAAACTGAAATAATATATTCCTGCTACTACGACAACACCGATAATCAACAGGGATACACGTAAAGCGTCCATCGCAATTTACTCCTGTTGTCTGGAATGAATTATACAGCGGCGAGCTTGACAGCCTCGTCCACGTCCACGGCAACCAGCCTGGAAACGCCAGGTTCATGCATGGTAACACCCGTCAGGTGGTTGGCAATTTCCATGGTAATCTTGTTATGCGTGATAAAAATAAACTGAATACTGTCCGACATTTCCCTGAGCATTTCGCAATAACGTCCAACATTAGCATCATCCAGCGGCGCATCCACCTCGTCCAGCATGCAGAAAGGCGCAGGGTTGAGTTCAAATATTGAAAACACCAGTGCAACTGCGGTAAGGGCCTTTTCACCACCAGATAAAAGGTGAATTGTACTGTTACGTTTGCCGGGCGGTCTTGCCATCACGGTAATACCAGTCTCCAGGATATCTTCGCTGGTCATTTCCAGGTAGGCCTGTCCACCGCCAAACAGACGCGGGAACAGCTGTTTGAAACCGTTATTCACCTTGTCGTAGGTTTCCCTGAAGCGTTCTTTCGTTTCTTTATCAATCTTACTGATCGCGTCTTCCAATGTTTTGAGTGCTTGCATCAGGTCTTCATTTTGTGCATCAAGATATTGCTTGCGCTCGGAAGATTGTTCATATTCTTCAATCGCGGCAAGGTTAATTGCACCCAGTCGCTGTATTCGGCGTTCCACGCTTTCCAGTGACTCCTGCCACTGTGACTCGGTTGCCTCATCCGGCAGTTCATTTAATAACTGCTGGACGTCGAACCCGGCATTGATAACATTTTCCTGTACGGTCTGACGACGCACCTTGACTTCCTGCCAGCCAATACGGATTTCCTCCAGCTGGCCACGCACAGTCTGCACGCCTTCTTCCGCCTGGGTACGCTGCTCTTCCAGTTCACGATGCTTGTTATCGATCGCCTGGACAGTATCGCGCGCCTTGTTAAGCTGCGTTTCGACATCAACCCGTTTCTGCAGTTGGGCATCGAGATCTGTTGACATATTTTGCAAAGGCTCTTCTGCCTCGCGCAATGCCGTTTGCAGTTCTTCACGGCGGTTAATCAATTGCGACTGCTGACTGTCGATCCGGTTCATGGCCTGCTGGGTTGAGCTCAATTCAGTACGCAATGTTTCAGCACGTATGCGCACCTGGTGTGCAGCCTCGCGTGAGGCCTGAGCATTGCCACGCGCCTGATCAAGCGCTTTTTGCAATGCATCGCGTTGCGTAGTAAGTTCCTCGCGGCGCTTCTCATGGCCACCGATTAAGTTTAAAGCCTGCTCACGACGCTGTTTGGCTTCAATCAAAGTCATCTTTGCGCTTTCTAACTGGGCATCCAGTTCAGACTGATCATGCTGCAACTGTTCAATGCGTGACTGTGTTTCCTCGAAGCGTGCTTTAATCGCGCTTGTTTTAGCGTTTAACTCGCTGTGTTGCCTGTTGAGTGTCTGCAGGGCATCCTGAACGGCATCACGTTGTTGTTCGAGCTGTTTGAGTTTTTCCTGTGCATCCTGACGTTGTGACTGGCTTGTCTGTAATTTTTCGGACTGATCGCGGATCTCGTCATCCAGTACTTTGAGCTCGTGTTCACGTTGTAACACACCGGAATGGGCTTCATCTGCCTTGATTACGCGTAACCAGCCCACACCCAGCCAGATACCATCGCGGGTAACCACTGATTCCTGGCGAGTCAACCGTGGCCGAAGTGCCAGTGCATCGTTCAGTGAATCTGCAACATAGACACCCTCAAGTTGCGACGGCGAGAGGTTTGACGAAGTAATCTTGCTGCGTAAGGTAGTTGCCTTACTATGTGACGCACCTTCATCACTGGCGATTTTTTCAAGCAAGGTCAACTGGCCTTTGTTGAAGACCTTGATATTGTTAAACAGTGAATCCAGGCTATCGACACAAACCGCTTCAAGATGTGAACCCAACACACACTCCACGGCCTGCTCCCAGCCTGGCTCTACTTCAAGCAATTCGGCAAGCCGCCGTGCTTCTGACAGGTTCTGGCTTTGCAGCCACTCTGTCACACCTTCCTGTTGTTTGCCCAGTGAAGCCTGTTGCAGTGCTGTCAGCGAGGCATGACGTGAACGTAATTCCTGCAGGTTTTCCTGCATGTCATCATTTTGCCGGGTTAACTGGTGAATCATTTCCCGTGTACCGGAAATATCCGCTTGCGCCTTTTGTAATTCCGTTTGTCGCGCCTGTAACTGGTCATTTTGTGTTGCGACCTGTAACTGAAGTGAGTTCAGTTCACGTTCCAGTTCCGGATCACGCTGTTTATCCAGCTCAGCGGCAATTTTCTCGCTACGCGTCGACAAACTATTTTGTTGTTGTTCAAGCTGTTGAATACGGGCTGCTTCGACTTCCGCCGCACGGGCAGGCTCGGCGGCCTGTTGCGTAAACGACTCCCACTCCTGTTGCCAGGTATGCATGGCCTGCTCAGACTGCTGCAGGGCATCAACCGCTGATTTCTCAGCTGATTCAGAGTCGTTAAGTGCCGGTGTAATGCTATCCAATTCAGCCTGCAAATCCGTAATGCGCTTCTGATCGGTACTCAGGTGCGCCTGTGCTTCACCCAAATCTTTTTCCAGTTGCGCAAGGTCGTTTTGTTGTTGCTGACGACGCTCCTTGGTGTGCTGAATCGATTGTTCAAGGCGAGCAATATCCGATCCCACGCTGTAATAATGACTCTGTATCTTGTTAAATAATTCGTTGGCCTCGGTCAGTGACTCACGTTGAGTTTCAATGTCGGCTTCAATAGCACGCTGTTTGGCGATCGCCGCTTCCAGTGCTGTTTCCTTGTCACGAATTTTTGATTCGATTCCCTGGGCTTTTTCATTCAGGCCCTTGTAGCGCAGCGCCTGTAACTGGGCACTCAACAGACGTTCTTCTTCCTTGAGTACCTTGTATTTTTCCGCTGCCTTGGCCTGGCGTTGTAAATGATTCAGTTGCTTGTCCAGCTCTTCACGCAGATCATTCAGACGATCCAGGTTATCGCGTGTATGACGTATCCGGGTCTCGGTTTCCTTGCGCCGTTCCTTATACTTGGAAATACCCGCGGCTTCTTCGAGAAATACGCGCAGTTCTTCAGGCTTGGCCTCGATAATACGCGAGATAGTCCCCTGCTCAATAATGGCATAGCTACGCGGTCCCAAACCGGTACCCAGGAAAATATCGGTGATATCACGGCGGCGGCAACGCGTGCCATTCAGATAATAGTTGGACTGCCCATCCCGCGTGACCTGCCGCTTGATGGAAATTTCACTGTAGTTGGCATACTGGCCACCGGCCTTGCCATCGCTGTTATCAAATATCAGCTCGACTGATGCCTGGCCAACCGGCTTGCGCGTGTTGGAACCATTGAAAACCACGTCGGCCATGGAATCGCCGCGCAGTTGCTTGGCCGAGGATTCGCCCATTACCCAGCGCACGGCATCGATCACATTGGACTTGCCACAGCCGTTAGGGCCGACGACACCAATGAGTTGACTGGGGAGCAGCACGGTTGTTGGATCAACAAATGATTTAAAACCGGCCAGTTTGAGCTTACGCAATCGCATGGACGAGTAGAGTACTCGATCGCCGATCGATCACACAAGATTGACATCGCAAACAATTAAAAAAAATTTTCACTTGTCCCCACCCGCTGCTGTCCGTTATCTTTCGCGTATGTCGACCAAACCAAGTAAATCACTGGAAACCTTTGATAATCCGATGCCCGAGCGGGATTACACCATCCGCATCGATGTGCCCGAGTTCACCTGCCTGTGCCCAAAAACCGGCCAGCCGGACTTTGCCACCCTGAATATCGAGTACGTCCCGGACAAAAAGTGCGTCGAGCTTAAGTCCCTGAAGCTGTACGTCTGGTCCTTCCGTGACGAAGGCGCTTTTCACGAGGCTGTCACCAATGCCATCCTGGATGACCTGGTCAAAGCAACCGAACCGCGTTTCATGCGGCTGACCGCAGAATTCAACGTCCGTGGCGGTATCTATACCGCGGTGGTCGCGGAACACCGCATGGCCGGCTGGGAGGCCCCTTCACCGGTGTCCCTGCCCTGATGGCGCCACCCGAAGGCAAGCCGTCTCATCAATCCAGCAATCACGTCTCGCCTATATATATAGGTATCGATGCCGGCACCTCCGGAATTCGTGCCTGTGCCATCAACAAGAATGGCGATATTTTAGCCAGTCGCTCGCTAAGCCTGCCCTTACCCGAACACACCGATGAGGGAGGCGTGCAGCAGGACCCCGCCATCTGGCGCAATACGCTCATGGCAGTGCTGCAGCAGATGGCCCAGGACATCGATCTCGACGCAGTTGCCGCGCTGGGCATCGATGGCACTTCAGGCACCGTCATGCTGGTTAATGAACACGATGAACCGCTCACACCTGCACTCATGTATAACGATGCACGCGCCTACAGCGAGGTCCAGCGCCTAAAAGAGATTGCCCCCACTTCCAGCCCGGTGCATGCGGTGACGGCAGGACTACCCAAAATCATGTGGCTGGCTGAACAGACAGACAAACGCCTGGTCAGGCACATCAGCCACCAGGCCGATTGGTTGACCGGGTTGTTTACCCACTTGCCTGGACACAGTGATGTCAATAATTGCCTGAAGACTGGCTACGAGCCGATCAACCGTAATTGGCCTGACTGGCTGGATCAGGCTGTATCGCGTGAATGGCTACCAAAGGTGCGCAAGCCCGGTGAGCCTGTTGCCTCCATCAACGCGGATGCCGCCAGGTTATTTGGCCTGTCCAAGAATGCCATGATCGTTGCTGGCACGACCGATTCCCATGCCGCGATTCTTGCCACCGGTATTCGCCGTGTCGGTGATGCAGTGACCTCACTGGGATCAACGCTGGTCACAAAGATTATCAGTCCGAAACCGATATTTAATTCACAGTACGGAATATACAGTCAACCATTTGGTGATAACTGGCTGGTGGGTGGTGCATCCAATAGCGGCGGCGCCGTGTTACGAAAATATTTTAATGATGAAAAAATGCTGGCGTTATCACAGATAATTGACGCAGAACATAACACCGATCTCGATTACTACCCCTTGCTTACGACCGGCGAGCGCTTTCCGATTAACGACCCGGCCATGCAACCACGACTGTCACCAAGACCTGATAACGAAGCACTGTTTTTTCAGGGGATGCTCGAAGGCATCGCAAAAATAGAACAGCAAGCCTATCAACTGCTACATAAATTGGGGGCAGCTTACCCTACTTCGGTGCGAACAGTTGGCGGTGGGGCCATAAATAAAAAATGGACGCGAATACGTGCAAAATTCCTCGATGTTGATATGCTTGACGCAGAACACACCGAGGCAGCCTATGGCAGCGCGCTGCTGGCGAGGCAGGCACAACTAAGATAACAGGAGCATGTTATGACAAATCCCGTATCCGGCGTTGGCTATTTCATCAATGGACTCAAACTGATTATCAAGCCTGGCGTGAAACGCTACGTCATTATTCCATTACTGATCAATACCGTTTTGTTCATGCTCGCTTTGACCTATGCGTTTACCGAGATCGGTACTTTCACCGACTGGTTAATGTCATTTTTGCCTGAGTGGTTGTCCTTCCTGCAATACATCCTGTTGCCACTGTTCTGGCTGGCTGCGATTGTTATCGTACTGTTTGTATTTTCCATGTTGATTAATATCATCGGGGCACCTTTTAACCCGTATATCGCCAAAGCCGTCGAACATGTACTTACCGGCTCGCCACCTCCCGAGCACATCATCCCCATGTGGGCAGAAGCAAAAAATGCCGTGCTTAGCGAAATTCGTAAGTGGATTTATTTTATCGCGTGGTCGATCCCGGTCATCATTATTACGTTTATACCCGGCATCAACTTCCTGTCACCGTTTGCATGGTTTATATTTGGCGCCTGGATGTACAGCCTGGAATATGCTGACTACCCATTGGGTAATCGTGGCATGACCTTTCCGGACATCAAGCGCACTATCAGTAAAAAACGTTTCGTCTCCCTGGGATTTGGCAGTGCCGTGACCGTCGGCCTGATGATTCCCTTCCTTAACTTTATTATCATGCCCATTTCCGTTGCCGGTGCCACTGAAATGACATTGAAAGAATTTCCAGCCACACCCGCTGAAAACAGTTAACGTTTTACATTCTCAACCACGACTGCAAGAGAGGTTGATATGTTTGAATGGATCAGCAGCCCGGAGGCCTGGGCGGCACTTGGTACACTAATCGCACTTGAGATTGTCCTCGGCGTGGATAATATTATTTTCATTTCGATTCTCGTCGGTCGATTACCGGAATCGCAACGCAACAGCGCACGCCAGATCGGGCTGGCGCTAGCAATGTTGACGCGACTTGCCCTGTTATTTTCCATCGCCTGGGTAATTAGTCTGAATGAGCCGTGGTTTAGCGTGCTCGGAGAAGAAATCTCAGGGCGTGACCTGGTATTGTTACTCGGCGGCCTGTTCCTGTTGGCAAAGGCCACCCACGAGATACATAATAGCCTGGAGATTGTTGAAGATAAGCCGCGTAGCGCAGTACACGTCGGTTATGCTGCCATGCTGTTACAGATTGCTGCACTGGACGTGGTGTTCTCGCTGGACTCGGTGATCACCGCTGTAGGACTGGTGCAACATATCTCAATCATGGTGATTGCAATCGTGCTATCGGTTATCGTCATGCTGTTTGCCGCCAAAACAATTGGCGAATTTGTCGATCGTCACCCTACGATTAAAATGCTGGCGTTGTCATTTTTGATACTGATTGGCTTTACCCTGATGGCCGAAGGGCTTGATGTACATGTTCCAAAAGGGTACATCTACTTTGCCATCGCCTTTTCCGTCATGGTCGAAATCCTGAATATACGTGTACGCAACAAGATGCAGATTCGTGCCGTACAGCTCAGCAAGAAACTACCATAACGGCATGATACGTAGACAAATCCGGTATATGTAATTAACTAATCAGCTTCTCGCCAAGCGAAATAATAATATCCACCACGATCAGGATAACGATATACCATTCGACGCGCAGAGTTCGTTTGTATTGTAATAAATCAAGTAAGGTAGTGGCAGTACGCGAAATCAGTTCGAACTTGCGTTCCAAAGCCAGGTGACGCTCTCGAATTTCATATTCGCTCTCCATGATTTGAAACAGACGTTCCAACTCTGGGTATTCCCATAGTAGTTCGGGCTTTTCAGTGACCTCAACACGCCCGACCATCTTGCTTTGTGTTGATAACACGTTACCAATATGTCGCAACAACACCCTGTCTCGACGGTAGGCCTGCCCTTTCTCCTGTAAATCCTTGGCCAATGGTTCAACCCGATCAAACAACCCTGCAGTATTCTTCTCATACAGGGCGAGCACTACGCTTTTCGCCAGCTCAAACGCTATCAACTGTATTTTTGGTACATTGATGTTGTTAATTTCCAGCCTGCCCAGGTTGAAGTCTTCCTGCCGATCACATATCAACAGTTCCAGTGTTTCTGTTTCCATTTCATCCAGGGGCTCTACAATACTGTCATCCACACTGGCCAGCCATGCCTGTTGTGTCTGTTCATCCAGGTTGATAAAGACGACTACACCGTAACGAAAAATTACCACGTATCCCTGCTGCTGAAGCTCAATCGTCAACGGATGTGTCGCGATGATGTCTTCGCGTTCTATCCAACCGGTCGTGATGCGGTGCCCTAAAAATACGGCCCGCACTGTTATGGTCGCATTGTTTATCTGTAATTCATTCACTTTCTTTGTTTCCATTACTTGTTTCGATCTGATACTCGCTGATTCAGCCTGCCCAGAAACTCGGACAGGATCTCGGTATATAGTGCATCGCCACTATCTTCGTCTTCCACACCAGACTCGATATTTGGATTATCGTTCACCTCAATGACATAGGCCTTGTCACCGGATTGCTTGATATCCACACCATACAATCCGTTACCAATGTAGCTCACCGCATCCAGCGCCGTTTTCAGGATCACATCCGGTACTTCGCTGACCGACCAAGTTTTGTGATCGCCTTCACGGGATTTGCCATTACTGGTGTGCTTGATAATCTGCCAGTGCGCTTTCGACATGAAGTACTGACAGGCATAGATCACCTTGTGATTAAGTACGCCGATACGCCAGTCATAGTCGGTATACATAAACTCCTGCGCAAGTATGATTTCAGATTCCTTCAATAACTGTTGCGCTATTTCCCGCGCCTGCTGTTCATTTTCAGCCTTGTGAATACCGCGTGAGAAAGACCCATCCGGAATCTTCAACACCATCGGATAGCCAAGATCAAACCCGGTCTTGTCAATATCGCAGGAAGCAAGAATGCGTGTTTTGGGGACAGGTATTTTTTGGGCGTTCAGCAATTCGAACAGGTAAACCTTGTTGGTGCACCTGACAATCGAGTCTGGGTCATCTATCACAACCATACCCTCGGATTCTGCTTTCTTGGCAAACTGGTAGGTATGGTGATTTATGGCGGTTGTTTCGCGTATAAACAGCGCATCGTACTCAGCCAGCTGGTTGTATTCCTTACGTTGAATCAGCTCTACATTAATACCGAGCTTTTTACCTGCCGCGATGAATTTTTTCAGCGCCCGCATGTTAGAAGGTGGCAAGCGCTCGTTTTCGTTGTACAAAATTGCGAGATCGTACTTGTAAGTTTGTGGGCCGCTGATGCTTCGCCAGCGCCGACCAAGAAAACGCGTCAACGCCTCGATAAAGAACGCTTCCTGCTCTGCCTTTATCTGGCTCAAATGCACAGGCTTAATACTATAAATCTGCCATTTCGACTGGTTCCGAAATTCAACACGTAACAATGGGCAAGGGAAGATCTCAAAAACACCACGCGCCAGGTCGCCGAGTTCGCTACTTTGTGTTTCGCCAAAGAATACATCAATCTCCAGCCTGTCACCGGTAATAGCAGATTTCTGCCTGTTAAAAAACTTGTTAACCTGGTCATCCAGCGCCTCAACATTCAGACTATAAATGGATTTTCGTGCCAGGTCGGTCAAGGTACGTACAGTGGGAATAATCTTCTGTTGGCGCGCTTCACTCAACAACGAACAGTAGTAACCAGTACTCAGGTATTTGTAACTTCGACAAAAATTTATGAGGCGCAGGTTACGACCTCGTACTGCACCTGTTTTGTCCAGGTATTCCCTTGCGGTGACCACATCAATTGACGGATAAGAATCTTTCCAGTCCTTTTTGTTTTCTACTATGACGACATGATTTGCCATTTCAATTTCCACTTGTCTTTTTGACAATTAATGCCGCTTTTTGCCCGGCCTTGCCATAACGCGCCATTCGGCCGAAGTCTTTTTTTGCGATCGGCATATTCATAGAATCAACGGCACTTCTACCTGCCCCTTTGTCTATATACGGGTCATGTACATAGATATATTTTTCATCAAAACCGGTCACTACTACCCAGTGTGGAGCTTTCTCGTTATACATGCGGTAAGAGCTAATCAGCACGACAGGTATCGCGCCTTGCTCGAAGTGTGCCTGTAACTCCTCGACAC
Organism: Proteobacteria bacterium UBA6492; assembly: GCA_002436485.1. GTDB lineage: Bacteria > Pseudomonadota > Gammaproteobacteria > UBA6429 > Thiohalophilaceae > UBA6492. Next base: position 11,654 of record DJMK01000154.1, read on the forward strand.
TAAGGGGGTTGTAATGAATGGCGACTGGCAGCTTTTTAAGTTCACGAATAAAATCAGCCTGCACCAGGCTCATAACTTCTTTTTTTTCAGGATCGCGTACAGAATCAATAAACATGACACCGCGTTCGCTGACATACAGCTCGATCGAAAAACCACGGTGACAGGCCGCGAGCGCCAAACCGTATGGTCCACAACCGCCATGCCCCGAGGTCATAAAAATCGTTGTCGACTCGCGCCACAAACGTAGTTCCAATTCACGGCTGAACGGTACGTTGCTATCCAGAGCATGCATAGCCATCATCAGCGCGGAGGGGCCACAGGTAAACTCGAGCGTCTGTTCGTAATAAGGTACTCGCGCCATGTCAATATTCGGGTGTGGCGCCAGTTTTTTCTCGTAACGTAATGCCTCCGCATGATCCTCGTAATAGTCCTCAGCAATTCCAAACTTCACGTAGCCATGATTTTCATAAAAACAGATGGCTTGCAGATTATCGGGGCGCACTTCAAGGCGAATAGCAATACAGCCTTCATCCAGGCTCGCCTGTTCCGCTGCTTCTAACAGTGCGTGGCCCAGACGTTGCTGCTGGTAATCCGGGTCAACCGCCAGCGAATACAGGCGTGCCAGGGATGTACCAACATTAAACAAAATCATGACGTAGCCACGAACCTGTCCATCCACCTGGCTTATCAGCGTGGTCGCATTGGCCTTGGTTAACAAATAACGAAACGTGCGTCTTGAGAACCTGTCAAGGTCAAAGGCTCGCTGCTCTATGGCAAGCAATGCATCAAGATCTGACAGCTTTGCGGATCTAATCATGGAATTCGGTTTTGCAAAACAAAAAAGGCCCTGACATAAAATATCAAGGCCTTTTCATTTTCAAAAAATAATCTGGATAAATTACAAATTATTTCTCTTACTGTGCAGTTCTATCTTTAATGCACTGATCAACAAAACCCTGTACATCTTCAACACCTTGTTCTTCAGCCTGTGCCTTGCATTCTGCCTTGATAGCTTCTGCTTCTTCATTGGCAAACGCAGTAGCAAAACCGGTCAGGGCGAACATGACCATGATTAATTTAGCAGCTTGACGCATGAGTATTGACTCCTAACTATTAACTACCGAAAACCTCGGCAAAGTCGATTCCGGAAAACCGGCACCTGGCCGTTTTTTAAGGTTATTTAGTGTTGGAGTAAAATGATTTTTTTTGCTTGAAACGATAGACTTTCCAGATTGAATCTTGCTTACTGGGTCACAGTTTACNNCACTATATATATAGAATGCGCCTTGCGGTTCGGTACGAATGTTAAAACCGATATCGCGCAATGCCGGTATCAGGTAATCGCGTCGTGCGCGAAACTCCTCGCGTCGTTGTTCGAGGATCGCAATGGTCGATGATTCAAATGCCGCCAGCGCAGCATGCTGGGCCGGCGTCGGCGCGGCAAGAAAAATATTCTGCGCAAAATTATCAATCGCTTCGACATACTCTTTGGGTGCCACCAGCCAGCCAACTCGCCAGCCGGTCATACCGAAGTATTTTGAAAAGCTGTTAATCACAAAACACTCCCGCGTGTATTGCAGGATGGTCGGCGATACAGCGTCATAGACCAGGCCATGGTAAATCTCGTCCATGAAAATAACGCCACCCTTTTGTTTTACCAGGCGCACGATATCGCGCAGTGCCGGTTCGGGAATCAGGGTGCCAGTTGGATTGGACGGAGACGCCAGCAACACACCAACCACATCATCGTCCCAGTGCTCGGCAATTTTCTGCGCAGTCAACTGGTAATCGGTACTGGCATCTACCGGCAGCGAGGCCACCTGCCCTTCAAGAAAACGGGTAAAGTTGCGGTTACACGGATAGCCCGGGTCAGCCATCAACACTTTTTTACCTGGATCAATCACTGCTGCCAGTGCTAGCAACAATGCCCCCGATGCCCCCGGTGTAACCACAATACAAGCGGGATCAACACTCACCTGNNGGGGGTGTAATGGACTTTACCGGTAGCGATAAACGCCTGCGCCGCATCGATTACCGGTTGCGGTGTATTAAAATCCGGCTCGCCCACTTCCATGTGCACGATATCGCGCCCCTGTTGTTCGAGTTCGCGAGCTCGCGCCAGCAGGCGCATAACCTGGAAAGGACTTACATCCCTGGCGCGTGCAGATTTAGGCAACATGTTTTGCTTGCATCGCCTGTTGATGTATTCGCTGTAACAATGGTACATCAAGATAAGTATGCTGCCCGGCATCACCGGCCAGCACTTCAAACGGTGCATTCGGTTCACCCATGCTATCGAGTACCAACGCTGCGCCGGTAAAGTCATGATCGTNNGCCGGTTTCTTGGCGGGAACAATATCGCCCGCTGCAATCACTTCAAACCAGGATTCACCATCCGGGCCAAGGGTGTTCGCAAGTAGTGCACTGACATTGGCAGGTGTGGTCGTGGTCGCAATCGCCAGCCGCAACCCGGCATCACGCGCTGCGCGCAGTACTCGCTCCACGCCCGGGCGCAAAGGGATCGAACCGCCATTTAGCAATTCGGTGTAGTGCCTGGTTTTGGACGCGTGCAAACCCGCAATAAACTCAGACAGGTTATTCGGCCTTTGAAACTCGCGATTATAGGTATCGAGGTAATGACGAATGCGTTCCTTACCGCCAGTGATCGCTAGTAACTTGCCGTACAGTTCCACGGACCAATCCCAATCCAGCCCTGCCTCGGCAAATGCCTGGTTGAAGGCCACCCTGTGACCATCGCGCTCGGTATCTGCCAGGGTCCCATCCACATCAAAAAGTAGTGCTTCCAGTTTTGCCATCTTTGCCCTTTCGTCTCTGCAGCCAAAGGCCCATAGGGTACCTGAAGCAACCGGCCAAAACACCCTCGGCAAAATAGCCAAAAAGGGGTAGATTTTTGTGATTTTTCCATTAAGATACCTGCCTTCTTTTAACAGGGTGAAAACTACCCACTGCCAGGAGAGCTGTATGGCCACTAAGAAAAAAGCCGCGAAGAAGAAGACTGCCAAGAAAGCAGCCAAGAAAAAGACAGTGACCAAGAAAAAGGCAGCCAAAAAGAAGGCCGCCAAGAAGAAAACGGCGGCTTAAAAGAAAACCGCCAAGAAGAAAACGGCGGCTAAAAAGAAAGTAGTAAAGAAAAAAGCCGCCAAGAAGAAAACGGCAGCAAAATCAAAGGCTAAGAAGCGCTCAGCCACCGAATTCACCGACTTCATACCCTACCAGGAAAGCGCTGGCGAGGACTATATGAATGAAGACCAGCGCCAGCATTTCCGCGAACTGCTGCTGGGCTGGAAACAGGAACTCATGGAAGAAGTGGACCGTACCGTGCACCACATGCAGGACGAAGCGGCCAATTTCCCGGACCCCAATGACCGGGCGACGCAGGAATCCGAGTTCACCATGGAGCTGCGNNGAGCTAAGCCAGAGGCCAGCGCCGCGAGTCATTTCAGCAGCGCAGTTAATCGTCACACACCAGTGCCCGTCGACCTTCTCGGCGGTCGACCTGTATGCGCAACTGGTTGCTCTTGGCAAAATTCATAATAAATTCATAGGCTTGTGGATTTCTGCCCGCCAGGCAGCGGGCGACCACAAGGCACTTCTGCCCATCAATAAAGCACGGTTTGACACAATTGGCATAGGTCAAACGATGATCTGTACCAAACGTAGCCAAAACGGATGAAATTCGCTCAATCCAGTCCAGGGGGCGCAGCTGGCTGCCGTCTTCCCTGATTCCCTCGATGATCAGTCGGTTCTGTGACACATAGGTTTCCTTGCAAGCGGGCCGAAGATATGTAAAAAAGTCGGCATGGGCAGCTTTTTCTTTACTGCCAGTAAACCGCAACCAAAAGGACCACGCCATGGATGTAGCCCAGGCAATTCGCCACCGCTGGGCCTGCCGCGCTTTTCTTGACTCGGCAGTGCCTGATGAAACCATTAAACACATACTGGAACTGGCCAGTTGGGCCCCTTCCGGAGTCAACACCCAGCCCTGGCAGGTTGCAGTCGTGCGCGGTGACACTAAACAGGCCATCACCGAGACGCTGATCAATGCGCGGGCCCAGGCCAAGCCCAACCCGGATTATGCCTATTACCCGGATAACTGGGTCGAGCCCTACAAGGGCCGGCGTATAACCTGTGGTAAGGAGCTCTATGGCGCCCTTGATATCAGCCGCGAAGATAAGGATGCACAAAAAACCGCCTGGGAAAACAACTATCGCTTCTTTGGCGCACCGGTCGCACTGTTCATCTTCATCGACAAGGCCATGAACAAAGGTTCGTGGATGGATCTGGGCATGTTCATCCAGAACATCCTGCTGGCTGCCTGCGGCTGCGGCCTNNACTGGTATGACTGACCCCCGTTACCGGGGCCGATTTGCCCCCTCACCCACGGGACCATTGCATTTTGGCTCCCTGATAGCCGCCACCGCCAGTTACCTGCAGGCACGTAGCCAGCAAGGCGAATGGTTTGTACGTATCGAGGATATCGATCCGCCGCGGGAAATGCCGGGCGCCACTGATGCCATCATCAAAAGCCTGGATGCCTTTGGGTTTGAATGGGATGGCACAATCGATTATCAGCGTGAGCGCATCGAGCGTTTTCATGCCGCCCTCGAAACGCTCAAGCAACAGGACATGGCCTACCCATGTGCCTGCACCCGCAAAGAACTGGCCGACTACAACAGCCCGGTGTATCCGGGTATTTGCCGCAATGGTCTTGCGGCTGGTCGCAAAGCACGTGCGTGGCGCCTGCGCGTCGCCAACAGTATTTTGTTGGAAGACGCGATCCAGGGTGCTATCAAGTATGATCTGCCGAGCGATGCGGGTGATTTTGTTTTATTACGCGCCGATGGACTTATTGCATACCANNAGTCCACGCTATGCACACCACCCCGTCATCGTGAACCGACAGGGCGAAAAACTCAGTAAACAAACGCATGCAGCGGAGCTGGACAACGCACACCCGGTCGAACAGATCTGGCAGGCACTGGCTTTTCTAGGCCAATCACCGGAACAAGCACTCAAACGTGCAACCGTTGGGGAGATCTGGGACTGGGCGCAGCATCATTGGCACATGGACAGCGTACCCAAAACAAGGACGATACAAGAAGACTGAAACGAAGTGCTATCGCAAGATAACCAGGAGTGAGAGCAAAACCATCAGCAACAACATTGCGTCTGGATGCAGCGTGGAGATCATCGGCCTGCCCTGGTGGACTGCCTGTTTGGGCTGGTACTGTTCTGACACACCAACACGCTTGCCAGCTTGATAGGTATTACGTATGAACTGCCTCACCCAGCATGGTGCGCGCCCGCTAAACAGGTAACGCGCATAACAGGCTTCCAGCTGGCATTCCGTGGCCATTTCACCATGCCACTCTCGGTAGGCCAGCTCAAACAAACGATACTCATTGACTGACAGCATGCGTAACGCTCTCTGGATATCGCGTTGATCCTGACTCAAGCAGTGTGTTTGTCGTCTGAAAAACATGGTACCTGGCAATGTATATTAGCAGTTCGTGATAAAGGGCTTAAAAATTTACCCAGTTAAACAACAGGTTACGCAGTTACATTTGCTGCCTAGCAAGTGCTTCGAATACCCACCGCTACCTGTATCGAGTATACTTTTGGCTGCGTTGTCGGAACCCGACCGCAAACGTACAATTTGCTATGCGAGCCCGCTAATGAACAAAAATTGTCACATTAGTTAAATGCATTAGCGGCCAGTCAAACGATTCTCTTGAACACAAAACCGATAAAAACAGTGCCACAAGGAAACTAGCTATGTCCGATAAAATCTATGATGTCCCCACCGATTTTGCAGCGAAGGCCCATATCGATGCCGCCACCTACCAGGAAATGTATAAACGCTCCGTCGATGACCCGGAAGGCTTCTGGGCCGAACAGGCCGACAAGTTTGTCAGCTGGTATAAGAAATGGGACAAGGTCATGGACTGGAGCTATGACCAGAATGACCTGTACATCAAGTGGTTTGAAGGCGGCAAGTTAAACGTTTCCTACAACTGTATCGATCGCCATCTCGAGACACGCGCTGATCAAACCGCCATCATCTGGGAAGGTGATGATCCCAACAACAGTAAAAACATCACTTATAAAGAATTGCATGAACAGGTTAGCAAGCTGGCCAATGTGCTCAAGGCACGTGGCGTGAAAAAAGGCGATCGCGTCTGTATCTACATGCCAATGATCCCTGAAGCGGCCTACGCCATGCTGGCCTGCACACGTATCGGCGCAATTCACTCGGTGGTATTTGGTGGTTTCTCACCGGAATCACTCAAAGATCGTATCCTGGATTCCGATTGCCGCGTCGTTATCACCGCTGATGAAGGTGTGCGTGGTGGCAAGAGCGTGCCGCTTAAAGCCAATACGGATAAAGCCGTGGCCAATTGTCCGAACGTACATACAGTACTCACCGTGAAACGTACCGGCGGTAACATCGACTGGAACGACAAGATCGATGTGTGGTATCACGAACTGATGGCCGATGCTTCGGCCGATTGCCCACCGGAAGAAATGGATGCCGAAGATCCCATGTTCATCCTGTACACCTCCGGTTCAACCGGTAAACCAAAAGGTGTATTGCACACCACAGGTGGTTACCTTTTGTTTGCCACCATGACTACCAAGTACACTTTTGATTTACAGGAAGGCGATATCTACTGGTGTACAGCCGATGTGGGCTGGATTACCGGCCACACTTATCTTGTCTATGGCCCACTGGCCAACGGCGGCACTACCATTTCATTTGAAGGTGTCCCCAACTATCCCGATGCCTCGCGTTTCTGGCAGGTGTGCGACAAGCACAAGGTCAGTATTTTTTATACTGCCCCTACCGCCATTCGTGCACTGATGCGTGAAGGCGATGCACCGGTAAAGAAGACATCGCGTGCCTCGATACGTCTACTGGGTACCGTGGGTGAACCGATCAACCCGGAGGCTTGGGAGTGGTATCACAAGGTGGTCGGTGACGCGCGTTGTCCCATCGTGGATACCTGGTGGCAGACTGAAACCGGCGGCCATTTAATTACCCCGTTACCCGGTGCCACAAAAATGAAACCCGGCTCTGCTTCGACGCCGTTCTTTGGTGTAGTACCCGCCATCGTGGACCCGGAAAACGGCAAGATCATCGAAGACACCGAGGCACAGGGTGCATTGGTGATTACCCGTCCCTGGCCCAGCCAGATGCGCACCGTGTACGGTGACCATAAACGCTTTGCCGAAACCTATTTCAGTCAATATCCCGGTTACTACTTTACCGGTGACGGTGCACGCCGTGACAAGGACGGTTATTACTGGATCACCGGGCGCATGGATGATGTGTTAAACGTATCCGGTCACCGCATGGGTACCGCCGAGGTAGAAAGCGCACTGGTATTGCACGACAGCGTCGCCGAAGCCGCCGTGGTCGGTTACCCCCACGACATCAAGGGCCAGGGTATCTATGCCTATGTAACGCCCGTGATCGGTGTTGAACCCAGCGAGGACTTGAAGAAGGAACTGGTCGAGATGTGTCGCCAGGAAATCGGCCCCATCGCGAAACCCGATGTTATTCAATTTGCACCTGGCCTGCCAAAAACTCGTTCTGGCAAAATCATGCGCCGTATCCTGCGCAAGATTGCCGAAAACGATATCGACAACATGGGCGACACCTCCACCCTCGCCGACCCGAGCGTGGTGGATGAGCTGGTAAAAAACCGCGCGAACAAGTAGATACAAAAAAAGATAGATATAGATATAGAAATAGTAAAAGGGATGAAAATCTCGTGATTTCGCTTCAAAGAAATCAGGCAGATTTTCTGCCTGCTGATGGTAACTACCCCGATAACAATGAATAAAGGCATATGACTATGGAATTCTGGGATTCTCTGCCGATATTTATCATTTATTTTGGTATCGTCAGTTTTCTTGCAATCTCATTCGAAATCGGTTTTCAAACAGGCAAGTTTACCAGGTCACATTACGAACGAAAATCTGACACCAGCCCCGGACCAATGGTGGCAGGTGTGCTAACAATGTTGGCCTTTGTATTAGCATTTATGTTTAGTATCACGGCTTCAAGATTCGATAACAGGAAACAGCTTGTCGTTGATGAAGCAAATATCATCAGCACCACGTATCTTCGAGCTGACTTGCTTGGCCAGCCACATAGTTCAGAAGCTAAAAAACTATTGCGCGAGTATGTGGATATTCGGCTTAAAGCAATAGAAGAAAAGGACATAAAAACTGGAATAGAAAAGTCGTTGGAGATAACAAATCTTCTCTGGACAACGGCCAGCAACGCAGCAAAAAATGAACCATCCATATTAACTTCATTAATGTTGCAGTCTGTTAACCAGATAATGGATATACATGAAAAAAGAGTCAATGCAGCTTTGCACGATCGCATACCTAACAGTATATGGATAACTCTAATGATAATAATTGCGCTCTCAATGGTAACATTGGGTTCGCAAACAGGGCTTGTGAAGACACGCAGGCTAATTCAGGTAATTCCGATGGTATTTGCGTTCTCTGCGCTAATAACAGTGGTTGTTGACCTCGATCGCCCTGCCCAATTAGGGTTAATCGGAGTAAGTCAGGATGCCATGCTTGATCTTCAAAAAAGATTGGACTGACAAGAAAGGAGAAGAAAACGTGATCGCTTGTTCGTTAGGTGTCTAGAGATTTATGAAAAAGAAGATTCTGGTTATACTTGGGCATCCTGATTCAGAAAGTTTTTGTGGCGCTCTCGCCGATGCATATATTGAAGGCGCAAACACTGCAGGAAACGAGATACGCACGCTTAAGTTAGGTGACTTAAATTTTGATCCAATTCTTTGGAAAGGTTACAGCAAAATACAAGAACTAGAATCGGATCTTGTTAAAGCCCAGGAGCTGATTCTCTGGTCTAATCACATAGTATTCATTTATCCCAACTGGTGGGGTGCGATGCCTGCATTACTGAAAGGTTTTTTTGATCGCGCTTTTTTACCTGGCTTTGCTTTTAAATATCGCGAGGGATCTCCATTTTGGGATAAGCTGCTGGCTGGACGCACTGCGCACTTAATTGTAACAATGGATACCCCGCCCTGGTATTACCGTTGGATATATCGCCGGCCCGGCCACAATGAAATGAAACGAACAATCCTTGGGTTTTGTGGCATCAAGGTCGTAAAGATAACGGAATTTGCTATTGTTCGAGACTCACTGCCTGCAATAAGGGATAAATGGATTTCCATGGCTAAAAAGCTTGGAACAAATGCCTGAAAACACTTAACCAGCCACATACACAGGAAATGACATGCAATTATTTCTAGGGTGGGTACTGATTATATTCCCTGGCTTTCTGTATGCCGGGCAAATTATTTCATCTGTCAATTTTTCACTGTCACAAAAGCTGGGGTTGCAGGAGAACCCGGACGAGGCGGATCAATTATTACAAAGATCAGAGAGGTATACAGCATACTGGGATCTTGTGACAGTACTTTGGCTGCCGCTATCAGGCATTCTCATGATATTAAATAACTCAGCATGGCCACTATTTGCCCTGGTAGGAGGTGCGATCTATCTGGATGCAGCTGGTCGGGAAGCGGTAAAGATTCTCAGTTTCAAACACGAAGGTATTCGACTGGGCTCAGCCAAACAGCACCGATTCTTTTTATCAACCTACATAATTATGGCAGTGCTGGGTATCGTAACGATCGTTTTCTCGGTGAAAAAACTTTGGATGCTACTTTAGGGAAGGAAAATACCTAGTCGCCTTCAAATACCATGATAATTTCTTTTAGACCACTATCCAGAATGACCTCAGGTGGCACCTGCAAGGTAACAATAATCACAGCGGTAAATGCGGTATAGCCGATTACGCCATTCATTAAAAACAGAAATAACTCGTTTTCTAGTAACTTCTTGAATCGTGCCTTCATGGGACTATCTGGTCAGTCAATTAGCACACCATCACATGGCAAACTAGTACAAACTCAGGTATGCAGGTTTCAGTCAGTGCTTAATATGACTATCGGGCAGATACAAAAAAGCTTTAGCAAATACTGATATTCGCCATAGTAGTTCGTTAAGTATTTTAAAAGTGAATATAAAACAGATTTAGCTTTAATAGCTAACCAGTTGATAATCAGGCGTATTCGGAAAAATAGATACCGGCACCCAAAATAATTAATGCGATTTCAACCACTGTGATCCAGAGCAGGATATAGGTAATCCTACGGCCGGAAGGTTTCATGGGTTGCCAAACACGGCGCATGTACCAGCGCCACAGTCCAAATCGGGACCATTTTTTCCAGTCAATCAAAAAGCGCTGCAGGTATTCTGCCCAGACGGTGATGCTTTTGTCTACTTCACCTAGGTGCTCCTTTCGTTCAGCTTCACTCAGTCCTTCGTACCTGTCTGTAATTGTCAGCCTGGCACCCTGCTCTACCGGCTCGATATTGAACTCCGTGCTGGATTTAATGCCGTTCGAATAGTCGACCCGCAAACCATTGGGTGTTTCGCTGACATTAACTTCAGTTTCAAACTCAAATGGAGTTTCCTGGCTGATATTTTTGGCACTGAACAGGTAGCGGTTATTATCCAGTTGTTTCCACTGTTTGAATTCCAGCATGGGGTTGATACGAAACAGGCGTTCAACATCCACCTGGCAGAAGGTTTTTAATACTTCCGCGCTAAGGGGTGTATTTACAGAGGCCCAGGCCGCATCCTCGCTCGCCGGCGGGACTGCAACAACCGCTTGCTCACTCATCGGGATACGGTACGACCAGCAGCTTTACATCCGGCTTGGCACTTTTCAGGGGTTTAACTGACATGGTTGAGCGCAGACCCTGCTTACCTTTCGGGCGCGGGGAGCCCATCACGATCAAATCGAATTGACCGTTTTTACAGGCATCCAGTAAACACTGCTCAGGTTCGCCGACCACTACTTCACGCGTATAGGTAAGCTTGTTTTGTTTTGCTTGCTCACTGACGCGCTCAATATGCTGATCGACTTCCTGGCTAAGTTGATCTTCAAGATAACGCCGGAAGGTATCACGGGTAGAACCGTTGTTTAACCAGTCATCACCTGTCATGCCTTTCCAGAATGACGGAACCACCAATAAATGATGCAGGCGTGCCCCTTTTTCACAGACTTGTAGTGCCATTTTTTCGGCGGCTTTTGCGCCGTCGGTGCCATGGCTGGCCAATAATACGTTCGTACTCATTTCCTTAACACTCACTTGAAAGGACCGGTATCCGCCTAGGCGGATACCGGTTTACTACAGTTTAAAGGATCTTTTTGGCCTAGTAGACGAAATACACACCGAACGCAATGATCAGTGCGAACACCAGGGCCATAAAGTCTTCACGACGGTCGCTACCAAAAATCGATAAGGCAGAGCCGCGGTCATACTTTCCTTCTTCAGTCATAGTTGCATCCTCCGCTTAGATTTTTTCAGTGATGAGTAGCATCACCACAAGCAGTGACAATGCCGCCTTTGTAAATCCGACGATGCCACCAATCACCGCAGGCTGACCACCTGCCTGTTTCATGGCACCGACCGTGATTTGCATACCAAGTCCGACCAGACCAAAGGCAAATAACCAGGTAATCCAGTTTCGGAATGCCTTGATCTTCTTGGCGGTATGCCGCACCGCTTTATGGGCCTTCTTCAGAACCTTGGTAGAGTCCTTACCCATAACCTTGGAGTTGGCCAAACCACGCAGCGTTGCGTCATCATCAATAGTGGCAACTTTGCGGCCTTCAATCAACCTGGTCAACGCGGCCTTGCGGTCTTCACGCTGCACCTTATCCTGGTTGGCGGCCAGTGTCGCAATCTGCTCGTCAGTCAGCAGTTTTTTCTCCGCAATGTTGTTATCAAAGTACTTGCCCTTGTAGTGGTTGGCTGGCGCGAACATGCCTGTAGTAGACAATGCAAACAACAGGATGAAGCCCAATACAAACACAGGGAACTTGGCAAAGATCACCTGACCAACGTTAACGGTTTCAGTAACACTCTCTTCACGCTTCACATACCAGACTGCCAGCCACAACACGATAATCGGCAATACCAGTACACGGGTGATATTAAAGATCTCGGCTACCTTCAGGGTTTCGATACCNNGACATGCCAAGCAGGTTACCGATGATCGGGAACACAAACATACAACCCACACCCCAGAGCAGGATAGTACCGATGGTGTAAGCGATCTCAACGGACTTGGCCTGTACAACTGGCGCAGATGCAACCGTCGCAGACACACCGCAAACACCCATACCGGCCGAAAGCACGCCGCCCATGGAGTTCGGAATGTTTCTACGCGCACCCAGCCATAACACCATACCGACAGAACCCAGCACGAAGAAACCGATCATAACGATGGATAGTCCACCAAGGTTTTTCAGTTCGGCTGCACTATAGAGGGTACCTAACAGAATTACGCCCGTCTTCAGGCCAAGACGCGATAAACGCACACCGTTTTCAGCCCAGGAGGGTACTTTGAAGACATTCACAATAATGATACCGGCCAAAATCCCCAGTACGACATAGTTAAGACCGAGTAACTTGTGTATGTATTTTCCAGTTTCACCAACCTTGCCCATTGCGGTACTGATGACAGCAACTTCCGGCGCAACAAACCAGCGCACCAGCATAGCGATTAACAGGATAAACATACCACCGGCGATGGTCGATGAATAATAATCCCAATGTCCTTCCTTATGAGATCCGAACCACTGCCATGCACCTATAACAACGGAAATAATACCGAAGTATAGAGGTAATGATGTGAGCTCCGCAGTGTATTTATACTTCTTGCCATTTGCGAGATGTTCAATATAGCCCGCCAACATACCAGCATCTGTTGTATACCAGATCGCCAGCATGATGACGCCAATAATGAACAGCGCAGGGCTCTTCTTGGTGTACACCATGTTGTGTTTCCTCCTAGGTAGTTTTAGTTTTGCTCTTAATATTGTTCTAAATTAAATAAAAATTTTTATTTTTTCTTTTATGCACTGCCTGTGCATGACACTTCCTAATTTCAACCGAAGGTATTTGTACTCATATTGATAAACCAATACAAACAACAGCTCATAATATTATTATGTTGTTATTTAATGGTTTACTTTATTAGATTTGTAACTAACTGATAATAAATAAAGATTATTTTCGATGACCGTTTTTATAGAAAATAATTTTTTGCTGCAATAATCCAAGATTATGAAGAAAGCGCGAACTCTCTGCGAACAGCCGATCTTGACAAGTCCTTGTATTGTTCAATCGCTAATTGAAAGTATGTTGACAAAGGCAGAAGAAAAAGAGTAGCCAGGCATAAATGCCAGACAAAAAAAACCAGCCATCAGGCTGGTTTATTAAATAGCTTAGTGATTATTGTTCGGCTATTAACTGCTAATCTCGGCAACCACGGCTTTCATCGACAGGCGAATACGGCCCTGCTTGTCGATCTCCAGGACCTTGACCTTAACTACCTGACCTTCACTCAGCTCGTCGCTGACATTCTCGACACGCTCCTCGGAAATCTGTGAAACGTGCACCAGTCCGTCTTTACCGGGCAGGATGTTGACGAATGCACCGAAATCCATCAACTTAGCGACGCGGCCTTCGTATATCTTGCCTACTTCGACATCCGCAGTCAGACGTTCGATCATACCACGCGCTTTTTCAGCGGCAGCTGAATCATTGGATGCGATTTTGACGATGCCGTCGTCGTTAATATCTACAGAGCAACCAGTTTCTTCAGTAATAGAGCGAATGGTGGCGCCACCTTTACCAATGACATCACGAATCTTATCCGGGTTGATCTTGATAGTGACATAACGCGGCGCATGTTCTGACATTACTTCACGCGGCTTGTCGATCACGGCATTCATGGCATCCAGGATGAACATACGGCCACCCTTAGCCTGCTCAAGTGCGATCTCCATGATCTCCTTGGTAATGCCCTCGATCTTGATGTCCATTTGCAGTGCGGTAATACCGTCTTTGCTACCGGCCACTTTGAAATCCATGTCGCCCAGATGATCTTCATCACCCAGNNATGTCACTCAGCACGGCAAACTCATCGCCTTCTTTAATCAGACCCATGGCTATACCGGCAACCGGTGCAGCAGTCGGTACACCTGCATCCATCATGGACAGTGAGCTACCACAGACACTGGCCATGGAGCTGGAACCATTGGATTCGGTAATTTCTGATACAACACGAATGCTGTACGGGAAGTCTTCCATTTTCGGCATCACACCGGAAACACCGCGGCGTGCCAGTCGACCATGACCGACTTCACGACGACCTGGGCTGCCGGTACGACCGGTTTCACCAACCGAGAACGGTGGGAAGTTATAGTGCAACATGAATGGCTCGCGGTAGGAACCTTCCAGCGCATCGATGATCTGTGCATCTTTTTCTGTACCCAGCGTGGTCACAACCAGTGCCTGGGTTTCACCACGGGTAAACAGTGCCGAACCATGGGTGCGCGGCAGTACACCGACTTTAACGGTAATTGGACGCACGGTCTTGGTATCACGGCCATCAATACGTGACTCACCGGCAAGAATCTGGCCACGCACAATCTTTTTCTTCAATGAATCAATTTCACCGTAGACATCGTTACCGGTTGGGCCTTCGTCTTCGTTGACCAGCTTTTCTTTCACAGCGGCAACGATTGCATCAATAGCGGCATACCGCGCCTGCTTTTCATGAATCTTGTAGGCTTCACGCAGGTCGGCTTCACACTGTGCAGCAACGGCCTCGGCCAATGACGTATTCTTTTCGGGCGCCGTCCATTCCATCGGGGTTACACCGACCTCTTTGGCCAGTTCATTGATGGCATTAATGACAACTTGCTGCTGATCGTGACCAAACACTACGGCACCCAGCATGACTTCTTCAGACAGTAACTTGGCTTCGGATTCCACCATTAGCACAGCATGATTGGTACCGGCCACCACCAGGTCCAGGTCCGAATCTTTCAACTCGTCCATGCTGGGGTTTAACAGGTATTCGCCGTTCCTGTAACCAACACGCGCCGCACCAATCGGGCCGTTAAATGGCGCACCACTCAATGCCAGTGCGGCAGAGGTACCAATCATGGCTGGAATATCCGGGGTGACCGCGGGATCCAGCGACACGACGGTTGCAATGACTTGCGTCTCTTTGGTGAAGCCATCCGGGAATAACGGACGAATGGGACGATCGATCAGGCGGCAGGTCAGGGTTTCTGTCTCTGACGGACGACCTTCACGACGTAAAAAACCGCCGGGAATACGGCCGGCGGCATAGGTTTTTTCCTGGTAATTCACGGTGAGAGGGAAGAAATCCTTGCCTTCACCGGAGTTCTTTTCCACCACGGCGGTGACCATGACCACGGTATCACCCATGTGTACCATGACTGCACCGTCTGCCTGGCGGGCTATCTGTCCCGTCTCCAAGCGTACTGTGTGTTTGCCGTATTGAAATTCTTTAACTATTGGATCTGGGAGTGACATATTCCACCTTTCGCCTTTTTATTTACGGAGTCCGAGTCGACCAATCAGGTCGCGGTAACGCTGCAGGTCCTTGTTCTTCAGGTAATCCAGCAGCTTACGGCGCTGGCTTACCAGGTGCAGCAACCCCTGGCGAGAGTGGTGGTCATGAATATGCTTCTTGAAATGATCAGACAGATCATTGATGCGCGCAGACAGCAGCGCTACCTGTACTTCGGGCGAACCCGTGTCATTGGTTCCACGTCCAAATTCGTCCACAATCTGGGCCTTATTTTCGGCACTCAGTGACATTACAAACTCCTGTTATCTAGCGATATACGGTCAAAAAAGAGCGCGTATTTTACCCGCGCCCACCCATGCGTTACAACTAATATATTGATAAATTTCCTGCATTAACCGGTATTTACCAGCCGCTTGGGGGCCACTCTGCCATCATCGAGTATCTGCCCCACGCCCAGAAAATTGTCATTCCCCGCAAACAGCCGGACCCAGCCGCTGGTGGGGGCCTGGGGCACCAGCACCGCCTGGCCCTGGCGTACATAGTAGGCAGAATTATCACTCAGCCGCACCGCCGGCCAGCCTTCCAGCGCCTGTTCCATCGGGGTCAGCAGGGCATCCAGCCCCTGGTCATGTCCGGTCTCCTTGGTCTGTTCCAGTTGCTCCAGGGTCACCGCATCCTCGAGGGAGAATTGACCTACCGCTGTTCGCCGCAACGCACCGAGATGCGCCCCGCAGCCCAGTGCTTCGCCCATGTCCTCGACCAGGGTGCGCACATAGGTGCCCTTGGAACAACGCAGACTAAAACGGAAACTGTCTTCAGCCAGTTCCAGCAACTCGAGCGAGTAAATTTCGATTTGGCGGGCCTTGCGTTCAACCTCGATACCCTTGTGTGCAAGCTTGTAGAGGGGCTGCCCGTCAATCTTGATGGCCGAATGCATGGGTGGCACCTGCTCCTGTGGTCCAAGAAAGCCAGCCATGAGGTTTTGAATCTTTTCTTCGCTAAGCGCAGGTACAGATTTTTGTGATAACACCTCCCCTTCGGCATCACCGGTGGAGGTTTTCACACCCAGCTGACAAGTACCCTCATACGCCTTGTCTGCATCCAGTAGAAAAGCGGACAGTTTTGTTGCCTCGCCAAGGCAGATAGGTAACAGGCCGCTGGCCAGCGGATCGAGACTGCCAGTGTGGCCGGCCTTTTTGGCAAAATACAGACGTTTGACTTTTTGTAGCGCGGTGTTGGAGGTAATACCAACCGGTTTGTCGAGTAACAGGATACCGTGCACATCGCGGCCGCGTTGCCGTTTACGCCCCATCGTCATCCTCTACGTGCTTGGCGCGATCGGTTTTTACAGCTGTGTCGATCAAGGCCGACAAGGCGGAACCACGCTCAATGGATTCATCATAGGCAAAACGTAGCCTGGGAATGGTACGCAGTTGCACGCGGCGGCCCAGTTCATGTTGCAGGAAACCGGCGGCATGCTGCAAGGCTTCGATGGCCTTGGTGTGATCAGAGCTTTCGTCCAGCATGGTAAAAAACACTTTGGCCACGCTCATATCCTTGCTGACTTCCACCGCCGAGATGGTCACCATGCCGAGGCGTGGATCGCGCAGCTCCTGCTGAATAATAGTAGCGAGTTCGCGTTGCAATTGCTCACCAACGCGACGGGTGCGTTCAAAATCTTTTGGCATGTGTACCCAGCTAGTTAAGATTAGAGCGTTCTTTGTACCTGTACGCGTTCATACACTTCTATCTGGTCGCCCGCCTTCACGTCATTGTAGTTCTTGACGCCGATACCACATTCCATGTTCTGTTTTACTTCGTTGACATCGTCCTTGAAGCGACGCAATGATTCAAGTTCGCCTTCATAAATAACGACATTGTCACGCAATACGCGAATCGGGTTATTGCGCTTGACTACGCCATCGATAACCATGCATCCGGCAATGCTGCCAAACTTCGGTGAACGGAACACATCACGTACTTCGGCAAGCCCGATGATCTCTTCCTTGAATTCTGGTGCCAGCATACCTGTCATGGCTGACTTCACTTCGTCGATCAGTTCATAGATGACACTGTAGTAATGCAGGTCAATATCTTCTTCATCGATCAGACGTTTGGCTGATGACTCGGCACGCACGTTAAAACCAATCATAATGGCATTGGATGCCATTGCCAGGTTAACGTCTGACTCGGTAATACCACCCACACCGGATGCGACGATATTGACTTTGACCTCGTCCGTAGAAAGCTTGACCAGTGAATCACTGATGGCTTCCACCGAACCCTGCACGTCCGCTTTCAACACGATGTTAAGGGTCATCACTTCACCCTCTTCCATCTTGCTAAACATGTTTTCCAGCTTGGCGGCCTGTTGGCGCGCCAGTTTCACATCACGGTATTTACCCTGGCGAAACTGTGCTACCTCACGTGCCTTGCGCTCATCTTTCACCACGGTCGCTTCATCACCGGCAGTTGGCACACCGGACAAACCAAGTACTTCAACCGGAATCGAGGGACCGGCTTCTTCAACCTGTTGGCCATTTTCATTGACCAAGGCGCGCACACGACCGTATTCAAGACCGGCCAGCAACATGTCGCCACGTTTGAGCGTGCCTTTTTGCACCAGTACAGAAGCAACCGGACCACGTCCTTTATCCAGGCGTGATTCAATCACGATACCCTTGGCCGGCCCGTTGCGTACTGCTTTGAGTTCAAGCACTTCTGCTACTAGCAGTATGGATTCAAGTAACGAGTCGACACCTTCGCCGGAATGTGCCGACACGTTGATAAACATGGTATCGCCGCCCCACTCTTCCGGTATTACTTCTTCCTGCGCCAGTTCATTTTTGACACGATCGGGATCGGCTTCGGGTTTGTCAATCTTGTTCACAGCAACAATTAGCGGAACACCTGCCGCCTTGGCATGTTGTACTGCTTCACGGGTTTGTGGCATCACGCCATCATCGGCCGCGACAACCAGCACCACGATATCGGTTGCCTGGGCACCACGTGCACGCATAGCGGTAAACGCCGCGTGGCCCGGTGTATCGAGAAATGAAATGTCACCGTTAGGTGTATTCACATGATACGCACCAATGTGTTGGGTAATGCCACCTGCCTCACCGGAGGCTACACGACTAGTGCGAATGTAATCCAGTAACGAAGTTTTACCATGGTCAACGTGACCCATGATGGTAACCACCGGTGCACGGTTTTCAAGCTCACCGGTTTCTACTTCTTCTTCAATGATGGATTCTTCGATCGCATCTGCTTTGATCAGCTTTGGCTGATGGCCCAGTTCCTCAACAACGATCTGTGCCGTTTCCTGATCCAGCACCTGGTTAATGGTTACCATGGTACCCATGTTCATCATCACCTTGATCACTTCGGCTGCCTTGATGGACATTTTCTGTGCCAGCTCAGCAACGGTAATCGTCTCTGGAATGGCCACTTCGCGTTTGACCGGTGCCGTCGGCAGAGTAAAGCCGTGTTCCTCGGTCTGAGCAGTAGTGACTTTACGGGATGGCTTTTTCTTTTTACGCCGGCCTGACATCTCGGCGCTGACGTGCAGTTCTTCACGGCCATAACGTGTCTTGCCTTTGCGACCAGCAAAATCCTCACCGGCTGCATGTTCTTTCTTGCGCTTCTTTCTACCCCGGGTGTCCTGTTGCTCGGCGGCCTGCTTCTTAGCCAGCTCTTCCTGGGCCACTTTCTTGGCCTGTTCCTTGGCTTGTTCCTTGTCGACCTGCGCCTGTTCAATGGCTTTCTTGCGCGCTTCTTCCTCGGCCTGTTTTTTCGCTTCGAGCTCCTCGACCTTGCGCTTGGCTTCCTGCTCCAGTGCGTCCTGCTCGGCCTTTTCCTTTTCACGCTGCACACGCAGCTCTTCGAGTTTTTTCGCTTCCTCTTCCTCGACAACGCTACGCTTCACATAGGTACGCTTCTTGCGCACTTCTACCGTCACAGATTTGGTCTTACCCTGTGAACCGGTCAGCCTGAGTTCCGAGGAGGTCTTGCGTTTCAGGGTGATTTTCTTCCCGCCAGACTCTGCCTTGGCATCTTCACCATGTTTGCGACGCAAATGACCCAGTAGTTCCATTTTTTCTTCATCGGAAATCCTGGCATCGGCATCAGTGACTTCAACGCCAGCCTCGCGCAATTGCTCGAGCAGACGATCGATTGAGATTCCAACTACTTCTGCAAACTGTTTGACGGTAACTTCAGCCATAAAACTCTCTTTATCCCTGCTTTGTCCTGCTTCTTACTCGCTTGCCTGTTGTTCTTCAAACCATGGCGCACGTGCGGTCATGATGAGTTTGGCAGCCTGTTCCTCATCCATCGCTTCAATATCGACCAGGTCAT
>DJMK01000165.1 GCA_002436485.1 Proteobacteria bacterium UBA6492
GCCATTCATAGGTGAATCTCTGGCAAGTTTGATGTACAAGATTGCTAATGAAAAGCACCCGGATGTGAGGTTGTTCAGGCCCGATTTACCATCATGTGTGAGTCGGATTATTAACAAGGCGCTGGCTAAGGAAGCCGATAAAAGGTTCCAGACCGGTGAGCGCTTTTCGAATGCGTTGGAGCGCTGTATTGAGCGTTTATGAGTGAGGATAACAAGTCAGTGTTGGCGAATGGCTTAAAATTGGCGGTTTACGGTGTAACCGATGTCGGTATGAACCGTGAGCACAACGAAGACTGCATCAGCTGGGACAAGGATCTCGGGCTCGTACTGCTGGCTGACGGTATGGGCGGGCATAACGCCGGTGAAGTGGCCAGCGAGATGGCCGTCACGGCCGTGCATGATGCGCTGCTGGATGTGCTTAGCCCAGAGATGAAGGCTACCGGTGTTATCAAATCGGATGATGCAGTCCGTGAAGCGGTGATATACGCCAACGAAGAGATTCACGAGCAGGCGAATTCAAGGCCTGATTGTGCTGGAATGGGTACCACGCTTTGTCTGGCTCTTTTTTATGATGACAAGATTACCTATTCGCACGTGGGTGATTCGCGTATCTATCGTATACGAAACGCTGAACTCAAACAGATCACCCAGGATCATTCCCTGGTACAGGAAATGGTCGACAACGGTTATTTGAGCCAGGAAGAAGCGATGATTTCTTCCAGTCGCAACCTGATTACACGTGCGCTGGGAATTGCCCCGGAAGTGGAAGTTGATGTCGCCACCGAAGACTATGACAAAGATGATATATACTTGTTATGTTCAGACGGATTAAGTGATCTGGTCAGTGATGCCGATATACAAACCGCCATCATGGATAAGGCCCCAGATCTGCAACTGGCCGCGAACGAGCTGGTCAGGTTGGCAAATGAGAAAGGCGGCACTGATAACATATCAGTGATTCTGGTAACTTTGCACGAAGCATTTTCGGACGAGCAGGGTTTATCGCCGGGTGAAAGTCAGGAAACCGATGTGGAAGTCGGTAAAGATTAATTAACAAGGAAAATTATTGCAATGTCACGACTAATCCTCACCCACGACGGTGCTGTGATCAGGGAATATCGTTTAACGAATGAGCGAACCACTGTGGGTCGTAAACCGCATAATGATATTCACCTCGAAGACCCAACGGTGAGCGGTGATCATGCTGTATTTCTCAAGTTACAACATGTGTATGTTGAAGACCTCGGCAGTACCAATGGTGTGGTGCTAAATGGCAAGCGTATTAGCAAGCGACAGCTTAACCATGGTGATGTAGTAAAAATTGGTCGCCATGAATTCAAGTTTGTCGATGATACAGCCGGTGAGTTTGACAAGACGGTCATGATTCCAGCAGCCAGTACGCCTGTAAAACAACAGGGCATCACACCGAAGAAAGGATTTGTCAAAGTCATGAACGGACCAAAGTCGGGCGAACAGATCATACTTAACAAACCTTATACAACGCTGGGCTCGCCTGGTGTGCAGGTCGCCGTGATTGCCAAGCGAGGCAATAACTTTTTCCTCATGCCAATGAGTGGTGTTGGTGATGACAGTAATCCGCCCAAGTTGAATAACCAGCCGATTGGGGCACAAAGCATGCCCCTCAAGAGCGGTGATGTGATCGAAGTAGCTGGTACCCGATTACAGTTTAACGAGGCAGATTGATACGATGGCAAGACTAATTTTGACACACGATGGTGTTAACCTGCGCGATTACAATCTGGACAAGGACGAGATCGTGCTCGGGCGCAAACCGAGCAATGACATTCAGCTCGACGACCAGGCGATCAGTGGCCGCCATTGCCGTTTTGTACGCGAACCGAGTGAGTACCTTGAAGACCATTTCGATTTTTACGTGGAAGATCTGGGCAGCACCAACGGTACCAAGGTGAACGATGTCAAAATCGACAGGCAATTGCTCAAACAGGGTGACGTAGTTAAGGTCGGTAAGCACAGTTTTACCTATGACACTGGCCAGGGTGGCCTCGAGCAGACGGCTATTTATCTTCCGGATTAGGCGTCATTCCCATCCAGGGCCGGCATTTACCGGCGCACTCTTTTTTTAATACTTCCTTTTTGTGTTTAACCCATCAGTGGTAAACTTTGCGCAGTTATCAGCGAGAGGTAGTTATGGCTGGACACAGTAAATGGGCAAATATTAAGCACAAAAAAGCGGCCCAGGACGCCAAACGAGGCAAAATATTCACCAAATTAATTCGCGAGATCGTGGTCGCGGCCAAGATGGGTGGACCTGACCAGGACTCCAACCCCCGGTTGCGCGATGCCGTCAGCAAGGCCCTTTCGGCTAATATGAAACGCGATACCATCGATAATGCCATCAAACGCGGTGCGGGTGCGCAAGACACTGACAATTACGACGAGGTGCGTTACGAGGGATATGGGCCCAACGGCGTGGCCGTGATGGTCGACTGCCTGACAGACAATCGTAACCGGACTGTGTCGGAGGTTCGCCATGCCTTTACCAAGTCTGGTGGTAACCTGGGGACCGATGGATCGGTTGCTTACCTGTTTACCAAGCGCGGTATTCTCGAATATCCGAGTGGGTCCGATGAAGATGCGCTGATGGAAGCGGCACTGGAAGCGGGC